>JALVDV010000001.1 GCA_027008775.1 Candidatus Moraniibacteriota bacterium
AAGAAAAGAATTGCAAAAAGAAAAAAACCAAAAGAAAAACAAATACTTTAATTCCTTTTATCTCAAATTCAAAGTATGAATTCTTCTTTTGGTTTTTCTCTTAGAAAAAGATATTCTAGGGCCTTCAGCTCTTTCTTGCTGACGGCCTTTTTTCTTTCTTCTCTCTTGCCCAAGGTTGTTATCTCCGCTCCTCTTTTTCAACCGCCTCTGACCCAAGACAACCAAATCGGAGATCCTCCCACCTACCAAGGGTTTCATAACCAACTGCCGGCGCAATTGCCTCCGTTGGCAGAAGAAATGAGTGAAGGAAAGAATGAAGCGAATAATGAAGGAAAGAATGGGGAAATAAGCGGAAGAGAGAATGAAAAAAAGAGTGGAGGAAAAAATGGAGAGAATAATGTAAAAATAGAAAACAAAGAAAGAGGAGAGGAAGCGAATAAAAGAGTTTTCTCTTCTTCTTTCCTCTCTAACCTTTCTTCCCTTTATCTCTCCTACTTCCTTGGCTCCCCCTCTGATTTAAGAAGCAATCGTTTCCTGCTTCTTACCTATCAAAGCTATCTTCATCTCTTAGCGGAAGTGGAGCGAAAGAAAAGGAAACTGTTGTTGAAGAATGAGAAAGACTTTCTTCTTAAAAAGAAAAACCTTCTCGCCAAACTCCAACAATTCCTTAAATCCCTAAAAAACAAATTCCAAACCAAGCTAAACAACTATCAATCCCTTAAGAATGGTTTGAATAGCAAGCTAAAGGCTGTTAAAGAGAAAATTACCCATCTAAGCAATCAATTAAACCAAAGAATATCTCTAAAACAAAGATTACAACAAGCTCTAGCCAACTTTAACTACTTCCAAAGAAAAGAAAAAGAACATCGTCTGGCTTATGACAGAGAGAGAAGAGAATACAAACACAATAAAAAGAAATACAAGAAATACAAGAAAAAATACAAAAAGAAACACAAAAAGAAGTATAAAAAAAGATACAAGAAATACAAAAAAAGATACAAAGCCCATAAAGACCGAGCGAGAAGAGAAAGAGAAAAATACAATTCTTACGAAAAAAAGAAAATAGAACAAGCCAGATTATACAACCAACTCAGACAACAGTTGGCTCGTTTAGATAGTGTTTCCAATCAGCTAAACTCTCTAAAACAAGAAGAGTCGGTTTTGCAAGCCAATCTAAACAACCTTGTCTCTCCCGTTTACAACAATGAATTGGCAGAAGAAGCTAAAAGAAAATACCAAGAGGATTTGGTTTCTTTAACCAATATTTATCAAAACAAACAAAGGGAAATAGAAACTAACTATCAAGAGGATTTAAAAAAGACAAAAGTTTACCAAGACAACCTTGATTATCTTTTTGCTCATTCCCCTTTGGTTTTTCTGACCAGAGAAGAAAGAAAGAACTATCTGAAAGAACTTTATCAATCAAGCCTGTTGGCCAAAAAGGAAGCGGAGGTTAGGATTGACAACCGTTACCAAAAGACAATGCAAATAGCGGAGACTGTTTTTAAAGGATTGGTTAAAAATTCTTTGCTTCTCTTAAACGCTCTAAAGGCTAAAGTTTCTGAGGCCAAACAGTCTTTAGACAAGATGAAAAGAAAAGTCAAAGATCTAAAAGAAGCCTATCAAGAAAACAGAAAGTACAAAAAGAAAGTAAAGAAATATGCCAAAAAGATAAAGAAATACCTCAAGAAAGTTAAAAAGTATAGACACAATAGAAAGAAATACAAAAAATACAATAACAAGCTAAGTTCTGCCCGGAAGAAATATCGTAAATATCTGAAAAAGTATCTCAAATACGGTTCTCTGAAAAAAGCTTACCAACAAAGCTATCAGTCAGCTAAAAACATTCTTAAACAATATGAAGAACAGTTTAATCTTTTGGTCCAAGAACAACAACAAGCGCAGAGAGAATATCAAGCTTCTTTAAAAGAAGCTCAAGCCTTTAAAGATTCCTTAATCAAACAAGCCCGTCAAGAAAGAGCTGTTTACCAAAAACAACTGTCCCAAGCTGTTTTAAGAGAAGAGTATGAACAAATAGCCAATAAGGACAATTCTGATTTAGATTATTATCTTTCTCTCATTCCCGCTACCATCTCTCCGCAAACAATAGCTTCTTCCTTTAATCTTGATTTCTCTCTCGGTTTGTCTGTTTTAAGCAAACTAAAAGATTCTCTCCAAAAACTCAAGAAAAAAGCCAAAAAGGCTTACCGGAAAGCGGAGAAGAAAGCAAAAAAAAGACGAGAAGAACAAAGAAGAAGAGAACAAGCCAGAAGAGAAACCCAAAGAAGAGCTTACTATACCAGATTAAAACAAGAAGAAAAAAGAAAACAAGAGTGGGAAAGAAGAGATCAAGAAACAAACAGATTTAAAAACAAAACCGCCGGAGTATGGTTTGATTCCCATGGTAATGGTTATTCCGGATACTATTCCAAAGAAGAAGGATATTCCAAAACCAAGCCGGTTTACTTGGGATACAATCCAAACAGTCAAAATCAATTCAGTCAATCCAATTACTGTTCCACTCAACAAACCAAAACCCCTTGGTACCAAAAACTCTTTGGTGTTACTGCCTGGGCTTCAACTACTAATTCTTATCAGCCTAAAAAAGGTTGGTTAGGTAAAGTTAAGGACATAGCGAAAAATAGTTGGGATAATTTTAAGGCACATCCGGTTAAATCTATTTTACGCAATACCTGGAACACAACCAAATGGTTACCCCCTGTAGCTATCGGAAGAGGAATTGGTTGGGGAGGAAAATTATGGTATGATAGCTACAGAAGTAAAGATACTTTTGATAAAGTACATCAAATTGTAAACACAGTCAGTGGGGCCACGGCAGTCACTTCGTTGTCAATGGGGACGACAGGAATAGGTGTTGTTCCGGCGGTCGTAACAACAGCTGTTGGATCAATTAGTGATTTAATTAGTTCCGGTATGTATCTCATGAAAGGCGACTGGAAGAAGGCCAGCTTTATGGCTACCGGAGCAGTTCCCGTCTTTGGAGATATAATGCAAGTTGGTCGAGTGGTTAAATACGGCGTTGAAGAAGTAGGGGTAGCTCGCGGTGTTGGTAGGGTTGGCGACACATTAACTAAGGAAGGGAAATTTTATGAATGGTTTGCTAAAGCTGGATATGAGCAAAATTTTGAAAAAATGACAAGGTATAGAGGGTTTGAAAGGATTGAGGATTATAAATTTATAGAATCTGCTTTAAATGTTGAAAAAAGCACATTGGAAGGCTCCCGCACATCGGTTTTTTACAACAAAACAACTAAAAAATTCATTCTAACTTCCGGAGGAACAAGAGTTACTAAGCTCGGTGACTGGTTTGATGATTTTAAAAATGTTTTCGGCTTCAAATCTAAACAGCACAAAGCAGCGCGGGAATTAGCAGAAATAATCAAAAATAGTAGTAATAAAATTCAAGCAGTAGTCGGACATTCTCTTGGCGGAGCCAAGGCTAAAATTATCGGATTACCAAATGGGATTAAAACATACACTTTTAATACAGCTTTTGCGCACAAAAGATGGTTAGATGGTGCTATTGGAGAAAGTATTGATTTTGTAAAGACGGGAGATGCCTTAACTTATCTACAAACAGAAAGCCTGCTTAAAAAAATATTTCCAAAACAATTTGGAAAAATAATTAAATATGGTGAAAGTCACTGGAATATGTTGCCAAAATATAATTTGAGATCCAGAGTTCTTAAATTTGTTTATGGCATTCACAGACATGGGATTAACTAATTAAAGAAAATTTATGGAATTAATAATATATTATCTATTCTTGCCAACCATATTAGCACTATCTTTGATCATAGCTGGGTTGTTTTTTTATAAATATGTCATTTATTACAACCGAACACACAAAAAATATTTTCAGGATAAAAAAGTGCAAAAATTTTGTTGGTACATCCGCCGCGGAAAAATAGATAAATTAAAGCAATTACTTGACGAAGGAGTTGATATTAATACCAAGGGATCTAATGGATTAACTCCCTTAATTTGGTTAATATATTACAACTTCAAAACAAAAAAAATATTAAGGAGCTTAAAATTTTTACTTGAAAATGGAGCTGATCCGTTTGTAGAATTTGAAAAAATGTATGATTACAATTTTGTTCAATTAGCTTCGGCTATTAAATCACCGGAGTATTTAAAGATTTTTTTAGAAGTTTATAAACCGACAGTAAGAGAATTAGATAAACATAAAAATAGTTACAATTCTCCAGCAATAACTCAAACAATTTTTTATGATCGTTTAATTCAATTTAAAATGTTGTTGGGATATGGTGTAAATGTAAATTTTAAAAATAGTATTACCGGCAGGAACATTCTCAACAATAATGGTCACCACTGGAAATATGCCTATCGCCTTTTAAAAGCTGGTGCAGACTGGTCGAATGTCAGCAAAAGTCATCGTAAATCAGAATCTGTGAAACCAGAGGATCGTAATCGCCCGGACTATTTATGTTTTATTGAGTCCATCAAACATCCTTCTTATGTTGTTGCTAAAAACAAAGGAGTTGATTATTTTCAAAAGGTAGTTTCCTTTTTAAGAAAACATGGCGCAAAATTCAAATTAAATCTTGATCCAAAGGAAAAATATCAAAAAATAAATGGGGAAGAAGTTTTGTTTTTTAAAGAAGACGGTAAGTGGCAAGAATACACAAAAACCAAACAATACAAAAAAGATCTCAAAACATTTAGGCCAAGTATACTAGAGAGAATCGCGGAAAAAATTAACCAATTTTGACAAACAAAATAATGAAACTATTCAAGAAAGTGTATCAAAATATTAAGAGCAATCAAGAATTTGTACAGCAATTAGAGGGTTTTTCTTTGGGTTGGTTTATTTATGCAGGACTAGGGTCTGTTTTTGTGGCTACGAGAATTTGTATGATGTTGGAAGATGATATTCATTGGAAATTGTTTCTGGAAAGCACTTTGGTGATATTTACGACATTGGTGATTTTAAAACTAGCATTTCAAAAACAATCGAGAGAATAAATTAACAAAAAAATAAAGAGATACAGAGGGCTCATTCTCAGATTTTTCTTGGAAGTTTTTTAGAGGTAATTTTCAGAAGCCTTGCCTGCCTATTCGACAAGCAAACTCCTTAAAAAATTCTTTAAAAAATTCCAAAAAAAATCAAGATGGTTATTCCAAAACCAAACCTGTTTACTTGGGTTACAATTCAACCAGTCAAAGTCAATTCAGTCAATCCAATTACTGTTCCACTCAACCAACCAAAACCACTTGGTACCGCAAACTCCTTGGCTCTACTACCTACGCTTCCACCCTAACTCCTGCCAACCCCTACAAACCAAAGAAAACTTGGTGGAGCAGAGTTAAGGATTGGGGAAGAAGTGCTTGGAATAATTTCAAAACACATCCAAACAGAACCGTTCTAAATCATGCTTGGAATATAGCCAAACGACTCCCACCAATAGCTATCGGAAGAGGAATTGGTTGGCTTGGTAAAAGATGGTATAATGAATTTAAAGAACAAGATTCCAGGGAGCATAAAATTAGATATGCTTTAGATCAGACCGGCGACACTCTAGGAATGATTTCCGGAGGACTTTATTTAACCGGCATTGGTACTCCGGCAGCACTAGCTCTTGATGTAGTTGGAGGAGTTCTTGATTTTGGTGCGGCTGTTATGTACGCCAAAGATAAAAATTGGAAGTTAGCCGGCTGGAAAACTTTATCAATTATTCCGGGAATAGGAAGCGCTACAGCTTTTGTCAGACAAGGTTTTAAAGCCGGAAAAATAGGAGTAACCGTTACAAAAGAAACCAAAGCTCTTGCTGAAGCTAGGGAATTTTATGCGCCTTTTGCCAAAGTTTCAAGACACATTGTTAAAGCCAGAGAGGCCGGACGGTCATTAAAATCATTTAAAGAGATTCCTGATGGATTTGGAGTAGTTAATGATGCTGGGATAGCTAAAAGTATTGGACTTAGTGAGTGGAGAAAAGTAAATAAATATTTAAATAGGTCTAAGTCGGTATTATTCCACAACCCCAAAACAAAACAAACCATTCTATCTCCGGCTGGGACAAATCCTTCAAGCATTAAAGATTGGACTGCTAACATAATGAACTGGGCGGGATTTAAATCTCCCCAACATGATGCTGCTATAAAATTAGCCAACCTCATTCAAAATCAAGAGGATTTCCTAAAAGCTTTAAAAATTGCCGGGCACTCTAAAGGAGGGGGAATAGGTAGGTTGATTGGAAAGATTACCGGAGTGGATACATATATTTTTAATCCGGCGGGACTAAGGAATGCGGTTCTAAAAAAGGCCAAGGTGCATGGTGTTAGCGAAAAAAATATTTATGCCTATGTAAATAAATGGGACGCTCTCAATGCCACTCAAATCAGAGTAGACAGTTTATTCAGTAGAATATCACCAAATCCGGCTAATAAGGTTATTATTTTTGGAGAAGAGATGCCTAGAACATTTACTATTCAGGCCAAAATAGCCCAGCTTTTAAAGGGAATAGTTGCTCATGGCAAATTCTAACAATTAACCAAAAAACATGTTTAAGTTTATCATATATATTATTCTAACAATTCTAATATTCTGGACAATCAAAGCTGTTTACAGAATTTTTAGAGTTATTCGCTCTCCAAAAAGATGGTTCCCTGACAATAAATTAATGCAGGATTTTATGAAAGCTGTCCGAAAAGGACAAACTGAAAAAATGGATGAATTAATTAAACAAGGAGCGGATATTAATTACCAAGGAAAAGACGGAATGACTCCTCTAATGTGGTTATTGGTTTCATCAACTCATAACAGAGCCAATAAAAGAGCTTTTGTTCATCTGCTTAAAAAGAAAGATATTGATTTGACTTTGGATTTGAAGACGAGAATATTTAGTAGAGTTGCATACAATGTATTGCAAATAGCCGGTATGGCTAAAGACAGTGAATGGTTGAAAATGATTTTAAAATATTACAAACCAACTAAAGAAGAATTGAATGTTGATAAAAATGCAACGACTGTACTTGAAGAAATTGCCTCTGTCCGCAATCTCAAAAATTTCAAAACTCTTTTGGATTACGGGATTGATGTGAATTATACCAACGAAAGCGGAAAAAATTATATTAACCTTATCAACACCGGCGGAGATAGCTGGCCTTTTGTCTATTATTTACTTAAAGCGGGAGTCGATCCTTTTAATCGTATTGGTAAGTTTGGTGATTCCAAAAAAGAAAAACCATATTTATTTTGGTATATTGAGGATGACCCTGGTGATAGTCCGGCAAATATTATTGCCTGTTGTAACGGCATAGATTATCGCCAAAAGGTTGTTGACTACTTAGAAAAAGAGAAAGGAATTAAATTAAAACCTTGGATGCCAAAAAATCAAAAATATGTTGAGAAAAATGGACAGAAAGTTTTAATGATTAAAACAAAAAAAGGAAAATGGAAGGAGTACAAAAAAACCTTTGATTACTTTTATAGCCGTTACTGGATTTGCGCCGAACCAATCAGAAAACTTTTCAGGAAAATATGGAACACGGTTTATATTGGAATTTAAACATTAAATTGTAGATATGAATCCATTCAAATCTATATACGAAGTTAAGAAAAGAGAGGCGGAAATAAAACAAGGGAAACATGGTTTATTGCCAAAATATGTAGCGCTTGGTTTTTTCCTGTTACTATATGGTTGCAGAGCATTCTTTATGCCATACAAAGAATGGATGCGACCGATAGTTTTTCTGTTTGCAGTGATATTTATTATTAGCTTGGTGCGGGATTTAAAAAATTACCGAAAATCATCAAAGACCCCAACCAACAAAAATGCCTAGACAAAATCTGCCTATTTGGCGGATAAATTTTTGAACTTTTGTTTTTCCAGGATAATTTTCTAGAAGCTAGGTTTTTGAAGAATTCCTTAAAAAACCCAAAAAAATATTCCAAAACCAAACCTTGCCACCCAATTGGAAAAAATCTTCCTTCTTAAACTCGGAATATAGCCGATCAATTTGACAAAACTCTTAAAAAAGTTATACTGAACCACTTGCTGATGATTTTGTTTGGCAGATAAGATTAAATTGGAGAAAAAGAAATATGCTCAAAAATATCATAAAAAAGTTGAGGGATCGTTACCAAACGCTGCTTATTTTCATGCTGGCCGGTTTAATGCTTGGTTTCATTGCCGGCAATTTTATTTTTCCCAAATTTGCCGTTGAGGATGAATTACTAATCGTTCCCGGTTCGGTCAAGAGTGATTATTGGCAGAGTAATGATTTTATCAAAAATTGGCGACGAATTATTCTCAGCCCTCATTTTTTGCGAGAAACAAATAAACTGGGAGAAAAAAATTCCTTACCTCTGAAAGTGAGAAAAGAAGACTTGGAAATAAAACACTTTGCCGGAACAGACATTATTCGTTTGCGAATCAAAGCTGATTCTCCTTTAATCGCTCGCGCTCAGGCTGAACTGTTGCGTCAATCAATTTCGCAAAACTTGGGACACTATTACCCCCAAGGAGAAAAATTGAAAATCATAAGTTTGCGAAAAAACCAGTTAATAAATTACACTGCTGAGATATTTTTTACCTCGTTTTTAACAGCTTTGTTATTCTTTATCCTGGGTTGGTATTTAATCTGGCAAAAAGACCTTGATTTAAAAATTTTTCCTCCTCGTCAAAAAAACTATCAAAATATCGTTAAGGAAAAAATAAGACAAGAGTTAACTCCTTTACAGACAAAAGGTGTTAAAAAAAATAATGTTATCCTAGATGAAGTAAAACAAGATCTCAAAAAAGAAATAAAATTTAATCAGGCCGATGTGGATCCGACAACTAAAGTTATTGCCGTTAGTCGGCCAGCCACAGCCGAAAAATATCCCTCTGAAAAATCAGAGACTGATAAAATATCGCAAACGGAAGATGTCAAACCAGCTAGAGCAGAAGGTGATGTGCCGGAGAATTTGCCAATTTTTGTTGACCAAGAAATGGAAAACGATTATCTGCAAAAAGAATCAAGCAAAAAATCCGTTGAGAAAAAAAAGACTGAAACAGGAAATAAACGCTCCCAACGACAAGTCAAAGATAAAATAGCCGAACTGATTAAACAGGAAATCGCCGACAATAAGTTTTATTTGCAACAAGAAGAAAAAAAGACAAGTTTGTCTTCTTTGACTACAGAAGAAGAATCTCAAAAACCTATCCCGGAAAAATCCAAAAAAGAAAAGTCGGAAAACAATAAGCAAGCGACTCAAAAAACCGCTATCGCCTCTACGGAAACTAAAGAAAAAACCGAAAACAACAAAAAAGAAACAACTTCTGTTGCCAAAGAGACGGAAAAAATCAAAGAGAGACTAAACAAACTTTTGCAGGGAGAACTCTGATTTTACAAAAGCCGTCTTTTAGTGTTTAATGGGGAGAAGGAGCGTTACAGTTGGGGAAGCGGGATGACTAAACAAACTCAAAACGAAAAAAATGTTTAAAAAAATATCCGATAGATTTAGCAAAGACATCGGCATAGATTTGGGCACGGCCAATACCTTGGTTTATGTTAAAAATCAAGGTGTCGTCATTAATGAACCTTCAGTGGTGGCCGTTAACAAAAAAACCGGTCAAATTTTAGCCATTGGCAAAGAAGCGCAAAAAATGGTCGGTAAAACGCCGGCCCACATTGTGGTTAGTCGGCCTCTGGTGGATGGCGTCGTTTCTGATTTTGAGATCACCGAGCAGATGTTGAAATATTTTATGGAAAAAGTGATGTCCAAATCGTTTTCGTTCTTAAATCGACCTCGTGTTATCATTGGCATTCCTTCCGGAGTAACAGAAGTGGAAAGACGAGCGGTTATTGATGCGGCCATTAACGCCGGCGCTCGTCAAGCCTACCTTATAGATGAACCGATGGCGGCCGCCATTGGCGCTCGTTTACCGGTACAAGAACCGGCCGGCAATATGATTGTAGATATTGGCGGGGGAACCACCGAAGTAGCAGTCATCTCTTTGGGAGGTGTGGTAACCAGTCGTAGTTTACGGCGAGCCGGCGATAAAATGAACGAAGACATCATAAATTACACTCGCGACAAATTCAATCTCCTCTTGGGAGAACGATCGGCGGAAAAAATTAAAATCGCCATCGGTAATGCCTACAAACTGGAAAACTCGGAAGAAAAAGAATTGCCAATTCGTGGGCGCGACCTCATCAGCGGTTTACCCAAGGAAGTCTATGTCAACAAAGCTTATGTCAGAAGAGCTATTTCCAAGTCATTAAAAATCATAATCAACAATATCAAAGCGGCTGTGGAAGAGACTCCACCGGAATTGATTGGCGATATTATGCAAAGAGGGATCGTTCTAGCCGGTGGCGGAGGACTGATAGAAGGGTTAGACAAACTGATTGCTGAACAGACCGAGATGCCCGTCCAAAAAATGGAGGATCCTTTAACAGCCGTCGTACGAGGCATAGGAATTGTTTTGGAGGACTTGGAAACATTGAAGGATGTTCTTTTGGAAACGGAAGAAATGAAAATAAAATAAAAATTTTCTGCCAAGAGAATTCTTTTCAATTTCAGTTTTGATTTTTCAAAAAACTCTCTAAAAGACAACGACCATGAAAAAAAATCAGAACCTCTCTTTACTTGCGCTAATTTCATTATTTGTTCTCCTTTTTCTGCTGCCTGGTCAATTTAGTCAAACGCTACGTAACAAGACCAGTTATCTGACAAAACCAATCATGCAAGTTTTCGCCGGCGGCGGGCACTTCATCAAAGATAAAATAAATCTATTTAGGGAAATAGGTCGCCTGAAAAAAGAAAATCAATTTTTGGCGCAAGAAAACATAGAATTGCGGGGGAAATTGGCCAAGTTACAAGAAGTGGAAAAAGAAAATGAAATATTTCATAAAGAACTAAAACTGGCTCCCCGTCAAAAATATAAACTGGAACCGGCCTTGATTGTCGGTCAGCAAGGAGAAAGGCTTTCCAAAAATCTTTATATCAACAAAGGCAGACGTGACGGTCTCAAAGAAAATATGGCTGTCCTGGTCGGCAAGGGCGCCCTGATTGGTAAACTGGTGGCCGTAGAAGATAAAATTTCCAAACTGCAACTAATTACCGACAATAACTTTAGGGTCAACGGTAAAATTGTGGAAAGTGGAGGACAGGGAGTTGTCAGCGGTGAATATGGCACTTCGGTGGTTATGAAAATGATTCCACAAACTGTTGAAGTTAAGAAAGGTTACACAGTTGTAACTTCCGAGTTGAGCGACTCTTTGCCGCCCAACTTACTCATCGGCTACGTTGAGGAGGTCAACCCCACCCCCGACCAATTATTTCAAGAGGCGATTATTATCCCTCCCAGAGATTTAAATGATTTATATTTAGTTTGGGTAGTTAAAGAATAAGGAATATGTTTACAGATACCATCAGTCATTCCCTCAAAGGAAAAATATTACTTTATATCGTTTTTTTCTTTTTGGATTTTTCTTTTTTGTCGGCGCTTCTGCCGGAAAGTTTATTCTTTCCTTATTTCTCCCTCAGTTTACTGATCGTACTATTTATTAAAAAGGGAACTTTTACCGACCGACAACTGCTTGGTTTTCATTTACTGACCACCTTTCTCTACCTATATTTTCTTTTTCCTCTGCCTTTCTTCTCTGTCTTGATTTTAACGGGAATTTTCTATTTTTTTGCCAAGATTATGCATATTTTTTTCCTAGACGAAAAAACCGGAAAATTTGGAAATTTTTTTTACTATTTTTTCTTTTTCATTGTTTTTTACTTGATTATCCATCTGGCTCTCTTTCTGACGCAAAAAAATGCTTGGAGTTTGCTTTTTATCTGGCAAGACAAATTCTTTTCGGAAAAAATTTTACTGGGGGCAACTACAGCTATTCTCGCTTCACATTTTCTTCAGAAAATCAAAATAACCGGTAAAAGTTAAATCTCAAACTAAATGACTCGTAAAAGATACAAAGCCTATGAAATAGAAAATCCGCTGGATAGTCTCTCTTTCGTGCAAAAAACTTCCGAAAGAATTCTACGGAAAAAAAATCATTGGCATCACAAAATTTTTTCCGCCCTAATCCTGATTTTCTTTTTGATTGTTTTTGCGCGTCTTTTTTATTTGCAAATTCTCAATGGTCATCATTATCAACAGCTGGCCAATCGCAATCGTATCAGAGAAGATGTTATTAAAGCTGCTCGGGGAATTATTAAAGATAAAAATGGAATAATTCTGGCGCGCAATATTCCCAGTTTTGAATTGGATTTTATTCCCGCCTATCTACCGCCCCAAACTTCTTGGCCGGAGATGGCGACAAAGTTGTCTCAACTCTTGCAAAAAGACAGGGAAGAAATTTTGCAAAAATTATGGGAAGCCGTTCCCAACAGTCAACAAACTTATCAATTGGTTGATTATCTGGACAGAAATCTGGCTCTAAAACTGGCGGAGAAAATGAATGATTTTCCCGGTTTGGTAATCACCAAAAGCGCTCACCGCGAATATCCTTTGGGGCGCGTCTGCGCTCATATCATCGGCTACACCGGCAAGATAACCAAAGAAGAATTGCAAGAATATCCCAATTACCTACTGATAGATTACGTGGGAAAAAACGGTTTGGAAAAAACTTACGAAAAGTATTTGCACGGCGTACCGGGCAAGCACCGATTTGAAGTAAATTCTCGCGGGCAGATAGTGGCCGACTTGGGAGTTAAAATCCCCCAAAAAGGTTATGACGCTCTTTTAAATATTGACGCCAAGTTGCAAGAAAAAATATATCAGGAAGCGGAAAAAATTATGTCTGAAAATAAAGACGCTACCGGCGTGGCTGTTGTCGCTCTGGATCCGCGAGACGGCGCCGTACGGGCAATGGTCAGCTATCCCAGTTATGATGATAACGATTTTTCCCAAGGAATCTCTCCGGAAAAGTACAAACTTTTCCTTAACGATCCCTTCAAACCGCTCATCAACAGAACCATTGCCGGTCTCTATCCCCCCGGCTCAACTTTTAAACCTCTGGTGGCCACCGCCGCTTTACAGGAGGGTGTAATTGACGAACATACTACTGTTAATTGCCACGGAGAAATCAGTATTGGTCAGTGGCGTTTTCCCGATTGGAGCGTTCACGGAATAACAGATGTTAAAAAGGCTATCGCTCAAAGTTGTGATGTTTTCTTCTATACCGTCGGTGGCGGTTGGCAAAACATTCGTGGCCTGGGCATTAACCGTGTAAACAAGTATGCCAAATTGTTCGGCCTTGGTGATTATTTGGGGATTGATATTCCCGGAGAAAAAAAAGGACTTGTTCCTGGCGCCACCTGGAAATTCAAGCGTTTTGGTGAAAAATGGTATATTGGAGATACTTATCACGCCGCCATCGGCCAAGGTTATGTAACGGCAACACCTTTGCAAATGGCTGTTGCCACCGCCACTATTGCCAACGGTGGCACAGTTTATCGTCCTCGCCTGGTGGCTGAGTTGTTTAATTCTGAAACGAAAGACAGGATTAAGATAGAAAAAGATATTTTGTTCAAAGATTTTATCAAACCGGAAAATATAAAAATCGTTCAGGAGGGTATGAGACAGACAGTTACCGCCGGTTCGGGGCGGTTGCTCAACAGTCTCAAGGTAACCAGCGCCGGCAAAACGGGTACGGCTCAATTTGGCTCGGAAGGCAAAACACATTCTTGGTACGTCTCTTTTGCTCCCTACGAGAAACCGGAACTGGCCCTGGCTGTTTTGGTGGAAAGTGGCGGTGAAGGGCATCAATGGGCGGTTCCCTTGACGAGAGAAATCTATCAATGGTATTTTGATGAAAAAGAGGGGAGTAAACAACCCGAAAAGAAAAAGGAACAAGCAAAACCTGAGGCAACAAAAAGTGGCAACCGGGAACAAGTGGAAAAGAATAAGCAGTAAACAATAATCGTAAACCTATGTCAGGACATTCCAAGTGGTCAACCATCAAACATAAAAAAGCCATCAATGATGCCAAAAAGGCCAATGTTTTTACGCGTTACGCTAAACTGATTGAAGTGGCCGCTCGGACCGGCGCCGACCCGGAAACTAATTTCAATCTGCGGATGGCTATAGACAAAGCTCGTTCCGTCAATATGCCCAAAGCCAATATAGAAAGAGCCATCAAAAGAGGCAGTGGTCAGGACAAAGATCGTGTCGCTTTGGAAGAAGTTGTTTATGAAGCCTACGGTCCCGGACAAGTGGCGCTCCTAATCCAATGTATCACTGATAACAAAAACCGCACTCTTTCCGAAGTTAAAACAATTCTCAAAAAGAACGATGGCAAATTTGTTGAAGGTGGAGGAGTTAGCTGGCAATTTGAACAAAGAGGTTTTATAAAATTGACCGATTTTAAAGAAGAAGATAAGGAAAGTATAGAAGAAATTTTACTGGAGAGCGAAGCCGATGACTATCGTTTTAAAAACAACGAACTCCATATTTTCACCAAGGTTGATAAATTAAAAGAAGTCAGAGATTTTTTGGCTGAGAAAAATTCTGCGGAATTATACAAAGTTGCCGAGGCAAAGTTGATTTTCCAAAGCAAAGAGAAAACCGGTCCGAGTCAGGAAGAATCAGACAAATTGACAAACCTGCTTTCCCTCCTGCGGGAAAACGATGATGTTGTTAATATTTGGACAAACTCGTCGGAATAAGACGGTAGAATCTATTTCTACCAATACTTTCCGCCGGCAATCTTTGTTTTTGTCTTCAAGCAGTCTTCTCTTTTCTCGTTTTGAATAAATATTCCCGTTTTATCTTTCCTTTAGATGCATTTCAAAAATTTACCTTAATAATCAATGTCGGTCCAAAGAAAAAAAGAAGAAGTGATCATTCTCGGAATTGATCCAGGCACGGCTATTACCGGTTGGGGGGTTGTGCAAGAAAAAGGTAACGATTTGGAGCTCCTGGCTTACGGTTCCATTGAAACGGAAAAAAATAAGACTGATATTCAAAGATTGGAAGAAACAGCTAAAGATCTGGAGGTCATTATCAAAGAATATCAACCGGATGAAATGGCTATTGAAGAGTTATTTTTCTTTAAGAATTTAAAGACGGCCATCAAAGTGGCTCAATCGCGTGGCGTTCTAATCTACACTGCCGTCAAAAATAAAGTTTCCGTTGCCGAATACACTCCCCTGCAAGTCAAGCAAGCTTTAACCGGCTACGGTCGCGCCGGCAAAAAACAAATTCAAGAAATGGTTAAGAGAGTTTTGAAGCTGAAAAAAATTCCTCAACCGGACGACGCTGCCGACGCTTTGGCTATCGCTATTTGCCATCAACAATCTCGCAAAATTTCTAAACTTATTCCCGGTTAATTATTGTCGGGAAAAATTCTCATCGCAAGTAGAGAACAGCAACTGCTCCTGACTTATGTTTACAACCACTTTATAAACTGTTGGTGGTCAAAATTGAAAAAAAGAAACATCTGCGTTATAATCAGAAAACAAAACGAGACACCTATTCTAAAAACAGAAATTTTATGACCATCAAAACAAATCACAATAAAAAAAGAAAAAGTCCTTCATCCCCGCCGAAACAAAAAAAGACCGAATATCAGAAAACTTCCTTATACAAAAAGGATGATTTTCTGGTACCACCGCACAATCAAGAAGCGGAAGAGTCCGTTCTTGGTTCTTTGATGTTAGACAAAGACGCTCTGGTGAAAATAGTTGACATTTTGGAGCCGGCGGATTTTTACAACGAAAATTACGGTCTGATTTACGAATCAGCCCTGGAACTTTATTCCGAGCAGTTGCCGACGGATATTGTCAATGTTTCCGCTAAGTTAAAAGAAAAAAAACTTTTAAAACAAATCGGTGGACGCGCTAAACTCACCGAATTGATCAATGGCGTTCCTACCGCTTCTAACATTCAATCTTACGCGAAAATTGTCAAGAACAAATCAATCCTCAGGAAGCTGATCCAAACCGCTTCAGAATTGGTGCGAATGGGCTACGAGGAAAAACAACCCGTTGACGAAATCTTAGATCACGCCGAAAAGAAACTTTTTGCCGTTTCTCAGGGCAGTGGTAATCAAGAGTTTATTTCTATGAGCAGTTTGTTGGAGACCGCTTTTGACCGTATTGATGAGATTCATAAAAATAAAAATAAATTCAGGGGGGTTAGAAGCGGTTTCTCCGATCTGGACAAACTTCTTTCCGGCTTTCAAAAATCAGACCTTATTATTCTGGCCGCCCGTCCCTCTATCGGAAAAACCTCCTTTGCTTTGGATATTGCCCGGCAGGCTGCTTTAAAGGAAAAAAGTCCGGTAATGATTTTTTCTTTGGAGATGTCGTCAGACCAATTGGTTGACAGAATGTTAGCTGCTGAAGCCCGAGTAAATCTTTGGGCTCTACGCACCGGTAACTTGGATGAAAAAAATAATGATTTTCAAAAAATCGGCGAGGCTATGGGCGTGCTTTCCAAAGCCCCAATTTTTATTGACGACTCCGCCACTGCCAACATTATGGAAATGCGAGCCATTGCGCGACGTTTTCAGGCTGAACACGGTCTCGGGTTGCTCATCATTGATTATTTACAGTTAATGGAAGGGCGCAACAATTACTCTTCCGACAGTCGTGTCAATGAAATTTCGGAAATTTCCCGAGGCTTAAAAAATTTGGCGAAAGAATTAAATGTTCCTATCTTGGCTCTTTCCCAGCTTTCGCGAGCGGTGGAAAATCGTAGCCCGCAAATTCCCAAGCTGTCAGACTTGCGTGAATCCGGTTCCATTGAGCAAGATGCCGACGTTGTTCTTTTTCTTTATCGCGAAGATAGAGAAAATCCGGAAACAGAAAACCAAAATATTGTTGAGGTACATGTGGCCAAGCATCGTAACGGGCCGGTCGGCCGTATAAATCTGTATTTTGACGAGGAATATGCTTCTTTCAAGTCTTTGGACACCCAACACGGTGAAGAAGAAATTATTCCTGCGGAGGTGGGGGTTGAAAATTCGGTAGAGTAAGTTTGCTGTTATGTTTCCCAAAACATTTCAAAAATTGATAGAAGATTTTAGTCGGTTGCCCTCTATCGGCCCCAAAATGGCTGAGAGGTTGGTTTTGTTTTTATACAAGGGTGACAAAGAATTCTTGAAATCTTTTGCCAGCGACTTGAATAATCTGGCTGAAAACATAAACTTCTGTCGGCGTTGTCACCATCTCACCGAAGACGATCAGCTTTGCAAAATTTGCTCCAATCCTCAGCGTAACCAAGAACAAATTTGCGTGGTGGAAGATCCCCTGGACGCCATTTCCATAGAAAAAACCAAAGCTTTCAACGGTCTTTATTATATTTTGGGAGGCAGTCTATCCGTTATCAATCAAAAGGAAATTGATAAATTAAATTTTAATCAATTAGTACGGAGAGTGAAAGAGGAAAAAATTAAAGAAGTGATTATTGCCACCAATCCCACCACTGACGGTGAAACCACTGCGCTTTACCTTTTGCGAATTTTAAAACCACTTGGTGTCAAAGTTACTCGTCTCGGTCGTGGCTTGCCCACCGGTGGCGATATAGAGTATGCCGATGAAGTAACTATTTCTTCCGCTTTCCAAGGGCGAACCACAATGAATTAACCGGATTTTTAAACCTCGCTTTTTAGAGCGGGGTTTTTAAGAACTAAGTTGTCACAATATCCCAAGGAATTTTCTTAGGCAAACTTATTGCCAAAACGAATACTGGTTCAGCCCAGTCCAGCTCAAAAGCAAAGAAAATTTGCCTAAAGCCAACGCTTTTTCTTCAGCCAGAGATAAGCCAAGAAAGCCACCAAGAAAAGTATCAGCATTATCAACCAAAAGGAAGCCGGTTCGTGAGCTAAAGAAAAACCGCCAAAGGGAATGACGCTGAAAATACCCAGGGTGACGGACATGGCAAAAGTAATTAAAGAGACAGAAGCCAAGAAACGCATAGTATTACTCAAACGATAGGAGACCATGGAATTATTGGTGACCTCCAATGATTCAATAATTTCCTGCGCGCTCTCAATACTGTTCCAGACTTTAATATTTATTCTTATCAATTCTCTAATCTCCGCTTGTATTACGGGGTAATTGAAAAAAGAAAAACCTTCGCGCAACATTGTTTCAAATAAAGCTTTTTGCGGTTTAAGCACCCGACGAAAAGTCAAAATATCCAACTTAATTTTTGATATCTCCTCCACCGTGTCGTAACGGTCGTCGCTGAAAATGGTGTCTTTCACCCATTCAATATTTTCATTGATATGCTTGATTTTATCAAAAGAAAGTGAAGTTAGTTTTTGCAAAAAATTTATCAGGAAAAAAACAACGTTGTCTTTCATCAACTCTTCCCGAAATTTCCTACTTTTTTGGGCATGATGCCAAATGCTTCGCACCGGAATATTGGATTTAAAAACCATGGTTACCAGAAGATTGTCTTTCAACAAGATATGTAAATCAGACGCTTCCGTTATCTGTTTTTGTCGATTAAAAGTTGGTACGGCCAAATTTAAATACAAGCTGTTATTCCATTCTTCAATCTGCGCCTGTTGAATATCCTCGCTTATTCTCAAAACAAAATCCTCCGGCAATTGAAACTCTTTTTTTAAAAACTGCCAATCCTTTCGTCTCGGTTTGTCAATATGAACCCACTGTAAATTGTTGCAAGTTATTTTCTCTATCATTTCGTTTTACTTTTTGTTTTTGTTATTTTCCGTTGTTATGCTATTATTATAGCAACTCTTAGGCAGACTGGCAATTTAAATTTATCCGGCAAAAAACATAACTCTTTAACAACTTTTTATGAAAAGCCTGGTTATTTGGCTCATTAAAATTTATCAGAAAACTCTTTCCGCCGAAACCGGTCTCCTGGGAAAAATTTACTCGCGACCGCCAACTTGTCGCTTTTATCCCACTTGTTCGGAATACACCGTTCAAGCCGTTCGTAAATACGGAACAATCAAAGGTCTTTGGCTGGGAGTAAAAAGAGTTGGTCGTTGCCATCCCGGACATCCCGGCGGAATAGATAAACCCTAAAAATAAAAAATGTTGACTTTAGATGAACTGCTTAATTTACGGAAGATCCCTTACTCGGAGGAACAGAAAAAAAGAATAAGCAAAGCCTACGAATTTGCTCGCCAGGCCCATCAAGGACAAAAGCGAGCTTCCGGGGAGGATTATTTTTCTCACTGTGTAGCTACCGCTGCCACCCTAGTTAAAATGGGCTTGGGTTCAATCACCGTTTCCGCCGGTTTGCTTCACGACACTTATGAGGACACGGACGTTTCTCTGGCGGAATTAAAAAAAGAGTTTGGCAAAGAAGTGGCCTTTATTGTGGAGGGCGTCAGTAAATTGAGCAAAGTACAACTCAAGGGCAGTCAGGAAGAATATTATCTCAACAATCTGCAAAAAATGTTTTTAGCCATGGCTGCCGACATTAGGGTGGTTTTGATAAAATTGGCTGATCGCTACCATAATATGCAAACCCTTTACGCTCTACCTAAAGAGAAAAGGTTGCGGATTGCCAAAGAAACAATGGAAATTTTTGTGCCCATTGCCAATCGTTTGGGAATAGGGGAGCTCAAAGGCAAATTGGAGGATCTCTGTTTTCAATATTTGGACCCGGAAAACTATCAGCGTATTTTAAAATTGGAAAAAGAAACTTACGCTCCACGCAAAAAATATGTGGATGAAGTTATCAAAACTCTCAAGAAAAAACTGAAAGAGGAAAATATCAATTTTGTGGATATTCACGGGCGCGCCAAACGGCACTACAGTCTTTTCAAAAAACTGCAACGCCATGACAACAATATAGAAAAAATTTATGACCTGGCTGCTGTGCGAATTATTTTGCCGACTGTGGCCGACTGTTACGAAGCCTTGGGAATAGTTCATAAAAATTACCGGCCCTTGATCGGCCGGATTAAAGATTATATTTCTTTACCCAAACCGAACGGTTACAAATCTCTGCACACCACCATTTTCGGGCCCCAAGGGAAAATTTTGGAAGTGCAAATCAGAACGGAAAAAATGCATGACGAAGCCGAGTACGGAATCGCCGCCCATTGGATTTATGACCGGCAAAAAGGAATGAATTGGCGTCGTCTTCTTTTTCAAGGTAAGCATTCTCCCAAAGTGCCGGCTGAGGAGATAGAATGGGTGAAGCAGTTAAAGGAGTGGCACAAACAGACTGGTGGTGGCAGTGATGAGTTTTGGCAATCTTTAAAAATAGATTTTTTCAAAAATCATATTTTTGTTTTCACTCCCAAGGGAGATGTCATTGAGTTACCGGAAAATTCCACACCGGTTGACTTTGCCTACAAGGTCCATACCGAAATCGGTAACAGAATGACCGGCGCCAAGATAAATGGCAAAATGTCTTCCTTGGACTCTATTTTAAAAAACGGCGATTTGGTGGAAATCATTACCAGCAAAAACAAAAAACTTCCCAATCAAGATTGGTTGAAGTTTGTTTGCACGGCCAACGCCAAAGATAAAATTAAAAACACTTTACGCAAAGCGGGAGTGAAAATAGTCTGACGGAAGTTTCTCATTAAACCCATCTCGTATTCATTTTTTTATTGCTGTAAAATTTTTTTTATCATAATTGCCTCCCCGGTTGACACTTTGTCATTTCCTACTAAAATATAGTTAGCAGGGGAGTGTTAAAAGTGCTAATTGCGTTTCAAGAACGTCTCTCTGGAGTATCATTAAAATTTTTTCTATGACCAAGAGACAAGAAAAAATTTTGAAAATCATTATCAAAGAGTATACCAGCAATGCCGTGCCGGTCGGTAGCAACGATTTGGTGAAAAAATATAATCTACCTTTTTCTTCGGCCACTTTACGTAATGAAATGGCCAAATTGGAAAAACTTGGCTTTATCCAAAAGACACATATTTCCTCCGGACGCATCCCCACTGATCAGGGCTACCGCTATTTCATTGATCATTTGATTGAGCGACGAGAAAGTTCCTTAGCCTATCAAAAAAAATTGGAGTTGGAATTGTTAAAAATGCGTACTCGCAATATTCAACTGGAGAGATCAGTCGGTAAAATCCTTTCCACTCTCTCCAAGTGTCTGGTGATCAGCGGAGTTTTGGATAAGGGCGAATTTCAAAATTTCGGCATTCACAATCTTTTGGAAAGTCCGGAATTCACTTCTTTGGACAATCTTTCCAAGATAACCACTCTGCTGGATACAATAGACGAAAAAATTAACCAGATTCTCAAGCAAGCGGAAAAGGGAGAAGTGAAAATATTCATCGGCAAAGAAAATCCCGTTAAAGAAATTCAAAACAGTTCCATGATAGTCTCCCGTTACGAAGACTCGGAGGGAAAAGACAGGGTAATTGCTCTCATCGGTCCCAAGAGTATGAAATATCAGAAAAACAAAAATCTCTTGGAGTTGGCCAAAAAATTGCTCAGTCAAAATAAATTCAAAAACAATTTTTTCAAGACAAAGAAATAAACGAATCAAAGAATAATTTAGAATTAAATAATGCTCAAGAAAATGGAAAATAAAACTAAAAAAGACGATACCAAGCCAACGACTTGGCCACTGCGATTGACGGCCAAGGCGGTCATTTTTAATCCCCGGGGAGAGGTCTTGATTTTGCAAAGATCTGACCAAGAAAAAACGAACCGGAACGCCTATGACCTTCCCGGAGGCACCCTGGAAAAAGGAGAAACAATTTCCGAGGGTCTGGCTAGGGAAATAGCTGAGGAAACAGGTCTAAGAATTAAGAATGCTCAGATCATCAGAATCAGCGAGTATCCCAAAGGCGATCCTCGTCTGGACGAAATTAAAGGTTTGCGTTTTGTTGTTAAATATGAGGGAGATGATTGGCAAAAAATCAAGCTGGACAAAAAGGAGCATCAAAAATTTGAATGGTTGCCGGTGAAAAAAGCCCTGGAAAGATTTTCTGATCGGGATGGCTTTGAAAAAGAAAAAAAAGAAACTATTAAATTGGCGCAGGAATGGTTGGAAAAAGAGGACGCCCTGAAGCGATGGCAGAGATGCCTGGCTGATTTTGAAAACTACAAAAAACAAAGCGCTCAACAGAATGAAGAATTTAAAAAATATGCCGCTGAAAATTTAATCGTTGATCTTCTTCCGGTTTTGGATAACTTTCAAGCTTCTTTGGAACACATTCCGGAAACGGAAAAAGAGAGCGGTTGGGTAACGGGAATTCTATATATCCAAAAACAATTGTTAGACGTTTTGGCCGGTCATGGCGTCAAGGCGATGAATGTCCAAGTTGGCGACACTTTTGATGCCGGCCAACACGAAGCCTTGCAAAGCTCTGCGAAACCGGAACCGGAAAAGAACAAAAAAGAAGAAAAGAGAAAAGAAGAAGACGTCCAAGAGAATAAAGAGAAAGAGGGGAAAGTTGATAAGCGGGACAACAGCCTCAAAATTACCAAGGTTATCAAAGACGGATACAGAATCGGCGACAAAGTCATCCGCCCGGCCTTGGTGGAGACAAGTTGATTAAGGTCTGATTGTTGAAGATAAGTTTTTTGAGATTGACATATTGTTTTCCCAAAAAGTGCTCATTAATCATATTTTATCGCTGAAATGTTAGAAAAAGGCGAGAAACACTTTTTTCAAAATGAAAAAATAAGTTCCGAGAAAAAACCGGAAAAAAGTAAAAACAAAATTGAACGCAAGATTCCGGAAAAAATAATTGCTGAAGCTTTGGCTTGGCACAAATTGTTTCGTTCCGGCTGGTTAACCGCTCACGAATTGGCGGAATTGGATAAAAATGCCAAACCGGAAGTGGAAGGAGAGATTTTCAAAGTTGAAACCGAGAAGCTATTGGTCATTAAAGAAATTTTAGATAAAGATCTGAAAGATGATGATTTTAGGGAAAAAGTGACCACAGTCCTGCCCGACTTACTGCCACGTCCTTTTCAAGAAATGGAAGGAATGGAACAAAGTCCCCCGCATGATTATTGGGATCCAATCGAGCATACTCTCAACGCCTTGGAATTGTTAGATACAAGGAAATTGGATTCTGAGCAAAGATTAATTGCTCGCACAGCTCTTATTTTTCATGACGTTGGCAAGGTTTTTGATCCAAAAAGCAGGTTGCACGCTTATCGCTCAGCAAAAATAGCGTGTAATTATTTGGAGAAAATGGGTTTTTCGGAGAAACAGCAAACTGAAATCTTGGGGCAAATAAGGTGTCATGACGCCCTGGGAGAGGTAACCAGAAGAGACGGAGAAAATATGTTTAATTATGAAGATTTGCTTTTGTTTTTTCCGAATAAAAAATCTTTGGAGATTCACCGTGCCGTAGTAATGGCGGACATCGGTTCAATTCCGGGACTAAGCTGGACTTTGGATGACATTGAGGAGACTTACCGAATAGCTTTAAAAAAAATGGTTGGCAGGGAAAAAGTGTTGACGGAAAAGAAAAATAAATTACCGTTTCCGAGAGTAAGCGGACGAATATTCTTTGAGTTAAGAGAGATGCTTTCCAAGGGAGATGAAGCTCATTTTGATGATGTTAATTCCGAAGAAGATATTGAATATAGGCGAAAAAAATTTGAAGGGGGACTGTACAGAGGTCAACGCTTTCGTGAAGGAGAAGAAATAGTTGCCGAATTCAAAGGAGTTACGACTGAAAAGAAAGACAAACTGGAAAAACTGCTTGTTCAGTCAAGTCTTGAAAATGAAAGAAAAACACTTTTCATTCTAAAACTTATGGGTCGGGATACGGATCGGCAGTTTGTGGAAAATTTAGAAAAAAAATACAATACTCCCTTGGACAATTTGAAGGCGATAGTCAACATCAACTTCATAACTTATCGCTTATGGGAGCTAAATTTTGAGGTTGAAAAAATAGGAGGAGAGCAAGACGAAAAAATAAAACTGATCAGAACAAAGCTCTTAAGTATTAAAAACAGGGCAGAAGAAATAGCTAAATATAAAATGCTGGCTACTCATATCACAAGCGAATATTCTGCCGAAGAAATAAAAGAAAAGGGCGAATCAATATGGGCTTCGGATACCAGGCGAACCAATCACTATGAAGGGAACGGGGTGTATTTGGGAGCGATGGGCAGTTTTAGGAATTGGGGGGAAATCAGTCTGGGAGAAAAAGGAGTGACATTCAAAGTTGATATTGAGCTAAGCAAGACCTTGCCGATAATAGTTGACTCTCGATATCCCAAACTGATGTTAGTTGTATTGAGTGAATATTTAGACGTCTTTTCAAAGAAAAAACAGGATACTACTCACGGCTTGAAACGTTGGTTAAAAGCTGACGACGAGAGTTATAATCTGAAAGGTTGGAAATTAAAATTGCTTAGTGAAGCGTTGGAAACAGATATTTTTGTGATGAGAGATGAAGATGAAGAAAAAATGGCTGTGGCCAATACTGATGTCGATCCGATTGTTTGGGGAGTTTTGTGCCGCGCTCTAAAAATAAACAGATTTATGCCAATGAGAGAGTTAAGAAAAATGTCTCTGCCGGTGATGCAATCTGCCGAAAAAGCTATTCAGGAGATAGAATTCAAAGATTATTATAGCGGGCTGGCTCTAAAAGCGACTCGTTTGCGCGGAATTAACCCTCAAGAGTTTGAAAGAGAAATTTAGAAAACTTGACAAAGTCAAGAAAACACTTATAATAAAATTAGCAGACTGGATGGTGGAGTGCTAACTATAAAAATAATGTTTGTAGATAGTCAGCCTCCGCCACAGTTAAAATAAAATAAAAATTAATTTAAATTCAAACGTTGGGCAATCAAGTTGGTATTGCCGACGGGAGAATCCAAAGTTATGCGAAAAATAGTACCATTTGATCCTTTTAAAGAAGTCCCGGCTGTTTGGGGAGAAGAGTTTTTTGGTAATGTCGGCTTACCGGCGGTGGATGTTTACCAAAAAGGAGACGATGTCATCGTGGAAATGGAAGTGCCGGGAATCAAAAAGGACGACATTGACATTTCGGTGGAAAATGATGTTCTAACTGTCTCCGCGCGAAAGAGAGAGAAGAAGGAAGTTAAAAAAGAGGATTACTACCATAAAGAAATTCGGGAAGGTTCTTTCTCTCGCAGTGTTATTTTACCAATGAAAGTGAAAGGGGAAGAGGCTGAAGCGGAGATTAAAAATGGCGTTTTAAGAATCGTTCTTCCCAAGGCCGATGAGTTAAAACCCAAGAAAATCGCTATCAAAAGCAAGAAAGAAGAATAAGAAAGTTGGGCCAAGAACAACTTGGCCCGGCTGCCGGGCTGTTAAAACAAGATGAAAATTTTGGCGGTCCGGTTGCCTTGAGCAACACCAAAACAAAACTTTGGTTTAAACAATAAATATTAAAAAATAAAAAACTATGTCAAAAGTTTTAGGAATTGATCTCGGTACCACCAACTCCGCTATGGCGGTAGTCAGAGGTGGAAAGCCGGAAATTATAGAAAATAAAGAAGGCAGTCGCACCACGCCTTCTATGGTGGCGGTCAACAAGAACGGGGAAAGATTGGTTGGTCTGTTGGCCAAGCGACAAGCGGTAACCAATCCGGAGAATACCATTTTTTCCGCCAAAAGATTGATTGGACGCAAGTATTCCGATCCGGAAGTGCAAGAAGCCAAGAAAACTTTGCCCTTCAAAATTGTGGAAGGCAAGAATGGCGCTGTGCATGTGGTGATGGGAGGGAAGGAGTATCGCCCGGCGGAAATTTCAGCTATGATTTTACAAAAACTGAAAAATGACGCCGAGGAGAAATTGGGCGAAAAAATTGAAAAAGCCGTTATTACCGTTCCTGCCTATTTTGACGACTCACAAAGAAAAGCCACCAAAGACGCCGGCCGGATTGCCGGTCTGGAAGTGGAGAGAATTATCAACGAACCAACAGCCGCCGCTTTAGCCTACGGTTTTGATAAAAAGAAAGATGAAAAAATAGTCGTTTACGACTTGGGCGGTGGGACCTTTGATGTTTCCGTTCTGGAAGTTTCCGAGGATACGGTGGAAGTAAAATCAACCAGTGGAGATACTTACTTGGGTGGAGATGATTTTGACAAAAAAATCATTGATTGGATTATTGAAGAATTCAAAAAACAAGAAGGTATTGATTTATCTAAAGACAATCTTGCTTTGCAAAGAATTAAAGAATCAGCCGAAAAAGCCAAAATTGAGTTGTCCACCGCTCAAGAAACGGAAATCAATCAACCATTCATCACTTCCGGCGAAGATGGCCCTAAACATTTGGTTTTGAAATTAACCCGGGCCAAACTGGAAGAGTTGGTTAGCGACCTGGTTGATAAAACGATGATTCCCGTTGAAAAGGCACTGAAGTCTGCTGGTTTGAAGAAAGAGGATGTCAACGAAATTATTATGGTTGGTGGAATGACCAGGATGCCGTTAATTCTTAGAAGGGTGGAAGAATTTTTTGGCAAAAAGCCTTCCACCAGCGTTAACCCGGATGAAGTGGTTGCCTTGGGCGCCGCCATCCAAGGAGCGGTTTTGCAAGGAGATGTTAAAGACGTTCTTCTTTTGGATGTTACTCCTCTAACTCTTGGTATTGAGACTTTGGGTGGAGTAATGACTCCATTGATAGAGGCTAACACGACCATCCCCACCAAGAAAACACAAATATTTTCTACAGCGGCTGACAATCAGCCCTCGGTGGAAATTCACGTTTTGCAGGGAGAAAGAAAAATGGCGGCCGACAACAAAACCCTGGGTAGATTTATGTTGGACAATATTCCGCCGGCTCCTCGCGGAGTGCCACAGATTGAAGTTACTTTTGACTTGGATGCCAACGGTATTTTGAATGTTACTGCCAAAGATAAAGCCACCGGTAAAGAGCAAAGCATTCGTATTGAAGCTTCTTCCGATTTAACCGAAGAAGAAGTTGAAAGGATGAAAAAAGAAGCGGAAGCTCACGCCGAAGAAGATAAAAAGAAAGCGGAAAAAGTGACCATCAGAAACACCGCCGATGCTTTGGTCTTCAGCACAGAAAAAGCTCTCAAGGAGGCCGGCGACAAAGTCAGCGCCGAAGAAAAGAAGCCGGTAGAGGAAAAACTGGAAGCTTTGAAAAAACTTCTCAAGGATGAGAAAGCTTCAATTGAAGATATCAAAAAAGCCTCCGAGGAGTTATCAACGGCCGCGCAGGCTATCGGTGAAAAACTTTACAAAGCGGCGCAAGAAAACAAGCAAGCTCAAGCTGGTACCGCCGATAATCAAAAACAAGAAAAAACCGATAACAAAGAAGAAGGTTCAGTTAAAGATGCTGAAGAAGTAAAAGAAGATCAGGAAAAGAAAGGGGAAGACAAAGATGATGAAAGCAAGGAAAAGTAGCGATAATAAAAAAAACAAAAACCCCGGGTTGCCCCGGGTTTTTGTTTGGAAGACAAGTAAATATTGGCATTTTTTTAAAAACAAATTATAATTACCAGCGTCTAAATTTTTACAACAAAATTATGAAATTAAATCCGGGAATTTTTAAGGCTTATGACATCCGAGGAATTTACCGGAAGGATATGGATGAGAAAACTTATTACCTGATTGGTCAAGCCATAGTCAAAGAATTACGAGCAAAAAAAATAGCCGTCGGTCACGACGCTCGTCCTTCTAGCCTCTCCTTATATAAAGCATTGATTCAGGGAATTGTTTCCACCGGAGCAAAAGTGATTGCTCTGGATTTGGTTACTACTCCTATGGTTTACTTTGCTTCACACCGTTTGAAGGTGGACGGCGCCGTAGCCGTCACTGCTTCCCATAATCCGCCCGAGTGGAATGGTCTGAAAATTTGCCGGCGCCGAGCCGTTCCGGTCGGTAGTGACAGTGGTTTAGACAAAATAAAAGATGAAGTTTTGCAAAAAGCCAAGAATATTGAAAATGTTTCTTTGAAATCGGAATCTCAGACAAAAGTTGTAGAAAAATTTGACATCAAACCGATTTACTACGAATACTTCAGTAAATTTGCTGAATTGGGGGAGCGGAAATTTAAGATAGTGATTGACTGCGCCAATGCTATGGGTGTTTTGGAACTACCAATATTTGAAAAATACCTAAAGAAACATTTTCAAGTTATCAGGTTGTATTGTGATTTAAAAAATGCTTACCAAGGCTGTCACGAACCCAACCCTTTGAAAACCGAAACTCTACGAGATTTACAAGAAAAGGTTAAGAAAGAAAAAGCCGATCTGGGCTTGGCTTACGATGGCGACGCCGACCGAATCGGTTTTGTAGATGAAAAGGGCGAGATTATTCCCATGGATTTGGTTACCGCCCTAATTGCCGAATATTTTTTAAGCAAACCGGAAAATAAGGGAGCCACCATCCTTTATGATCTGCGTTCTTCTCGGGCGGTCAAAGAAGCTATTGAGACCAACGGCGGTGTCGCTCACGAGTGTCGGGTCGGACACGCTTTCATCAAGAAACAAATGGCTGACGAAAAAGCTATTTTCGCCGGTGAATTATCTGGGCACTACTATTTTCAAGCTAATGCCAATGCCGAAGTCAGCACCTTGGCCGCTTTGATTGTTTTGAATATGATGGCTAAAGAAAACAAACCTGTTTCCGAGTTTGTTGAAAAGTTGAGAAAATATCATCATAGTGGAGAAATCAACTTTCAAGTTGAGGATAAAGACAAAATTTTGGAAAAATTGAAAGAAAAATATAAAGATGGAAAACTATCCACTTTGGACGGAATTAAAATAGAATATCCCCACTGGTGGTTTAACGTTCGCGCCAGCAACACGGAACCACTCTTAAGACTAAATCTGGAGGCTGACAGTCAAGAACTGTTACAAGAAAAAAAGAAAGAGCTGGCGCAAATCATTGAAAGTTAATCAATTCTTCTTACAATGCCTAAAACTCAAAAGAAAAAACCAATCCTCATTCTTCAATTTCGTCCGGAAACGGAAGTTTCCGATAGTGAATTTCAAGCTTTTCTGAAATATGGAGGGTTACAGCCAAACGAAGTGAAAAGAATCAGGGCCGAATTTAAAATGCCGGAGATAAACCTAGACGACTACAGCGCTGTGATTACCGGCGGAGGCCCTTATAATGTTTCCGAACACAAGAAAAAACCAGTGCAAGAGGAAGTGGAGAAAAACCTCTTTTCTTTGTTGCAAAAAATTGCCGAAAAGGACTTTCCTCACCTGGGAAACTGTTATGGCTTTAGCGCCGGCGTGGTTGCTTGTGGAGGAGTGGTCTCCAAGAAAAAATATTCGGAAGATGCCGGCGCTGTCACCATTAATCTCACCGAAGAAGGGAAAAAAGACAAACTGTTGCGAGGCATAAAATCAAACTTCCGCGCTTTTGTCGGACATAAAGAAGCCTGTCAGCAACTACCGCCGGGAGCGGTCAATTTAGCCTACTCATCCACTTGTCCCTTTCATATGTTTCGTCTGGGAAAAAACGTATATGCCGCCCAATTTCATCCGGAATTGGATTATTCTGGTATTGCCGTTCGCATAGAATTTTACAAACATCATGGTTATTTTCCCCCGGAAGAAGCGGAGGCCTTGAAAGAAAAATTGGCTAAAGAAAACGTTAGCGAGCCGATGAAGATTCTAAAGAATTTTGTGGATATTTATTATCGTCAAAAGGAAAAATGAAAATAAACCTAAAATTTGACAAAGTTTTTTAGCAATCGTATAATAAGAGCGTGGTCAAGAGCTTATACCACGACGGAAATGAGTAAATTTAAAAAAGAGAATAGAACAAAAGGAGGAGACGGTGATTGGTCTCTTTTCTCTTTGGCCTGGGATCTAGGTTGGATGATAGCCATTCCCATTATTCTCTTCGGAGTGGGTGGCGCGATTATGGACAAAAAACTGCACAGTTCTCCCTGGCTTCTTCTGTTAGGGTTTGCAATTTCTCTTAGCTTGACCTCTTTTTTTATTTATTTCAAAATAACCAAGGTGCTCAACGAAATTGATCAGAGCGCCGGCGAGACAAAAACATTAGCCAATCAACAAAACGACAGGTATGACAGAGGCTCTCATTAAACCATCATTCAAACCGGAAATCGTAGCCAATGTAGGAAATCTCCCGATAACCAATTCTTTTTTGGTTACAATTATTATCAGTTTGATAATTATTATTGGAGCTTTGTCCATTAAAAAAAGACTGAAAAAGAATCAACCGGGCGGATTGCAAAATTTGATTGAATTGATTTTTGAGAAGTTACTGGAACTAATGGATGGTATCACCGGCAGTAGAGAGCAAACCAAACAGTTTTTTCCACTGGTGGCCACCATTTTTATTTTTGTTTTATTGGTGAATTGGGTGGAGGTATTGCCCGGCTTGGGAACCATTGGGGTTGAACAACATCATCACGGAGAGAAAATTTTGGCGCCCTTTATCAGAAGTGGCGCCGCTGATTTGAATCTAACCTTGGTTATCGCTCTAATTTCTGTTATTGCCACTCAAATTATTGGAGTCTCCGCCTTAGGTGTGAAAAAGTATTTGGGAAAATTTCTCGTTAGTCCTTTACAAAAACCGTATTTCATTGGCACTTTCGTTGGTTTGTTGGAAATTATTTCCGAGTTTGCCAAAATCATCTCTTTTTCCTTCCGTCTCTTTGGAAATATTTTTGCCGGGGAGGTGTTGTTGACGGTAATGTTAATGCTAGTGCCACTGTTTGTGCCATTGCCATTTTTGTTTTTGGAGATTTTCGTCGGTTTTATCCAAGCGGCCGTTTTTGCCATTTTAACACTGGTTTTTATGAAAATGGCCACCGAAGCGCACTGAGAAGTGATTTCAATTTTAAATTTTAATAATTTAAAAATTAATTAATTAAAAGAATAATATGTCAGTTTCACCAGATGATGCTAAAATGATTGCTGAAAACGCCACCCAAAGCGTGGAGTCGGCCAAAATGTTTGCTGCCGCCATTTCTATGGGCTTGGGAGCCATCGGACCGGGCTTGGGTATCGGAATTTTGGCCTCCAAGGCTCTGGAAGCTATCGGACGAAATCCGGAAGCGGCTCCTAAAATCCAAACGGTAATGATTTTGGCCATTGCTTTCACCGAAGCTATTGCCATTTATGCCCTGGTAGTTGCTTTAATTATTAAATTTGTTTAGATAGATAGTTATCAGTTATCAGTTATCGGTTCGCAGCAAAATGTGAGCCGATGACGGGTAAGCGATGTGAATTAATTTGGAATTACAATTTGAAATGCATAAATGGATAAAAAAATATGCATAACTTTGAAAAACTAGATGTTTACAAGAGGGCGGTTGATATTGTGAATTGGTTGTATGATATTACAAAAAAATATCCGAGAGATGAAATGTTTTTGATGGTAAATCAATTAAGAAGAGCGGCTATCTCAATAACATTAAATATAGCAGAAGGAAGCGGTAGGACAAAGAAAGAGTTTTCTCATTTTTTAAATATATCCAGAACGTCTGCTTATGAATGTACTGCTCTATTACAAATTTCGGCTAGAAGAAAATATATTAGCGCAGAAGAGCTAAAATACGGATACAAGCAATTATTGATAATTATTAAAATGATTAATAAGTTAAAGGCAAGTTTAAAATAATAAGTAAAGGTGTGCAGTTGTCGCTACCGTGAACCGATAACTGATAACCGATAACCATTCTTATGGAATTATTAGGAAACCTAGGCATCAATACCAAATTATTTATAGCTCAATTGGTCAATTTCGCCATTTTGTTTTTCGTTTTGAAAAAATTTGTTTATCAACCATTGTTGCAGGTTTTGGAAGAAAGAAAAAAGAAAATAGAAAAAGGAATTAAAAGTGCTGAACAAGCAGAAAGGAAACTAGCGGAAATATCCGAAAAAGAAAAGAAAATATTGGAAAAAGCTCAAGAAAAAGCGCAAAAAATTCTTTTGGAAGCGGAAAGGAAAGCGGAAGAAAACAGGCGCTTGGCCACGGAAGAAACCACGACCGAAATCAATAAAATGATGAAAAAAGCCGACGAAGAAATTGAAAAGAAAAAAGAGCAAATGTTGACCGACTTAAAGAAAGACTTGGCGCAATTGGTTGTTTCGGCCACGGAAAAAGTTTTGGCGCAAAAAATAGACGAAAAATCAGACGAAAAAATAATTGACAAGGCGATTGCCGAAATAAAATAATTAACAGGAGAATAAAAACAGTCTAAAAACACTATGAAAATTTCCCCCAAGCAATATGCCCAAACTTTATACGACCTGACGATGAACAAATCTGAAGATGAAGTCAAAGAAATAATTGCCAAGTTTGTTGCCAATTTAAAAAAAGAGGGTCTGTTGAATAAAAGTAAAGAAATCATCGCAGAATTCAAAAATATCTACAATCAAGAACAGAAAATTTTACCGGTAAGAGTTATTTCCGCGCATAAACTGACAAAAGAGGAGAAAAATAATTTGCGAGAAAAATTAAAAAATAAGTATCAGGTCAGAGAAGTTGAGTTGACCAATCAAATTGACCCGAGTCTCCAAGGGGGATTTAAGCTGATTGTTGACGAAAATGTTATTGATGAAAGCGTAGCTGAGGGGATGCGTTTACTGAAAAAAGCATTGCAATAATTTTGTTTTGCAAAATCGGCAATTTATTTTCCAAGTCATAGATTGTTGTTGGGCGAGTACAAAACATACCCTCCCAAAAACATTGTTACAAAATCAATTTTAGAAAAGTATAAATTTACAAATAGCGAAATAAACAAACTAATTTTATTACTATGAACAACAAAGATTACATTATTGAAGAATTAAAGAAACAGATTCAAGGAATCAAAAGAGATAGTCAAGAAAAAAAAGTTGGTACGGTCTTGGAAGTAGGTGACGGAATTGCCAAAATCTCCGGTCTTTCCGACTTAATGTCTTCGGAAATGGTTGTTTTTCCCGACGAAACGATGGGAGTGGTCCTAAATTTGGAAGAAGAAAACGCCGGTATAATGATTCTTGGTGATGACAAGAATATCAAAGAAGGCGATGAAGTGCGAGCCACCGGCAAAATTCTCTCTATTCCGGTTAGTGAAAAAATGATTGGTCGGGTGGTTAATCCCTTGGGGCAGACTATAGATGGACAAGGTGAAATTGAAGCGGAAAAATTTTATCCTATTGAAAGAAAAGCGCCGGGAGTAATTGAAAGAAAATCGGTTGATCAACCTTTGCAAACCGGTATCAAAGCCATTGACGCTTTGATTCCCATCGGTCGTGGCCAGAGAGAATTGATTATCGGCGACCGTCAAACCGGAAAGACTGCTGTGGCCATTGACACCATTATCAATCAAGCCGATCAAGACATTGTTTGCATTTATGTGGCCATCGGTCAAAAGGAGTCCAAAATAGCCCGAACGGTCAGCGAATTGGAAAAAAGAGGCGCTATGGAGCACACGATTATTGTTACTGCCGGCGCCGCCGAATCGGCCGCCTATTCTTACATTGCCCCCTATGCCGGCACAGCCATCGCCGAATATTTTATGGATCAAGGCAAAGACGCTCTCATTGTTTACGACGATCTCAGCAAACACGCCTGGGCTTACCGACAGATTTCTTTAATTCTTCGTCGTCCTCCGGGACGGGAGGCTTACCCGGGAGATATTTTTTACGCTCACTCTCGCTTACTGGAAAGAAGCGCCAAACGAAATGAAGAAGCTGGCGGTGGCTCCATTACAGGTTTGCCTATCATAGAAACCCAAGCCGGCGATGTTTCCGCTTATATTCCAACCAACGTCATTTCTATCACTGACGGTCAAATTTATTTGGAATCAGATTTATTTTACAAGGGTGTACGACCAGCTCTCAACGTTGGTTTGTCTGTTTCCCGGGTCGGTTCAGCCGCTCAAATCAAAGCGATGAAAAAAGTAGCCGGCACTCTCAGATTGGATTTGGCGCAATTCCGCGAATTGGAAGCTTTCGCCCAATTCGGTTCCGACCTAGACGAAGCCACCAAGAAGAAAATTGAACGCGGTAAACGCACAGTGGAAATACTCAAACAAAGACAATTTGAGCCAATGAGTGTGGAAAATCAAGTTGTTATTTTGTACGCTCTAACCAAGGGTTATTTAGATGAAATTCCGGTCAAAGATATAATTAAATGGGAAGAAGAATTTAACAAATACATCAACGCTTCTCACCGGGAAATTTTGGAGGAGATCAAAGAAAAGGGCGATCTAACCGAGGAATTGGAGAAAAAATTACAAAAGGCGATTGAGGAATTTAAATTATAGAAATAATTAGTAGTGCTCATTCAACAGTTTATAGGACTGCGAACCGAGTTCTGATAACCGATAACTAAAAACATGGCAAACCTAAAAGACATTCGCAGACGAATAAAATCAATAAATAATACCGCCAAAATTACGCGGGCGATGGAAATGGTTTCCGCTGCCAAGATGCGCAGGGCTACGGAGGCGGCTTTGGCTATTCGCGATTATGCCCGCGCCGCTTGGGACATTCTCACCAATCTTTCCCGCGCTTTTGAAAATTACAACTACGGGCTTCTAGAAGTTAGACCGGTGGAAAAAGTTTTGATGGTGGTTATAACTTCCAACCGCGGTTTGTGTGGCTCTTTCAATTCTCAAATTCTCAAAAAAATCAGGGAGCAACTGGAAAACCCTCGGAGTTTGGCCATTAACAGAGTTGGTGATAAAAAGATTGAATCACCCGGCAATAAAAAACCGGACATAGACTTTATTGCCGTCGGTCGCAAAGGAGAAAGTTTATTGAGAAAACTAAATAGAAATATAATTGCCACTTTTCCCGAATTAACCTATTTACCCAAAATAGAAACAGTTCGCCCTCTGGCCAGAATTATTATTGACGAATATTTGCAAAAAAACTACGACAAGGTGGTAATAGTTTATACCGATTTTGTTTCTCCCTTATTGCAAGAAGCTAAAATCCGACAGTTGTTACCTGTTTCCAAATTAGATCTGGAAAAGCAAATAGCTGATATTGAAGGTTCTTCCCGAGAGAAAACAAGAGAGAAGAAATTTATTGTGGAATACAAAGTGGAACCAAGTCCACGCAAAGTTTTAACGCACATCTTCCCTCGCCTGATTGAAATGCAGATTTACCACGCTATTCTGGAATCCAACGCTTCCAAAGAATCCGCTCGGATGATGGCTATGCGTAATGCTACTGATGCCGCCAAGGAAATCGCCGAGGATTTAACCTTGACCCACAATAAAATCAGACAGATGAAAATCACCCAAGAAATATCTGAAATTTCCGCCGGACGAGTGGCTTTGGAGTAGAGTTTTGTTTATAAGCTAATTTTTTTTTAATTTTAAGCATGCCAAAAACATGTCCAAAGAAAATTATGAGCCTATCATCTCCGTGAAGAGTAAATATTTCATCGTTATTTTTTCTAATTTTTCTTATCAGCATATATTCCTCCTTTTTAAGTTACTATTTCCTGCAGAATTGTTCTGCCAGATGTCAAATCGTATCAGAAGAATAAGTCAAGAGCGAAGCTGGATTTGACAAGCAATAAAGTAAGAATTATACTAAAAGTAAGATTAATATAATTAGTAAGAATAAAATTATGTCTAAAACACATAAAACAAAAGAAGAAATTATAGAAACCTATTCGGCGCGGGTTTCTAGCAAGGGGCAAGTGGTTTTACCAAAAACTCTTAGAGAAGAACTGGCTATTCTTCCAGGCACATTGATTAGTTTTAATGTTTTTCGTAATGCTAGAAGTAAAAAAATTAGGGATGTAAAAATGAAAAAGGAAATGAATTTAGTTGAATTAGTTAAATCAGGTCATTTCCCTTCGCCCCGAAAAAATAAAGGAGTTGATCCTGTGAAAGCTAGAGAATATATGGAAAAAAACTATGAAAGAAACTAAAAAATTATTTATTGATACTAATATTTTTGTTAGAGCATTGACTAATGATAATAAAAAATTGTCTGTGGAAGCGATTGATTTTTTAGATTTTGCCAATAAAACAACAAATGTAAAAAGTTATACTTCTGTAGTGGTTTTAATGGAAATAGGGTGGGTATTAAGTTCTTTTTATGGATACAATAAAAGTGAAATTATTTTGGCATTATCGTCTATAGAAAAGATGACCGGCATTAAAATAAGCAATATTGAAATTAATTTTAAAAAGGGAATTAGGTATTTTAAAAAACATCATATCAAACTAGGTGATGCGATGATCGTGGCGGGAGATATTATTCAAAAAGAAAAAGCAATTATTGTTTCTTATGATAAAGATTTTGACAAAATTAAAGAAGTGGTTAGAATGACACCGAGGGAAGTTTTGAAAAAATTTAAAAGATAGATTGAAGATTTATGATTTATGATTTACGATTTAAGAAAATATATTGTAAATTGTGGATTGTAAGTTCTAATTAAAATTCTAGACAGGCGAATGCCTGGTTGAACATTAAACATTGAATTAAAATTTAAAATTTACAAATTAAAATTTTTGTAAAGAAGTATATTGAAAATTTAATAACGAATACTTTTAGGAAACAAAATTGTTTCTAAAAAAAATAGAAAAGGAGGAAGGTTGGTTATGGGAAAAGAAAAAAGCTATAAATGGTGTAATAATTATTACTCCAATTGTTCAGGATAAGGAGGACTGTAGTTATTCTATTTCCGTGTACGACAGAAGATTTAACGTGTGCACTTTCGAGATAAGTCTCGCACACGTAGGTGTCAAGGTAGATATTCCAACTGCCATTATCTATGCCCAGAGAGTTTTACAGACCATTCTCGTTTCCCGTTTCCTAAAAGTATTGGTTAGATTGTAATAAAAAATTAACGAATTATTATTTAATTAAAAGATAATATTAAAAGATAATTTTATGAACAAAGGAAAAATTACACAAATTATTGGTCCCGTAGTGGATGTTGAATTTAAGGAAAAAATGCCTAAAATTCATCAAGCCTTAGAAGTACAAAAAAACGAAAAAGAGAAATTAGTTTTAGAAGTGCATCAGCATTTAGGAGCTAACCAAGTCAGAGCAGTGGCGATGGGATCTACGGATGGATTAAAAAGACAATTGGAGGTGATAGATACGGGCGCGCCAATTCAAGTTCCCGTAGGCAAAGAAATCCTGGGCAGAATGTTCAATCTTCTCGGAGAAACGATTGACGGTCGTGGACCGGTGCCGGCGGAAGAAAAAAATTCCATTCACCGTTCCGCTCCGCCTTTTTCCGAACAGTCCACCAAGACTGAAATTCTGGAAACAGGTATTAAAGTAGTGGATCTGATTTGTCCCTTCATTAAAGGAGGAAAAGTTGGTTTATTTGGTGGCGCCGGTGTGGGAAAAACAGTCATTATTCAGGAATTAATTAGGAATATTGCTCAAGAGCACGGAGGTTATTCTGTTTTTGCCGGAGTGGGAGAAAGAACCAGAGAAGGGAATGATCTCTATCATGAGATGAAAGATTCCGGCGTTTTGGACAAAACCGCCTTGGTTTTTGGACAAATGAATGAACCACCGGGAGCTAGACAACGAGTGGCTCTATCCGCCTTGACTATGGCCGAATATTTCCGTGACCAAGAAGGAAAAGACACTCTCTTATTTATAGACAACATTTTCCGTTTCACTCAAGCCGGTTCCGAGGTATCGGCCCTGTTAGGACGAATTCCTTCCGCCGTTGGTTACCAGCCCACCTTAGCTGAAGAAATGGGACGGTTGCAAGAAAGAATAACTTCCACCAAAAAAGGTTCGGTCACTTCCGTGCAGGCAGTTTATGTGCCGGCTGACGACTTAACCGATCCGGCTCCGGCCACCACTTTTGGTCACCTTGATTCCACGGTGGTGCTTTCCCGTAGTCTGGCGGAATTGGGAATTTACCCGGCGGTTGATCCTCTTGATTCCAGTTCCACCATCCTGGATCCCAACATTGTCGGCCAAGAACATTATGAAGTGGCCGCCGGCGTTCAAAAAGTTTTGCAACGCTACAAAGATTTACAAGATATCATTGCCATTTTGGGAATAGAAGAATTGTCTGATGAAGATAAACTGATTGTTTCCCGCGCGCGCAAAATCCAAAAATTCCTATCCCAACCGTTTTTTGTAGCGGAGCAATTTACCGGCACTCCGGGGAAATATGTTAAATTGACTGACACCATCAAAGGCTTTAAAATGATTTTGGACGGGGAGATGGACGAAGTCAGTGAAAATGAATTTTATATGAAAGGCGGAATATCAGAGATCAAGAAACAGTGATCAGTGTTCAGTAGATAATTACGGAAAAATGACTAGCAACAAGGGATCGATCATGAATAACGAGGAGTAGATAACAAATAAGGAGGGAACAATGATAAAAACATGGAAAAAAGTGTGTTAAAAAAGAAGGCAGATAAATTAGCACATCTTGGCTATGACTTAACTTTTAAATTTCCGAAAAATGAATTGTTTTGCTTGACATCCCAAGTTAGGAGAGCTCTTCTGTCTGTTCCGTCTAATATAGTTGAAGGGTATTCTAGAAATAAAAAGAAAGTGTTTGTTAATCATTTAGAAATAGCGTATGGTTCTTTAGCTGAAGCAAAATACCAAATGAATTTTGCCTGTAAAAGAAATTATATACCCAAACGAGACTATTTGAAATTTCATGCTTTAGCCGAAGAAGTCAGTAAAATGTTGTGGGCGAGCATAAATACATTAACAAAAGTTAAAAGTAATTAGTGGACAAATGCAATGATTAGTGTATTACTGTTCATTGTCTATTGTTCATTGCTCACTGATATGAATATTAAATTTAAAATAGTTACTCCGGAAAGAACTGTTCTGGAACAAGAAATAACTCAAGCCACTATTCCCACAGTGGTAGGTGAGATAACCATTCTACCAAATCACCGCTCCTACATTGCCGGTCTTAAACCGGGAGAAATTCTGGTAAAATGTTTGGAGCAAGGGAAAACCAAGGATTGTGCCCTGGCGGTTTCCGGCGGTTTTGTGGAATTTCATAACAATGAACTAACAATCTTGGCTGATACCGCCGAGCGAGCGGAAGAACTTGATTTGAAACGAGCCGAAGAGGCCAGAAAACGGGCCGAGGAATTGAAAAAACGCAAAATTACCGACGAAAAAGAGTATGCTACTGTTTTGGCTCAACTGGAGAAAGAACTGGCCAGAATCAAAGTGGCTAAAAAGTGGCGCAAATTGCGACCACGTCTAAAATAATAACCCTGCTAATAATTCAACAAAAAAAATATGTCTGAAAAAATAAACAACAATGTTGAAAATACGAAGGATGTTTTTGAAAGATTGGGACAAAAAACTTTTGCTGAATGGAACGAATCACTCCAATCCAAAAATCCCGAAGTGGTGGCAGGCAAGTACAATGAAGAAGGAGAATTATTTGGCACCGTTTCCAATAAAATCAGACACGGTCGCCAAGAAATTGCCGAATATTTCCAACATTTTTTGGCTGGCAGTCCCGTCGGAGAATTGAAAACTTCAAAAATTATTCCTATTGACTCCAAAACATTTTTAATGGGCGGAGAATATGTCTTTGAACTGGACGACAAAGAAGGTGGTCGCAAAAAAGTTACAGCCGATTATACTTTTGTTTGGCAAAAAGAAGCTGATGGCCAGTGGCGAATTCTTCACCATCATTCCGCCGCCAAATCAGACAAAGAAATCACCGTGGACAAAGATTTGTTAATTAAGGACACCGCTGATTATCAAAAAGGTTTAGAAAAGAAACTTGGTGGAAACTTCTTTTTGAAAACTTTCTTTTTCAAAGATAAAAATGACGGTTTGGAAAAACGAGTAACCCGACTTTATCAAACAACAGAAGACGAAGATGGTAATCGCGCAGCCGAGTTGATTTATCAACAAGTTTCCGAGAAACCGGATAACAGTAGCGGTGTTTAAGTTCCATTCTTTCTAAAACTATATTTCTTCTAAAAGTAAATGAAAATAAAAATTTTGACCGTTGGCCGACCAAAAAGCTCATTTATTCGGGTCGGCCTTGCTGATTATTTGACTCGTTTACAGAAATTTCGTCCGCTGGAAGTCAAACACTTTAAAGACAGCTCCAAGGATTTGGAAATTTTAAAATTTATCAAAAATGACTTTTTAGTTATTCTTGACGAAAAAGGGCAAGAATTTTCCAGTCAATCTCTGGCAAAATTTCTTAACAAACAGGAAATATTCGGCCACAAAAACATTTCTTTCTTTATTGGTGGACCCGACGGGCACAGTCCGACAATTAAAGAACGAGCAAATTTTTCCTGGAGTTTAAGCAAACTGACATTGCCCCACGAACTAGCCTTACTGGTCCTAACAGAGGCTTTGTATCGCGCTTATACTATCAACCAAAATCTTCCTTACCATCGCGCCTAACTCTTGTTGCTTGTCCACTCCTCCTGTTATATAATGCCAAAGTAAGAACTCGCCTCGGGTTAATACTCAGTCGAACTTTCCGGATGGTATTTTCTATCTGATGTTTGACACCTTGTTGATTGAAGAAGGAGTTAAACAGGCATCCGAAAGCAATATTCAGAAAACCTGTCAGACAAAGAATGTAAAAGGGCAATCCTAAATGATTTAAAATAAAATTAAAAGACAAAAATGCAAAAATTCTTTCAACCTCAATCAGTTGCCATCATTGGCGCTTCTCAAAACAAAGACAAAATCGGACATATTTTGGTTGATAATCTTCTCAGGCAAAAAAAGAAAATCAAAATCTTTCCCGTTAATCCCAAGCACCGGCGAATAGATGGTCTGCAATGCTTTCCCTCCGTTTTGGACATAGTCGAACCGGTTGATCTAGCAGTCATAGCCGTTCCGGCGCCTTTGGTAAATCAAATTGTTCGGGAGTGTGCTTGGCGCGAAAAACCCATTAAAAACATCATCATCATTTCCGCCGGTTTTGGTGAGAGCGGAAAAGAAGGAAGAGAAAGAAAAAAAGAACTAAAAGAATTAATCACTGAATATGATTTGCGCGTTCTGGGACCGAATTGTTTGGGTGTGGCCAATCCTCCGCAAGAAATCAATTTAACTTTTGCCAAAAAAAATATCCCCGCCGGTAAAATTGGCTTAATTTCCCAGTCTGGCGCTCTAATAACCTCATTGATTGACCTGGCCGAAGAAAATAATTTCGGCTTTTCTCTGGTGGCTTCTCTGGGAAATAAAATAGATTTAAACGAAAATGATCTGTTGCAATATTTCCGTCAAGATAAAAACACTTCCGTTGTTATTCTTTATTTAGAAAGCATTGCTGACGGAAAAAGATTTGCCAAAGAATTAGCCAAAACAACAACCGTTAAGCCGGTTATTGTCATCAAAACCGGGCAGAACAAAAAAAGTCAGGCGGCTATTCGTTCGCACACCGGTTCTTTGGCCGGAGAGAATGCTGTTGTGGCCGAGGTCATTAAAGAGAATGGGGGGGGTATAATTGACAACATCCGAGACACTCTGATTCTGATTCGCCTTTTAAATTCTTTCCCTCCTCTGGCCACGGATAAAATAGTCATTGTCACCAACGCCGGCGGTCCCGGTGTTATCACTACAGATTTGTTGGAAAAATATAACTTGCCACTCTTGGAACTAAAGGAAGAAATTGTAAAAAAACTGCGTAAAGTTTTGCCGACCGAAAGCTCCGTCACTAATCCGATTGATCTCTTGGGAGATGCTCTAGCAGACAGGTATCAAAAAACCTTGGAGATTGTCAAATCAGTTTCAGACTTGGGAGGCATAATAGTCTTAGTTACTCCGCAAGCGCAAACACCAATTGAAGAAATCAGCCGGGTTATCATTAAGATTAGCCGGAAGAGCAAGATTCCGATTTTTCCGGTTGTCATTGGCGGAAAAGCAAGTCAAAGAGCCAAGCGAATTTTTCAGCGAGCCGATCGGGATTGTTTCACTTTTCCCTTGAATTTAATCCAAAATCTGGCCCTTCTAAATAAAAATAAACTTGGCACACTTGGCGACCGCCGGAAAAAAGATTCTATCACCACCCCAAGCCAAACAGGCGGACAACTGCTAAGTTACAAAAAAAGTGTTGCCCTGGCGCAAAGCTTCGGCTTCAATATCATTCCCGCCCAAGAAATCAAAGATGAAAAAGAACTAAAGCAACTAAGCCAAACCACAAATTTCCCGGTAGTTTTAAAAGTGGACAGTCCCAAAATAATCCACAAAAACAAAGAAGGAGCTGTTCTCACCGGTATCGCTTCTCCAGCGGAATTGATTTCCGCCTGGCAAGAACTGCAAGAGAAATTTCCCGGACAAACAATTATTGTTCAACCGCAAGTAAAAAAGGGTTTGGAAATTATCTTGGGAATGAAGAGAGATGTCCAATTTGGCCCGGTTATCATTATCGGTCTGGGCGGTATCAATACGGAAATATTTAACGAAAAAATAATTCTCGTCAACGATTTTTCTCCAAAAAAAATGCTTCAGAAATTACAAAACTCCAAGTTGGCTTTAATATTGCAAAAAGAAAAAATTGACCCGGAAAAAATTGTTGCCGAAGCCGAAAAACTTGCTCGCCTGGCTCAGGAGAGAGAAGATATTATTGCGGTGGATATAAACCCAATCTTTTTTTACCCACAAGAACCAGCCACCATAGTTGATTTTAAAATTTTTTTACAAAATAACAATTAAAGAATCAGATTATGCTCACAAATCTCAGCGCCACCAACAAAATACTGATAGTGCAACCAGAAGCGGAAGTCAGGGAGATGCTCAAAGCTATTTTTGAAAAAAGCGGTTTTGAGGTTATTGAAGCCGAGGATGGCATTGATGCCTTGATGAAAGCCAAGAATGAAAGTATTGATGTGATTCTCACCGCATTGCATATGCCTCGCTTGGACGGCATCAGCCTAATCAAGAAAAAAAATGAAGATCCTTTTCTCAAGGATGTGCCTGTTGTCTTTTATGATACCGTTAGCAACGAAGAAGAAAAAGAGGAAATTCTCAAAGAAACCGGCGCCAAAGACTATTTGCCTCAAGGCGTTATTTCTCCGGAGGAAATTATTCAAAGAACATCCCGCGCCATCAAACAAGGGGATTATTATTTCAAGATAGATCCTTATGCTTTGGACGCCCAGGATTTTATTAATGATTTTCACTTGGGTAGCAATTTTAAATGTACCAATGACGGTTCTGATTTGGCTATCAAATTGCACATCAATAAAGATAAAACCATCACCGCCAATATTGTTTGCCCGGTCTGTCACAAAAAATATCTCTAAAACCGCACGATAGCATGAAGAAAAAATGGTCATTGAAAAACAGCCGAAAAATTAGCGAAAGAATTTTCCCAGAATTGGAGAGGGCTACAGAGAAATTGCTCGTAAAAAAGGGAATAAATAACCGACAAAAGCAACAAGAATTTCTTTATCCCGATTATGAGCGCGATCTTCACAATCCTCGTTTGCTCGGCGATATGGATAAAGCTGTCCGGCGTATTCTACAGGCCCGTAAACGCAAAGAGAAAGTTTGCATTTTTGGCGACTATGATGTTGACGGCATCACTTCCGCCAGCATCTTGTTTGATTTTTTTCAGCAAATCGGACTGGAGAGTTTTGTTTATTTGCCGGACCGCAACAAAGAGGGTTATGGTCTTAATAAGCAAGCTATTGATTATATCAAACAAAAGGGGGCCAGTCTGATCATTACCGTTGATTCCGGTATAACCAGCTTGGACGAGGTAAAATACGCGCAGAAAAAAGGTTTGGAAACTATCATAACAGACCACCATTTGCCTCTGGAAAAAATACCTTCAGCTCTGGCTGTTATTAATCCCAAAAAGAAAAAAGATCCTTATCCGGAAAAAATGCTGGCCGGCGTTGGTGTTGCTTTTAAGTTGATTCAGGCTCTGGCTACTGAAATAAAAGACTATAATCAAGAACAATTAAAATGGTTGTTGGACTTAGTGGCGTTAGGCAGTGTGGCCGACTGCGTGCCCCTACTCGGGGAAAATCGCACCCTTACCAAATTCGGTTTAATAGTTTTGGCTAAGACCAGACGGACAGGCCTGAAACAACTTTTTCAAGTGGGAAGAATAAATATCGGCGCAGACAACCTACCCACTGGCGAACAGATCAGTTACCAAATCGCGCCCCGGTTGAACGCCGCCGGCCGAATGGATCATGCCAGCCTGGCCTATGAATTATTGAAATGTTCGGCAAAAGAAAGCGCGCGCGCTCGCCTGTTGGCTTTGGAAATTGAAGAACAGAATCAACAGCGACAGAAAACCACCAGCGCTATCATCAAAGAAATTGAAAATAAGCTTGATAAAAATAATTTACCAGCGGTTATCATTGACAGCTCGCCTCATTGGTCATTAGGCGTTGTCGGCCTGGTAGCCGGTCGCTTGGCGGAAAAATATCACCGACCGGTTATTCTTTTCCAAGAACAAAATGAATACCTCAAAGGCTCCTGTCGTTCCGTCTCCGGTTTTAACCTGGTGGAAAATCTAAAACAATTAGCTCATCTGTTGGAAAAATTCGGAGGTCACGCCCAAGCAGCCGGCCTGACGATCCTCAGGGAGAATTTACCGACTTTTCGTCAAAAATTCGCTAAAATAGTCAGTCAAGCCAACCTTTCTTTAACGGAAAAAGAAGTAATTATTGATGAAGAGTTAGCTCTTTCCGAAATAAACGAAAAGCTTCTGAAAGAGTTGTCGCTTTTTGAACCGTTTGGCATCGGCAACGAAAAACCTCTCTTTCTTTCCCACAAAGTTAAAATTGAGCAAATCAAATATTTAGGAAAACAAGAACAACATTTAAAAATTTGGGTTAGTCAAAATAATAAGCAGCAACAAATTCTACCTTTAATTATGTTTAATTTTTCCGAACAGCTACCTAGCCAAGAAATCAACAGCTTAAAGCCGGGAGAGAAAATTGACATTGTCTATGCTTTGCAAAAGAACTTTTGGAATGGACAAGTAAGCATTGAAGGGCAGTTAGTTGATTTGCGTAAAGCGAATAATAAGTGAGTTATCAACAGTTTTTTGTTTGACAAAAATTTTTTTCCGAGTACACTAAAGGGTGTTAAAATATCTAGTGGGGGAAACATTAGTCAAACCACTAGATATTGTGTTTTATAGCTAAAAATTGTTAAAATGCTTTGTCCCTACTGCGACTATCCGGAAACAAAAGTTTTGGATTCTCGCAAATTGCAAAATGGTCGGGTCATCAGACGGCGTCGGGAGTGCCTGCATTGCCGGCAACGTTTTTCCACCAAAGAAAGCATTCAAATTCTCCAGCTGACCGTTATTAAGAGAAACGGGGACAAAGAAGAGTATCGTCCGGAAAAAATAAAACAAAGTTTATCCATTGCCACTAACAAAAGACTGAAAAAACATCAGTTGGATGATCTAATCAGGAAGGTGGAGGGAGAGATTTTTGCTAAGGGCAAAAAACAAATTGAAAGTAAAAAAATTGGCGAAATTATTTTGCGTCGTTTGCAAAAAATGGATGAGGTCTCCTATCTGCGCTACGCTTCGGTTTTTAAATCTTTCGGTAGTGGACGCCGATTTGTCAAAGAGGTTGGCAAAATCTGATGATTGACGATTTCTTAAATAAACAAAAGGTAAAAAATAAAGTTTTTACACAAACAAAAATGAAAAAAGACAACCCAAAGAAAAGACAGCGAGTGATTAGTAAACACAAAAACATCACTAAACGCAACGGGGATGTAGTCCCTTTTCGTCAGGGAAAAATCACCGAAGCGGTTTACAAAGCCTTCAAAGAAACGGGAGAGGGCGGCATCAAAGAAGCCCGTCGGGTTTCTCAAAGAGTTGTTCGCTTGCTCAATCAGAATTTTAAAAACGAATTGCCCAGCGTGGAAGAAATCCAAGATCGGGTGGAAAAAGCTCTGATTAAGATGGGATTTGCCGAGACAGCCAAAGCCTATATTCTTTACCGAGAAAACCGCCGCAAAATCAGAGACACGGAAGCCTCCTTGAAAGACGCTGTCGCTTTGGTGAACAACTATCTTAGCGAGGCCGACTGGCAAGTTAAAGAAAATTCCAATATGGCCTATTCTTTGCAAGGTCTCAACAATTACATTTCCTCCATCGTCAGCGGCAAATATTGGATGGATCAAGTTTATAATAAAAAAATAAAAAGAGCTCACGAAGAGGGCGATCTTCATATTCATGATTTGGATAAAATCTCCGCCTACTGTTGCGGTTGGGACTTGCAAGATCTTCTAACTCGCGGTTTCACCGGTGTCCCCGGCAAAATTTCCTGCGCTCCACCCAAACATTTTAAAACCGCCTTGGGACAAATAGTTAACTTTTTCTACACCACCCAGGGGGAAGCGGCCGGCGCCCAAGCTTTTTCCAATTTTGACACTTTGTTGGCTCCCTTTATCGCCTACGACAAACTGAACTACAAAGAAGTTAAACAGGCTATGCAGGAATTTATCTACAATCTCAACGTTCCCACCCGTGTCGGCTTTCAAACTCCCTTTACTAACTTGACCATGGATTTACAGGTGCCAAAGAACTATCGCGAGCAAAACGTTATTGTCGGCGGAGAAGTTAAATCCAAAAAATACAAAGATTTCCAAAAGGAAATGAATATGTTAAACAAAGCATTTTTGGAGGTTATGAGCGAAGGTGACGCCAGTGGACGAGTTTTCACTTTTCCCATTCCCACTTACAACATAGACAAAGATTTTAATTGGGACGACAAGGAGTTAGATCCCCTTTGGGAAATGACTGCCAAATACGGCATTCCTTATTTTGCCAACTTCGTTAACTCCGATATGAATCCCGATGATGCCCGCAGTATGTGTTGTCGGCTTAGATTGGATAACCGTGAACTTCACAAGCGAATGGGGGGATTGTTTGGCGCCGCCCCTTTGACCGGCTCCATCGGTGTAGTAACTATTAACCTACCTCGCATCGGTTATCTGGCCCGTAACAAAAAAGATTATTTTCAAAGACTGGATAAGTTAATGGACATAGCCAAGGAAAGTTTGGAAATCAAAAGAGAAGTAGTGGAAAATCTTACTCGCAAAGGACTTTATCCCTACTCTCGTTTCTATATGGATACCATCTTCAAAAAAAGAGGCGCCTACTGGGCTAATCATTTCTCCACTATCGGCCTAATCGGTATGAATGAAAGTATCCTGAACTTTATGGGAGAAACCACCGCCAGCAAAAAAGGTGTAGCTTTTGCCGAGGAAGTTTTGGAACATATGCGTGACAAAATGATTGAATACCAAGAAGAAACCGGCAATCTTTATAATCTGGAAGCCACTCCCGGAGAAGGAACTTCCTATCGTCTGGCCCTCAAAGATCAAAAACGCTTTCCTCGCATTGTTTTTGCCAATCAAGAAGCAGTGGAAAAAGAAGGAGCCGCCCCTTATTACACCAATTCCTCCCAATTACCGGTCGGTTTCACCGATGATATTTTTGAAGCCTTGGATTTACAAGACAATTTGCAAACAAAATACACTGGGGGAACGGTTTTGCACGGTTTTTTGGGAGAAAGAATCAACGATCCGCAAATTGCCAAAGAACTGGTTAAAAAAATTACCACCAACTATCGCCTGCCTTACTTCACCCTGACCCCCACCTTCAGTATTTGTCCCATCCATGGCTACTTAGAGGGAGAGCACAAGGTTTGCCCCAAATGTGTAGCCGAAGCGGAACGAGTTAAACCGCAAAAAATTACCATAGAATGATTTCTAAGGGAAATCGCCTTTTCTCAAACAAGAAATAAAATTTAAAAAAATAATAATTAAAAACAAAAAAAAATGAAAACCAAACAAAAAATTGTTTGTCACGACTGCGGACGAGAATTGAAAGAAGGAGAAGAAGCGGTTATTTACAATTTGGAGGAAAAGGGGACTTTCTACAAATGCGCTGACTGTTACGCTAAAAATGAAAATCTGACCAACTTTCAACCTTGTGAAGTCTACTCTCGCATTGTCGGCTACATTCGCCCCATAGATCAATGGAATGAAGGTAAACGAGCCGAATACGCCGATCGCCAAGAATTTGTCGCCAATGTTGAAGGTTGTCGCACCGGTTGTTAAAAAGAATTAGGCACCAGATATATTTTCCCATAACAAAAGACGGCTAAGCCGTTTTTTGTTGCATTAAAGCTGTCTCGCAAAAAAATAAGAATTTGTCTATTTCTTCCTAAAGTGTTAGAATGTAGAAGCTTAAGTTTAAAAAATAAAAAAACAAAAACCATGAATGATTTCCTAAAAAAAATTTCTCTTCCCTTTATTTTTTTATTAACCCTGTCTCTTTTTCTTGTCGCTTCACCAAATAACAAAACTGTCCTGGCCGTTAGTGTTGGCGAGAAAGAAGCAGTGCAAAAATTTATTAAAGAAAACAGCAAAGACCTTTTTAATTTACCATCTGACAAAGTTAAAATAAAAGACATCCAAGATGATAATGGTCTCCTAAAAGTCACCTTGGATTTAAACGGCGAAGAGCAAACATTCTATCTAACCAAGTCCCTGAAAATTGTTTCTCAGTTTATTGATTTGGCCAAAATCAGCAAGGGTAAGCTAAAACAAATCGGTCAAAGCAATGGTCAAAAACAAATAACTATCAACGAAGAAACCAAAAAACAAATCAAAAACTTTATTGAAAAATATTTACTCTCTCAAAAAGTTCCCGTAGAAATAAAAAGCGTCACCGTCAAAGATGGTCTTTATTATTTAGACATTTCTTTAGCCGGACAATCTCAGCCGTTATATCTTAGTCTCAACGGACGCAAGTTGGCCTTTGGTGTCATTACTCTGGATGAATACAAAAAAATTGTAGCCGCCAATAAAAAACAAACAGCGGTCAGTCCCGAAAAAAAGACCGACAGACCGAAGGTTGAACTGTTTGTTATGAGTTACTGTCCCTACGGCACTCAAATAGAAAAGGGAATTTTGCCGGTCTTAGATTTACTCAAGGGGAAAATAGACGCCCAAATTAAATTTGTTGATTACGCTATGCATGGCAAAAAGGAGCTAGATGAAAATCTTAGACAGCACTGCTTGCAGAAACAATCCCCGGAAAAATTCACCGACTATCTGAAGTGTTTTTTGGAAGAGGGTAATGCTAAAAAGTGTTTAGCGGAAATTAAACTAAATGAAAAAGATAAAACTCCCACTTCCTGGTTCCAAAAAGTAATTAATTGGTTTAAATCTCTTTTCCATCTTGGTAAATCGGAAAATGGACAAGCCGAATTGGAGCAATGTATCCGGGAGACTGACAAACAATTTACCGTCAGCAAAGATTACAATGACAAAAGCACTTGGAACGGACGTTTTCCCGGTTTTAAAATAGATCGAGAGGATAATAAAAAGTATAACGTTCAGGGTTCACCCACCTTAATTATCAACGGCGAAAGAATAACCACCGGTCGCGATCCTCAAAGCCTCCTTAAAGCTATTTGTAGCGGCTTTAAAAATCCTCCCAAAGAATGTCAAACTAAACTTTCCAATCAAACTCCCAGTCCCGGCTTTGGTAATCAAGCCGCCACTGCCGGCAGTGGCGGAGGTTGCGGACAGTAACTCTTAGGAGTATTTCGACAAGATAAAAACCTCGGTTTTGTAACCGAGGTTTTTATGTAAAAATTATGATTTTGCTTTCATCGCCCACTCAATAATCCGCCACCGCTTAGCCAAATCTCTATGAGCGACAATCTCCGCTTTCGGAAATGTCTTTGCGATTTCTCCTGTCAGGTTATCTTTTTGCTCCGGAGAAATTTCCCAAAAACAATAAATATTTCTTTTTCTCAACCAACCACTTTGTTCTCCGGCTTTTAGTTGCTTTAAAAGACGACGATAATGATCCAAACCGTCCCGACCGGATAAAAGAGCTGATCTTGGTTCATATTTTTTCACCTTGGGAGCAGTGTTGTGATAAACAACTTCGCTCAAATAGGGCAAATTGGCTAGCAAAAAAATGTTCGCTGAAGTTTTTGCTAAAATCGCCTCCAAAGGCTTTAGCAAATCTCCTTTTAAAAAATCCACCTCGGAAACACCTAAGAGCGAAGCGTTTTTTCTGGCCATAGCCAAAGCTACCGGAGAAATATCGGTGGCCAAAAATTTTATATTATTCTCGGAACAAGAAATTCCTTGTTTTTTCAACATTTTAGCCAAAGAAATAACAATGTTCCCGGAACCGGTGCCAATATCCACTACTAGTAAATCTCTGAGCTGACGTAAAATTTTCTCACCCGCCAATTCTATCAAAATTTCCGTTTCCGGCCGGGGAATCAAAGTGCTTTCATCAACTTTAAAACGCTCGCCATAAAAATATCTTTCACCCATAATATAATCCAAAGGTTTGCCCGCTAACAACTCCGACAACATTCTCTCCAAAGTGACAATCTCTTCTTTTTTCAGTAAGAGATTGTTACTTAAGACGATTTCTTCCGCCGATTTCCCTAAAACAAATTCCAACAACAAATCAAGTTCCCTGGCTTCTTTCAATTTTGGCAACCATCTTTTCTTAAACTCGCCAATTCTCATAAATCCGAAAAACTTTATTACCATCATCAAACTAGCACCGTTTTCCCAAAAAATAAAGAGCTTCTTTACAGTTCAACCGGGCTGGTCTATAATCAAGACAACAATTATCTTAAAAATAAAAAATGAAGACAAAATATTTTCTAATCATTTTATTACTTGTCAGTCTTTCTTTTTCCGGCTGCAGTCCGAAAAAAAGCAAAAAAGTCTCAGGCAATGGTGGCGTTTACAAATCAATAGACGCTGGACACACTTTTGTTCCCATCAATAAAATCAATGCCGAAAAGAACATCTCCCGCTTTTCCGTTTTGGATATTGCCGTTGACAAAAATGACGCCAACCTTGTTTATATCGGCACGGATAAGAATGGTATTTATAAATCAAGTAATGGCGGAGAATCTTGGGCTAAGAGCCAAAATGGTTTTAGTCGCGTCTATCAGATAGAGCTGCATCCCTACAATAAAAACGTCATCTATATTATTGCCGATGACCAAAAGGGAGAAAGAGCTCTTTTCAAAACGGAAGATGGCGGTATCAACTGGCAAAGGCTTCTCACCCAAAGAAACAACCTGGTGCCTAAGATTTCCGCTCTGATCTTGGATGAGAATAACCCGGAAATAGTTTATGCCGGAGACTCCACCGGCGGAGTTTACAAGTCAGTCAACGGGGGCAAAGAATGGCAAACACTGGCCTGGGCTAAGCAACCGATTAGGTTCATCTTGGTGGATAAAAAAGATAACAATATTATTTATTACATCACCGGCGCCAACCAAGTTTTTGTTTCTACCAACCAAGGAAAAACTTTTAACAATTCCAACCGAATGGCCAAAACAAGTTTCGGCGCAATTTATTACGCCACTGTCAGTCCGCAAGAAAAAGGAGTTCTCTACATTCTCTCCCGGCAAGGTTTGAAAGTCAGCAAGGATGCCGGTCAAAAATATGAATTGGTCAATACGCTCCTGCCCCCCGGAAAAACAACTGCTGATTACATTACCATTGACCCGCGCAATCCCAACACCATTTACATCTTGGCCGGCAAAGTCCTCTACAAATCTCTCAATCGGGGGAAGGACTGGGAAGTCATTCCCTTGAAAATCAAGTGGTCTGTCGGCTCTTTTGTAGTCAGTGCAAGCAATCCGCAAATCATCTATATGGGCTTGGCCCATCCCATTGAAAAGGGTAGTTGGGGAAAGTTTTTGTTACCCTTCTAAGCGGATACCTTCTTGACCTGGGCAACGATTTGTCTAATATTTATTTAAAATATTTAAGTAAAAAATATGCAAGAACTTGAAAAAAAATTGTCGGAAGTCATTGAAAAATTCCAAAACGAATTGAAAAACATTCGCACCGGACGCGCCAATCCAAAAGTGGTGGAAGATTTAATCATTGAATATTTTGGCGCGCCCACACCCTTAAAACAGGCGGCCAATATTTCCGCTATTGATGCTCGCACTATCGTAATTTCTCCCTGGAGTAAGGATTCGTTGGTGGATATTGAGAAAGCAATCAATGAGTCCGATTTGGGAATTACTCCGATTAACGACGGGGAGGTTATTCGCTTGACTTTTCCCGCTCTTACGGAAGAAAGACGCAAGGAAATAGCCAAACTTGTCGGACAAAAAGCGGAGGAAGCTCGCATAAAGATCAGACAAATTAGAGAGAAATATAAAGAAAGTATAGAAAAAGAGGAAAAAGAAGGTAAAATCGGCGAAGACGAAAAAATCAGACAAGAAAAAGAATTACAGAAAATCATTGACAAATATAATCAAAAAGTGGAAGAAATCCAGAAAGAAAAAGAAGAGGAAATAATGACAGTCTAACTGTCCAGTCTAATAAAAGATTATCTAGCTATAAAGAATGACCATAGTTATATTTTTTTTGGTTTTAGGGATTCTGGTCCTGGCCCACGAATTGGGCCATTTTCTGGTAGCCAAAAGAAACGGGGTGGAAGTGGAAGAATTTGGTTTTGGCTTTCCTCCTCGTCTAGTTGGTACTTATAAGGACAAAAAAGGACAACGACGTTGGCTCTTCGGTAATAAAAAAATTAGTGAAGAAATTAAAAACAAAGAAGAAACCATTTATTCTATCAACCTTTTACCTTTTGGCGGGTTTGTAAAAATCACCGGCGAAAATGGGGAAGAGGAAACCAAGAATGACCCGCGCAGTTTCAGTAATCAACCCCTGTGGGTTAGGTTTAAAATCCTGGTAGCCGGAGTATTGATGAATTTTCTCCTGGCTATTGTTTTCTTCAGTCTTTCTTTCTGGTTGGGGGTCCCCAAGTTTATTACCGACAACAACGAACATCTTAACTTTCCCGTTACAGTCATTATGGTTTCCCCCAAAAGCCCGGCCGCTCAAGCCGGTTTCCAAATCGGTGATAAAATCCTTGCTGTCATCAGCCCCAGTGGGGAAGAAATAAAGATAAAAAAAATAGAAGATTTTGTTAATTTCTCCAAAAAACATCGTGGTCAAACCGTCAAAGTAAAAGTCAAACACCCTCAGCAACAAGAAATTAAAACTTTAACAGTTAAAGAGGACAATCCCACTGATGAAGAAACGGGCGCAATCGGTGTAGCTTTGGCCAAAACCAAACTGATTCGTTACAACCCTTGGGAATCTCTCAAACTTGGTTTTCAGGAGACTGTCAGTATGACCGTCCTGATCCTGGTCTTCTTGGGCAAACTAATTGCCAGCCCTTTTACTCATCAACATTTGGCCGGGGACATTACCGGCCCTATCGGTATTGCCAAAATGACCGGTCAAGCTGCCCGGGTGGGACTGTCTTTTCTGCTTCGCTTTGTTGCTATGCTCTCCGTTAACTTGGCTGTTATCAATCTCTTGCCTTTCCCCGGCTTGGATGGCGGAAGAATTCTTTTTCTGCTAATAGAAAAAATCAAAGGCAGCCCCCTCAATCAAAAACTGGAAGGGCGAATCAACACCATCGGTTTCATTATTTTACTTATCTTGATGATTGCCGTAATCATCAAAGATATCCATACTTTTTTCTGATTGTTGAATATTTTCGCTGATAATAACAAGAGTAAAAACCAAAAAAACAATTTTTTAATCTTTGTTGTTTTTTGCCCGTATTTGATTGACTTTCAAAATATTATATAGTACGATTAGTCAGTCTTAAGGCCCGTTCGTCTAGTGGTTAGGACGCCGCCCTCTCACGGCGGTAACAGGGGTTCGACTCCCCTACGGGCTACGAACGAAACGAAGTGAAGTGAGGAGACCGTAAGAAAGCCAACTGCTTGGCTTTCCTTGTTTACATTTTAAGTCCGGTATCTATGTCCGTAGAAAAAAAGGCTCTAAAGTTGCTCAAAAAATACCAGCAGACCGTTAACAAACTTTTACTTGAGTATTTTAGGCAAGAGAAAAACAAAGCTAAAAAAACCGACTTGGTTGCCTGGCAATCGGTAAAGTCAATAGAAAAATTTGTCTTGGCCGGCGGAAAAAGGCTGCGCCCGGCCTTGTTGTACTATGCCTACCTAGCTTCCGGACGACGCAGCAGCTTGGCCATTAAAAAAGCCTCTCTTTCCATTGAATTGATACATTCCTTTCTTTTAATTCATGATGACATTATGGATCGTGACTACAAGAGACACGGCCAGGACACCATCCACGAAAAATATCGCAAATTAGCCCAAAAATATTTCCCCGACAAAGACCACGAACACTACGGACAATCACTGGCCATCGTTATTGGAGACCTCTGCTACACCTTGGGAAACAAAGTTCTTTTCCAAGCCGATTTTCCCGCCAAAACCATCCTGAAAGCTTTAACAAAATTACAAGATATTGTGTACGAAGTGATCCCCGGGCAAATTAGAGATATTACATTGGAATTTAAAAGCAAGGTCTCCGAAAAAGAAATTTTACGCGTCCAGGAAGCTAAGACCGCTCACTACACTTTTGCCGGTCCTATCCAAATGGGTTGCATCTTGGCCGGCAACAAAAACAAAACGATGCAAGAAAACTTTACCCGCTATTCACTGGCCGTCGGTAAAGCCTTTCAAATTCGCGATGATATTTTGGGTATTTTTGGCGAAGAAAAAAAACTGGGCAAACCGGTCGGCTCAGACATCAGCGAGGGTAAACAAACTCTATTGGTAAATTATGTTCTAAAAAAAGGCACTCCCCACCAAAAAAGAATTATTAACGGCCTCCTTGGTAAAGAAAAAATTTCTCAGACAGACCTCAACATTTTTCGCCAAATAATAAAAGAAAGCGGTTCCCTTGATTATTCCCTGCATAAAGGAGAAGAACTTGTTAAAGAAGCTCTTTCCGCTTTGGAGCAAATAAAATTTCACAACCAAGAAGCCAAAATCTTCTTTAGCGGAATTGCTCATTACATCATCAAGAGAGAGATTTAGTAAAAAAATAACTAAAAATTTTAAACTCAGTAAAAATGAAAGATAACATTCCCGAACATATCGCCATTATTCCCGACGGCAACCGACGTTGGGCTAAAGAAAAACAACTACAGCCCTGGGAAGGTCATTATGAGGGAGCTAAACGATTTGAAGAAATCCTCAACACCGCCTTTCAAGCCGGGGTTAAGAATGTAACTTTTTGGGGGTCGTCAGCGGACAATTTAAAAAAACGCCCTTGGCGAGAAAAAAAAGCCTTGTTGGAAATTTATGAAAAATATTTCCAGAAATTACTCAAAAGCAAAAAAATTTTTCAAGAAAAAATTAAAATAAACATCGTTGGACGTTGGGAAGAACAATTGCCTGGCAAATTAGTCAGACTGTTAAAAAGGGGGATACAGGAAACCAAAAATCACCGCAATTTTAATCTAAATTTTTTGTTAGCCTACAATGGCGATGACGATATTTTGATGGCTGTCAAAAATATAGCTAGAAAAATCAAAAAGGGCGGTCTCAAAATCACCAAAAAAACCATTGCCGAGCATCTTCTCAGCCAACCGGTCAAAGAAGTTGACCTGGTGATTCGCACCGGCATAGAAGGCGACCCGCACAATAGCGCCGGCTTCTTAATGTGGCAAACACAAAACTCACAGCTTTATTTCACCGAAACCAAATTCCCCGACTTCGGCGCCAAAGAGCTAAAAAAAGCCATTCATGATTTTGCCCGCCGACAACGACGCCTCGGTCGCTGATTAAATTAAAAGATAAAAAAATGTTGAAATTCAGTTATAAAAATGGCGCCATAATTCCTTCCCGGGAATTAAAAATAGAAGTTAACGATTTGGGATTCACTCGCGGTTACGGTATTTTTGATGTTTTCAAAACAGTGGGCGGACATCCATTTCTATTGAAAGAGCATTTTCAACGATTAAGAAAATCAAGTCGTCTTTTAGACTTAAGGCTACCTTTTGATTTGCCCGTCTTCAACCAAACCGTCCAAACCTTACTTAAAAAAAACAACATTACGCCCGCCGAAGTTAAAAAGGGCAACAGCCGGGATGTCTATATAAAAACAATAGTCACCGGAGGTCCTTCCGCCGACGGTCTCTCAATCAATTCACAACCGACAGTTATTATTTTTTTAGGGCACTTGAATAAAGTTGCCCCCGCACCAAAATTTTTTCAAAAAGGGGCCAAAATTATTACTGTGGAGTTCCAAAGATTCTTACCGGACATCAAAACGCTTAATTACATCACTGCCGTTAAAAATCAAAACAAAAAGAAGGAGGCGGGAGCAGTGGAAATTTTATATCATCATCAGGGGAAAATATTGGAAGGAGCCACCAGTAATATCTTTCTGGTAAAAAATGGAGAGCTGATTACTCCGGCTGAAGATATTTTGCCCGGCACAACTCGCAACTTTCTCCTTCATCTTTGCCGTCAAAACAATTTACCGGTGACCAAACGAACTGTTTCTTTATCTGAATTATTATCCGCAGAAGAGGTTTTCTTAACCGGAACATTTAAAGATGTTTTACCAATCATTCAAGTAGACAACCGAAAAATCGCCACTGGCAAGGTTGGTCCTGTGACCAAAAAATGCCAACAACTTTTTCAAGAAGCTTTGGAAATATTCAGATAACTTCAAGCGAGTTTCAAAATTTTTTTAATTTACAGTTATCCATTTAGATAACAAACCTAAAAACTAAAATTCAAGAAATGTTTTTCTTTAGAAAAAAGAAAAAAAGAGCTGCCAATCAAAACAAATTCTCCAAAGAAAATAAGTCGCCCTTGGCCATCTTTGATGTGGACGGCACCATTTTTCGCAAAAACTTGCACTTTGAGTTGATTAACCAATTGGTTTTAATGGGTGTTTTTCCCGAAGAAGTCAGACATATTTTGGTTAAACTCTATTCGCGCTGGCTGGAGCACGAAGGCACCTATCAAGAATATCGCGACGCCCTAATTTCCCTCTACAACAAAAATATCCGAGGCGTTTCCGCGGAGACCGTTAAAGTAGCCAGTAAAAAAATGGTGGCTTTCCACAAAAAACGAACTTATATTTTTGCCGAACGACTAATTAAATATCTCGAAGAAAAAGGTTACCATATTATTGCCATCTCCGGCTCTCCCCAAGAAGCGGTTCTTGAGTACAACCGACAACACCTGCATTTTAATGAAGTCTTTGGTACTGTTTACGAAATAAAAAACGGTCGTTATACCGGAAAAGAAAAGGAAGCCCCGGTGTTAGACAAAGCTCGTTTTCTGCAAGAATTCACGCGCAAACACGGTTTCAGTTTAAAAAATTCCTACGGTATCGGTGACACCCAAAACGACGCCGGCTTATTGAAACTGGTTCAAAATCCAATCGCTTTTAATCCCGACGCTGAATTAAAAAGTATTGCTGAAGTTAAGGGTTGGAAAATTAAAGTGGAGAGAAAAGATGTTGTTTACGATATTGTTTAAGAACAAAATATAAAAGGATAAATGAGGAAGGCGATCTGCCGGAAAACAAAAACCGGATACAACTCACATTTGAATTGTATCCGGACAATGATTCAGAGAAAATGGGCTATTTTTCAAAACGTATAGCCCTTAAAACAACTCCCCCTCCCTTGGGGGAGCGATAAAAATCAATTTTAAACCCCTGGCTTCTTTCGATGAGCCAGATAGGACTTCGCCGGCTAACGTTGGCATCGCCGGCCGGGATCTCCAAAAATTGTTCTCCGGCCGAACCGGGAATATTATATCGGAGAACGCCTCGACCGGAAATAATCCGAGGACCGGCCGTGTTATCCACGACCAACTCAAAACTGCCTAAGCTTATTTTAGTGGTCCTACCCACAGGCGTGAACCACTCTTTTGCTAGTTGCCGAGAACATTCACAATTGTCCTCGGCTAAAGAAATTCCGCAAAAAAAACAAAAAACCACCAATCCAAAAAACACAACAAAACTTTTCATTATAATCCCTCCTTTATTTTAATGATATTTTTAACAAAATGTACTCGGTTCAAAACCGTTCCGCTCAGTATAGGGCAAGAATAAAATTTGTCAAGAAAATGTATAGTTAACACCTAGAGGTAACACTTTGGTATTTGTTGAATCAATATTTGCCGAGAGCAATCAAAATTGTAATTCCAACAATAAACTATAAGTCTAAACAACAAACTACCAGTCAACTGGGTAAGTTACATCTCGGTCGGTAACCAAAGCTTCTAACATCTCTCCCTTGGAAATTGCATTTAAATGAATAATAAGGAGAATAAGCTTATTTTCGTTTTCATCTCCACTCTCATTTTTTTGTCTTTATCTCTATTTCATTCCCATCTCTATTTTCGACCCCATCTCCATTTTACTTTCACAATCTTCTTTATGATATGGTGATGCATTATGATATTATTGATAATATCATAATACATTACTGTTATCAGGGTTGAGAAAAGGAGAACACGTTCTTCCTTTTGGCTTGAAAAGAAGCTCTAAAGATGAGAGTTGCCTTGGTGATTTATTGCGACAATAAATGGTCAATCTTTATCCAAATTTTTGAAGTAAAAAGTTGAAATTTTCAGCTATCTTTCTGCAAGAAATATTTTTATCTTTGGATTAGAGGTTAGCAGAGAATATCTTTTTTGTTTGACTTTTCAACCGAGCTCCAACTTCCCCGTTTGGCGCAGAATCTTCGTGGAACTATCCGGAATCTGTTTTATCTTGCCGGGAGAAGTTGGCACTGTCGCGCTTCTTTTCTATTACCTAAATTTCCCGCCTCCGACCAGTTTTCGTCTTTTTCAATTTTTGCCATTTTCCGGAAAGGTGTTATAATAAAGCAACAATTCATAATTTAATTTAATAAAAAAATAAAAATGAATTTAGAAAAATTTACCACCAAATCTCAGGAGGCCATTCAGGAAGCCCAACAAGAGGCAATCAAGCGCCAACACCAACAAATAGAAGTTTGGCACTTGCTCTTAGCTTTAATTAAACAAGATGGTTCCATCGTACCAACTATTTTAAACAAGTTGGAAATCGACACCACTTCATTGGAAAACAAAATAGAAGAACATTTAAGCAAACTCCCTCGTCTCACCGGGCAAGTTGACAGTAGTCAGGTTTACGCCAGTCCGGCAGTCGGACAAGTTTTGGAAGGCGCTTTTCAAGAGGCGCAAAAAATGGGTGACGACTATGTTTCCACCGAACACATTTTTCTCAGCCTACTCAAAAACAATCCCGAGATCAAACAGCTTTTCACCGAACAAGGTATCACCGAAGAAAAGGTAAAAGAAGTTTTGGAAAGTGTTAGGGGTGGACAGAAAGCCGACTCGCCCGATCCGGAAGGAAAATACCAAGTCATTGAAAAATATACTGTTAATCTGACAGAGGAAGCCAGAAAGGGCGAGATGGATCCCATTATCGGACGCGATGATGAAATCAGACGGGTTATTCAAATACTTTCTCGTCGAACAAAAAATAATCCCGTTTTAATCGGAGAACCGGGCACCGGTAAAACCGCCATTGTGGAAGGCTTGGCCCAAAGAATCGTTAACAACGATGTTCCGGAGAATTTGAAAGACAAAGAAATCATCGTAGTGGATATGGGCTCCCTCTTGGCCGGAGCCAAATATCGTGGTGAATTTGAGGACCGCCTTAAAGCATTGATAAATGAGATAGAGAAATCAAATGGCCACTACATCCCTTTTATTGATGAATTGCACACCCTAGTAGGCGCCGGCGCCGGCGAAGGACAAGCAGACGCCTCCAATATGCTTAAACCGGCCTTGGCTCGGGGCAAACTGAAAATGATTGGCGCCACCACTCTCAAAGAATATCAAAAATACATTGAAAAGGACGCTGCCTTGGAACGAAGATTTCAACCGGTTTATGTTGACGAACCCAGTGAGGAAGATACATTGGCCATTCTGCGAGGAATTAAGGAAAAATACGAACTGCACCACGGGGTCAGAATTACCGATGAAGCCGTCAAAGCAGCCGTTAAACTTTCCACTCGCTATATCCCGGAAAGATTCTTGCCGGACAAGGCCATTGACTTATTGGATGAAGCCACTTCCGCTCTGCGTATGGAAATAGAATCCAAGCCAACGGAAATTGATCGTCTGGAAAGAGAGCTGACCAAATTGGAAATAGAAGAAAAAGCTTTGAAAAGAGAAAAAGGCGACCAAGCCAAAAAACGACTGGAAGAAATAAAAAAAGCCAAAGCCCAAATCAAGGAAAAATTAAAAGCCATCAAACTGCGCTGGCAATCGGAAAAGGAATTGATTGACAAGATTAAAGAAGACAAAAAGAAAATTGATGAGCTCAGAACTAAAGCTGAACAACTAGAAAGAGAAGGGCGATTGGATAAAGTAGCCGAAATCAGATACGGACAAATTCCTCAAATAAAGCAAGAAATTGAAGAAACCCAGAAAAAACTAAATGAACTGCAAAAGAAAAGTGGAGCCATTCTTAAAGAAGAAGTCACCGCCGAAGATGTGGCCAAAGTCGTTTCCCGTTGGACCGGAATTCCGGTGGATAAAATGCTGGAAACGGAAAGCGAAAAACTGGCTCATATGGAAGAAGCTCTTTCCCAGAGAATCGTTGGACAAAAAGAAGCCATTAAAGCAGTGGCCAATGCTCTCCGACGCAACCGCGCCGGCCTCACCGAGGAAAACAGACCGATAGGCTCCTTTATGTTCCTGGGACCAACCGGAGTTGGTAAAACGGAACTGGCTAAAAGTTTGGCCGAGTTTCTCTTTGACGATGAAAATGCGCTCATTCGCGTAGATATGAGTGAATACATGGAATCACACAGCGTGGCTAAGTTTATCGGCTCTCCTCCCGGTTACGTTGGGCACGAAGAAGGAGGACAATTAACGGAGAAAATCAGACGACGGCCTTACAGTGTTATCCTTTTTGACGAAATAGAAAAAGCTCACCCGGAAGTTTTCAATATCCTCCTGCAAATCTTGGACGATGGACGATTAACCGACGCCAAAGGAAGGTTGGTTAATTTCAAGAATACGATTATTATTATGACTTCCAATCTGGGTAGTGATATTATCATTGAAGAATTCAACAAAGCCCGCAAAGAAAAGAAAAAGGTGGATATGAAAAAATTAAAAGAAAAAGTATTGGAAGTTCTTAAAGCCAGATTCAGACCGGAATTCCTCAACCGTTTTGATGAAATTATTGTTTTTGAGGCTCTCAGTCAAGAAGACATCGCTAAAATTATTGACTTGCAAATTCAGAAAATAAATAATCGCCTCAAAGAAAAGAATATTTCCCTCAGACTAACCGATAAAGCCAAGAAATTCTTGGCCGAAAAGGGCTACGACCCGGCCTATGGCGCTCGTCCTCTGAAAAGAGCTATTCAGAAATACGTTCTGGATAAACTGGCGCTTCTGATGATAGAAGGCAAAATAAAATCCGGAGAAGTGGTCGTTGATGTTAAGAATGGTAAAATAATCTTTAAGTAACAGTCAGCAAAATAAATGGAAAGACTACTGGATATTTACAACGAAAACAATCTGCCCTTGGGAAAGGTTGAGTTTGAAAGCGTTGTTTATCGCCACGGCTTATGGCATCGTACTGTTCTGGTGGTCATCCACACTCCGGCAGGGGAGGTTTTGGAAATAAAAACCTCCCCCAAGAAGACAAGAAATGGGCTACCAGATAGATTTACTCAAACTTGCCAACTAGGCTTGTTTAGCTTTGTGGAAAGAGGGAAAAAAGAAAGGGAAACAGCTTGCAAAATGCTTGAACAAATTCTACAGAAAACTCCGGATGAAAATGAACTCCGTCCTTGGTTGGTAAAAATTATAGAAGAAAATCAAGACTGGGAGAAAAAACGAGAGTTTCGCTACATTTATTTTTTTCAAACAGAAAAAGATAATCTCCCGGACAACTGTGGCAATTTTATTCCCATTAACCAAGCCAAAAATTTGTTTCAAAAATATTCCAAAAACCTGGGAGAAAATGAGGATTTTTGGCTGGACATTCTAAATGAATTGTCAAATTAAGAAATAAAAGATTAAGAAATAAAAGTGGTGACACGAAAAAATGTTTTTCAATCTTAGAGCATTTTTGGCCAGTTGGATATTTGCCGGCGCTCTGATTCTTTTCTCCCGCCAAGAAGATTATTATTTTTACGTTCTGTTATTTTTGTTTCTTTTCAATCTGCTTTTAATCTGGCCTCTGGCCGGACGGCTGAGATTCTTAGCTATTCCTTTCTTTCTCAGTATTGGTTCCCTTAATCTTCTTTACCTGATTGATGGCTGGGAAAAAAGAATTTTATTCACCGCTCTGGCCACCTTCATTTATTATCTGTCCCTTCTGGGCGCCAATCGTTTAAAAAAATATGACTGCGATCAAACCGCCCAGAGTATGATAAACCTGGCCACTATCGTTACTGTCTTTTTTTGGTTTACATCCAACTACGGTTGGTATTTGAACTTCAGTATAGACAGTTGGGTGTTGGTCATCACCACCATTGCCTCCACTTTTCTGATTATTTTTCCTTCCCTGACCATTTGCTTTATTTCCTGTTATAAGGTGCATTACCGCCAATCTCAAAAAGGGGAGGGCAAGAGAGATAAACTTGCTTTTTTGTTAGCTTTTAGAAAACAACTGCAGGTACAACGTTTGGCCTTGTTCTTTAGTTTTTTAATTGCCTTCGTCGTTAGCGAAATAATTTGGGGCTTGTCTTTCTGGCCTTTCGGTTATCTAACCACCGGCATGACAGCCGTTATAATTCTTTTTGTTTTCTGGAGTATCGTCAGGCGTTTTATTCAACGAAAATTGACTAAACGCTTCGTTGTTGTTAATATAATAACCATGCTTATCCTCATAATTCTGTTAATCGGCACCTCTCCTTGGCAAATAATAGAGTAATAAAATCAAATGTTTAAAAAGGTATTGTTTTCCATTTTTTATTTGCTTTTATTTTTTTCAGTTGCGGTTTTTTCGCATTTTTTCATAATTCCCAAATTAAACCAGTATCCCTTTTTTCTAAAGCACGAACTGCAAAATAACAAAAACCCTCAAAACATTATCATCAAAAAAACTGAGCATATCCAGGTCAAGGAAAATTTTTCCATCCAAAAAACAGCTGAAAAAGTTTTGCCTGCCTTGGTAAAGGTCTATTTTATTTTGCCAAGCAGAAATAAAACTTTATACAATAAACACAAATTGGTTTATTCCGGCTTGATAGTTTCCGGCGATGGAGCCATTGTAACAGCCTTGCCACCGGAAAAATTTAGCAAGGCTAAAATAAAAATAATTCTCAGGGACGGTCGAGAGTTTATCCCCACAAAAATCAGCCCTGACAATTACAATGAGCTTCTATTCCTGAAAATCAAAGCCGACAATCTGCCGGTGGCCCCTTTCGGCGATTCAGACAAATTGGAAGAGGGGGAAAAAGTTGTTTTGGCCGGTTACCGTCCGCCTAATATTAATCTTGCTTTAAGAGTCATCACCGAATTTGACCATTCTTTTAACAAAAACAACTTGGAATTTTTATTCTCCGACAAAAACGCCGACGCCCTGGTTCTAGACGAAAAATTACCCGGAAACTTTCAAGGAAGCGCCGGTATTGATTTTCAAGGAAACCTTGTCGGCTTAGTCAAAGGCAACTCGGAACGCTCCTTCTTGATTCCTCTGCAAAATATCAAAAATAAACTGGCAGACATATTTAAAGAAGGAGAAAAGTCTTTCCAACTGGGAGTTTACTACCTGAATATTTTTCCCGAGTTGCAAAAAACGGATTCTCTACCAGTAGCAAATGGCGCTTTAATTTATGAACCATCGGGGAAAACCGGCCTGGCTATTCTGGCAAATTCCGTCGGACGAAAAATCGGGCTTCACCTTAATGACATTATTCTGGAAGTTAATGGAGAAAAAATTACTTATGAAAACAACCTCTCCCAGGTACTTTCCCGTCATCATGCCGGAGAAAAATTGCTCTTTAAAGTCCTGAGAAATAACAAAATTATTACTCTCACAAACAAAGAATAAACAAGATTTTTTGAATTTTTTCAGAATTATGCTATAATCAAAACCACGTGGAAAAATTCCTCGTGAAATAAACTCAATAATAATTATCATAAAAAAATGCCTATTGAACTAACCGATGCTAATTTCACGGAAGAAGTAATTAATGAAAAAGAAAAACCGGTCTTGGTTGATTTTTGGGCTCCCTGGTGCGGACCCTGCCAAATGATGGGACCGATTATTGAAGAAGTGGCCAAAGAGGCCGGAGACTTTGCCAAGGTTGGAAAATTAAATGTGGATGAAAACCCCAACACGGCCGGACAATACGGCATTATGTCTATTCCAACTTTGATTATTTTCAAAAACGGACAACCGGCCAAACAGTTGGTGGGAGTTCAATCCAAGGAAGCTTTATTGGCCGAACTGAAAAACGTTTAGTTATCCGCCAAGTAAAACTTTATAAAACCATTCTCATTGTCTTTAGAATGGTTTTATTATATTTCAGTAATTCCTTAGAACCACCTTATTTCATCAAGCCTAAAAGTTTGTTGACAAATATCACTCTAACATTTAAAAACGATGTTGAAAATTCCGGAAAAATATACTTTAGATAACGGTCTCAGAGTCTTGCTTTTGCCTCAAAAAAACTCTCTCTCCACCATTGCGCAAATCTTTGTCAATGTCGGTTCCAAAGATGAAAGTTTAAAAACCAGCGGCATTTCTCACTTTATTGAACATATGGTCTTTAAGGGAACAAGAAAAAGACCAACACCCAAGAAACTTACCGAGGAAATTGAAAGAGTGGGCGGACAATCCAATGCCTACACCGGCCAAGAAGAAACATCTTACTGGGTAAAAATGCCCGCCAAATATTCCTCATTGGCGCTAGACATTGTCTCAGACATATTCCTTTTTCCACTATTTCGTTCCGAAGAACTGGAAAAAGAAAGAGGGGTTATTTTGCAAGAAATGGCCATGTACGAGGATCAGCCAATGCGAGTGGTGGAAGAAAAATTTTACCAACTGGCCTACGGCAATCAACCGGCTGGTCGCAAAATAATTGGTTCAAGCGAAAATATTAAAAATTTTAGCATTCAAGATTTAAAAGAATATAAAGAAAGGAGATATCTACCCCAATCATCGGTTCTGGTGGTGGCCGGAAGTTTTAATCTCTCTCAAATTAAAAAACAGATAGAAGAAACTTTTTCTGTTTTGAAAAAGAAAAGAAAACTTCGCCGGCAAAAAACAATTATCAAACAAAAAGAACCACAACTAAGCTTCACTGTTAAAAAAACCGACCAAGCCCATTTAATACTCGGATTTCATTCTTTTGATCTCTATCATCCACAACGCCGGGCTTTGGAACTCCTTTCTGTCATTCTAGGAGGAGGAATGAGCTCCCGATTATTTATAGAAATTAGAGAAAGAAAAGGACTGGCCTACTATGTTAATGCTCACAACGACTTCAGTCAAGATTCCGGTCTTTTTCTGATTCAAGCGGGAGTTGGTCCGGAAAATCTTGAGAAAACGATCAAAATCATTCTTCAAGAGTTAAGAAAAATAGTGCGGAAAAAAGTCGGTGTGAGAGAACTGCACAAAGCCAAGGAAAGAATAAAAGGCGGTCTGACTATGGGATTGGAAACAATCCAAGCCCAAGCTTCCTTTTTCGGCAACCAAGAGCTTTTCTATAATAAAACCAAATCCCTCAGAGAAATTTTGGACGAATATGAGCAAATAGATGCCACCGCCATCCAAAAAATTGCCACTGAAGTCTTTGTCAACAACAGACTAAATCTGGCTGTTGTCGGTCCCTCTGGGGAAAACGACAAAATTAAAAATTTGCTAGAAATCTAGTTTGATTTTTGACTTGTCCGGAAAAATTTGCTAGCATTGAAAAGCAAGAACTTATCTAGGGTCTTTCTTTCCAATATTCAGTCAAACAGAAAATAGCATCCGGAAAGTTTGATGGACAAAGAATCTAGAAGGAGAACCCTGAACAAGTTAAAAATAATCACAAAAAGTATCACTATGAAAGTTATTCTGACAGAAAATATTAAAAACATCGGACAACGCGGTGAAATAATAGATGTTAAAGACGGTTTTGCCCGTAATTTCCTTTTTCCGCAAAAAAAGGCGCGACCGGCTACGGAAAATAACATTCGCCTAATTGAAAAAGAAAAAGAAAAAGAACTGCAAAAAGAGGAAGAGAACAAACAAGAAAGCCTGATTGAAAAGAAAAAAATAGAAGGGCAGAAGATTGATTTAAAAGTAAAAGCTGAGAAGGAAAAGATTTTCGGTTCCTTGAGCGAAAAAGAAATTAAAAAAGCATTAGAAGAAGAGGGAATAGAGTTAAAATTGGGAAAAATTAAATTATCGGAAAAAATCAAAAAACTGGGCGGTTACCAAATAGAAGTATATTGGCCCGGTGATATCAAGACAGAATTTACTTTGACGGTAACAGCCGAAAAATAAAAATACCCAGATCAAATAAGGAGGGGGCAAATCTGCTCTCTTTTAAGTTTTTCAAAATTTAATTTAATCTTATGGCCAAAACAAAATACATTTTTGTCCTAGGGGGAGTGATGTCAGGCATCGGGAAAGGTGTAGCCACCTCTTCCATTGGAAAAATAATCCAGTCCCACGGCTACAAAGTAACGGTTATGAAAATAGATCCATACGTCAATGTTGACGCGGGCACTATGAATCCAACCGAACACGGCGAAGTTTTTGTTTTGGAAAGCGGTCTGGAAACAGATCAGGATATGGGAAACTACGAAAGATTTCTAAACATCACCTTGCCACCGGATAATTATATGACCACCGGCAGTGTCTATCAAACCGTCATAAACCGAGAAAGAAATCTGGAATACAAAGGGAAATGCGTCCAAATAATCCCCCATATCACCAACGAAGTTATTAATAAAATCAAAAAAGCCGGTCAAAAAAACAAGGCCGATGTAGTTATTGTGGAAATCGGTGGAACAACCGGCGATTATGAAAATCAGCTTTTCACGGAAGCCGCCCGGCAAATGAAACTACGCGATCCGGACAACGTTCTTTTTGTAATGCTTTCTTACATCCCTTATCCGCAGAAAATCGGAGAAATGAAAACCAAGCCGACTCAACAAGCCGTCCGTTTGTTAAATGCCGCCGGAGTTCAACCGGAAATCATCATTGCTCGCAGTGAAAGGAAAATTGATGACAAACGCAAAGAAAAAATAGCTCTCTTCTGTAATGTAGAACCGGAAGCTGTTATTTCCGCTCCCGACGTGGAATCTATTTACGATGTTCCCTTGAATTTTGAAAAAGACGGTTTTGCCAAAGTTATCCTAAAAAAACTTGGTCTGAAAAACGGTGAAAAAACCGACTTTCGCCAATGGGATAAATTTGTCCAAAAAGTACACCAAGCTAAAGACAAGATAAAACTGGCGGTGGTTGGCAAATACTTCAACACCGGCGATTGTGTTTTGTCAGATTCCTATATTTCGGTTATTGAAGCAATTAAACATGCATCTTACAATAACGATTTGATTCCTCAGATAGATTGGATTGATGCCGAATTATTTGAAAAAGAGAAAAAGAAAGTTAAGATGTTGGCTGATTATGACGGCATAATTGTCCCCGGCGGTTTCGGCAGTCGTGGCATTGAAGGCATTATCTCCAGCATTACCTTTGCCCGAGAAAACAAAATTCCTTACTTGGGCCTTTGTTACGGTATGCAATTAATGGTCATAGAATTCGCCCGCAACGTCCTGGGGCTAAAAAACGCTCACACCGCCGAGATAAAACCTCGCGCCAGAGACAAAGTAATTGACTTGATGGAAAAACAAAAAGCTCATCTGCGTCAGGGAATTTACGGAGCCACTATGCGTCTCGGCGCCTATCCTTGTCGTCTTAAGTCAAAAACCATTGCCGCCAAGGCTTACGGCAAAAATAAAATCTCCGAAAGACATCGCCATCGTTACGAAGTTAACAATCAATATATTAAGCAGCTGGAAAAAGCCGGACTGATTTTTTCCGGCACCTCTCCCGATGGCCAACTGATGGAAATTGCCGAGCTACCGACAAAAATGCATCCTTTTATGCTTGGTAGTCAATTTCATCCCGAATTTACATCCTCGCCTTTAAAGCCAAACCCTTTGTTTAACGAGTTAATAAAAACCATTAAACGAATCAAAAAAAGTAAATAAAAAACAACTAAAAAAACAAAACACGAAAAAGAAGTGCCAAAAGACACTTCTTTTTCGTACTTTGCCATTTATCATAATCAGGTCTTGTCAGAATTATACTCTTCCAGTTCCTCGTTAAACTCAATTTGATAAATATCCAACAGATTTAGAAATAAAACCACCACTATGGGACCCAATAAAAAACCGGCCAGTCCAAAAACTTTTATTCCGCCAAGTGTTGCCAAAAAGACCAACAGAGCGTTTAAACGAGTAGCATTACCCACCAAATAAGGCCGAAGAATGTTATCAACACTCCCGACTATTAAAGCTCCAAAAAGCGCCAGCGCAATGGCCTCCCAAAAACGACCGAAAACAAACAGAACAACAGCCACCGGTAACCAAACCACTGCCGTTCCCACCATTGGCACCAAAGCAAAAATAGTAGCCAGTAAACCCAGGAGAACAGCCGAAGGAATTTTCAGAAAGAAGAGAAATAACCCAATTAAAAATCCTTGAATAACAGCGATTACCAATGATCCCTTTAGCGTCGCCCGGGAAATTTCCGTAAAATCACTCATAAATTTCTTCTCCAGGTTATCCGGTAGGGGAGAAATCCTATAAATTTTCTTGATAAAATTTTCCCCCTCCTTAAAAAAGTAATAAAGCGAGAAAAATAGAATTACCAAAGTAAAAAACAAATGACTGATGTTTTGGTAGAAGTAGCTGACAGAAGTTAAAATAAAACTTCCCACATACTTAGAGACACTCTGTATATTGCTCGCATCTAAAAAATTTTTCAAATCCAAATCATTATAGAGAAAGTCATATTGACTTAACTTGGCCTGAAAAAGCAAAAGGTACTCGTTAAAAGTCTTTGAACTCACCAAACCATAAAGATTTGATAACTCAACTAACAACAATTTGCCTAGCAAAGCCAAAGGAAGAAAGATTAAGAAAAATATTAGCGTGGCTGTCAAAATCGCCGACCAGCTCTCAGAACGTAGCCGACCCAAAATCATCTTGTACCAACCGGCAAACAGACGAGACAACACAAAAGCCAAAAAAATGGCCACCAAAAATGGCTTGAACATCTCAAATAACAACCAGCCGACCAAAAACAATAACAAGAGCAGAAAAAAATGATTTAAGTTTCGCATATTTTTATTTTTTAACTAACATTAAAATTTCTTCCTTGGTGACAACTTTGGCCAGAAGCAAAATCAAGAAGTAGATCAGCGGAGCGGTCAATAGAAGAAAAAAGAAAGGCCAATGATAGAAAAACAGGATGTAAGCTGTCATTGCCAAACCGGCTAAAAACACCCAAGGCGCCTTTTCAATTTTTGGCAAAAAGCGCAATTTTTTATACATTATTCCGGCGCTCAGAAAAACCACCAAAAACTCCGTCAAAACCGAAACATAAGAAGTGGCCAAATAACTGTATTTGGGAATGAAAATCAGGTTGGCTACCACATTAAAAAGAGCCACCAAAGAAAGAGCCAGTAATTGTTCCTTCTGTAATTTGGCTGCCACCAAAACGTTGCCAAACATCATACCAAAAAATATAAAAACTAAACTAAAAATAACTATACGCAAAACGGTGGCCGACTCTTCAAAACCTTGGCCGGCCACAATTTGAATAATCTGATCAGCAAAGAAAAGCGTAATAATAGCCAAAGGCACCACCAGAATAACAAATAATTTCAAATTTTCATTGAGGATTTCTTTAAATTTTTGAACATCTTTAAAAACATAAAAAGAAAACATGGGCATCATGAGACCCATAATCATCCCCGGAAAGAAAGTGATATTCTCCAAAACCTTATAAGCTGCTCCGTAAATTCCCACCGCTCGGTCGGTACTCAATGACTTAAGCAACAAGGTGTCCGCCTTAAAATAAACAAAAGTGACAATCACCGACAAGCCAATCGGCCAAGATTCTTTCAGGAATTTCATCCATTTCCGATAGTCAAAATTTAACCTGAAAACAATGAATCGTCGCGACAGAAAATAAACCAATATAAAATTGCTCAACATACTGACAACCAAAGAGGCAACAATAAAATCCAATCCCCAATCAAACTTGACTGCCAAAAAAACAAGGCTGATTTGAATAATCTTCCCCAACAATTCCACCAAAGTAACCTGATACATTATCAGCCTTTTTTGAAACAAACCAATTAGGACTTGATAAAAAGAATAAAATATATAGCTTAACAAAACTAAAACTAAAGCTATTTTTAAATCGGTAGAGTAGGGTAAGAAATAAATTACCACCGGAATAATCAAAGAAAGAATCAGAGAAATTGCAATGCGCAAAGCCATCACATTTCCAATAATAGTCTTTTCCTTTGCTTCCGGTCGGGAGATTTCTCGCGTTGCCGTCTGATACAACCCCCAATCACCCAAAGCGTTAAACAAAGCGCTGAAAGCCAAAGCGGTAATATACAAACCAAATTTTTCCGGTCCCAGATAACGAGTGATTAACATCAGACCCACCAAAGCCACTACCGTGTTTAGAACTTTGGAAACAGAGGCCACCACCACGTTAAAAGCTATTTTTCTGGAAACTGACATAAATATTTAATTGTATTTTTGCAAATAAGTTAAAAAGCTAGTTGCCAGCCGGACTGATAACGACTTTCCTTTCTTCACCTTCACCGATACTTTCCGTCTTCACTTCCGGATTTTTTTCCAGTTCCAGATGAACCAATCTTCTCTCGTAGCCATTCATCGGCTCCAAGGTAGCTGCGCGCCCGTTAATAACCACCTCTTGAGCAACTTCGTTGGCTACTCTACGAATGTAATCCTCGTGCTGTTGTCGGTAGCCATCCACGTCAACAATAAAAGAAACGCTTTTCCCCAACTTATTTTTAGCCAACAATTTAACAATGTGTTGCAAGGCGATCAAAGTTGAACCCTTTTTCCCTATTAAAAACTTTGATTCCGGCGACCTGATTTCAACCACTAGATTTCCTTGTTCATTCTCGGCCGAAAAAGTTTCCTTCAAAGACAATTCCGCTTCAAAGCCCATCTTGTTTATTAAATCCAGAATTATTCCCTTTATAATTTCCTGCTCCTCTTTGTTTATCATAGTTTTAAACATTACTTCTAATTCTTAGTTACCGCTTCCTCCCGCATAACAAACCACTGTTGTATTATCATGAAAATAGTGGTTACCAACCAATACAAAATCAGTCCGGCGGCGAACTTCATTCCAATAAAAAGAGTTAATAGGGGACCCATATAAACCATTTGTTGTTGCATCATCGCGCTAAAATCCGGTTTATCCTTGTCATCTGACTTCTTCTCTGTCAGCTGATGTTTTTCTACCATCATTTTGCCCTGGTAATACTGCACTATTGCCGTTACAATCGCCAAAAAAATATTTGGCTTAGACAGATCTAAAAAACCGAAAGCTATCATATTTAGATGGCCGGGATTCTTTACAAAACTGTATAACAAATCGCCGGAAGCATTCGGGTCCAAACCAAGCATAAAAACCCGATACAACGCTATTAAAAAAATTAACTGCACTATCATCGGCAAACAACCACCGGCCGGATTTACACCTTTTTCTTTATAAAATTCCATTACCTTACGACCTTGCAACTGACGATCATGTTTATATTTCTCCTGAATTTTCTTCAGTTCCGGTTGTATTTCTTGCATCTTCTTTTGCGCCTTAATGGAATGCTTGGTAAAAGGCATCAAAAGAAATTTCATCAACAAAGTTAAAAGAATGATAACAACGCCCAAATCGGGAACAATCAAATATAAAAGAATAAGAATATTATAAAGCGGCTGAAAGACGCCTACTAAAAAAATTGTTTTAATAAAATTCATAATTCTATACTTACTTGTTTCTTAATTGCCGAATCAACCAATCTATTTCTCTTCTGATATCCGTTTCACCAACTTTTCGCAAGGCCGACCTGGCAATAAGCAAAACATCCATTGCTGGCAAATCTCCAGCCTGTCGCCGAAAATGCTCCTTGATAACCCTTTTAAGTCTGTTTCTGTCAACTGCTCTGGTAATAATTCTGGGACTGATACTGACAGCTAAACGAAAATTACCTTGTTCATTCTTCAGATATTTCAACAAAAAATATCTCCCGGTCAGAACTCTTCCTTTTCGAAATACTTCCTTAATTTCCTTGTTATTCCTTAATCTAAACTTTTTTGCCAACATCAAAAAGATGCTAAACCGTTAGTCGCCGGCGACCTTTCTGTCTCCTTCTTTGCAGAACTTTCCGACCGTTCTTACTGCTAGATCTTTGTAAAAAACCGTGCCTGTTTTTACGGCGTCGCTTTTTAGGATTATAAGTTCTCTTTGTCATAACTCTAAAAATTTACGAAAATTATCTCGGGCAACTTCTCTAAAGCAACCTTTAATTCTTTAAAAACAAAAATTGCCCAGCCAACAACCGGCAACCGTAACTATAACATTTATCGCCAGAAAGTCAACAAAAAGCAAGTTTTATCACATTTTATTCTTTACCACCGTTCCTTCCGGGGTGTCTTCCACCAAATAACCTTTTTTTTCAATCTTTTTCCGTAATTCATCCGCTAAAGGAAAATTTTTCTGCTGACGAGCTTTTTTCCTTCTCTCAAGCAAAACTTTCACCGTTGCGGGAATTTTTTTGAAATCACTTTTTTCAGCAAAATCAAATTTTAATCCTAACACTTTGTTTACTTTCTCCCAAAAAACAAGGATTGCTTTAATTTGCTCGGGAGTCAATCTTGGTACCTTTCTTACTTCTTTAATAAATCGGTAAACCAGACTGAGAGCCAGGGGTGTATTCAGGTCGTCGTTAACAGCCAGAACAAACTTATCTAAACAATGCTTTGGCTTCACATTTCCAATAGATATTTTCAGAAATTCATTCCGTTCTCTCTCAGAAAAACTGGAAACCTCAACCTTGTTCTCCTCAGCCATTTTTTTTATTTCCCTTAAAAAAGTTTCTATCTTTTGCAAATTTTTTTCCGCTTGTTGCAAAGAAGTCCAGGTGAAATTTAAATTGGAGCGATAATGGGAGCCCAGAACTAAAAGCCGAAAAGCCATCGGCGAATATCCCTTCTCAACAATATCAGCCAAAGTATAAAAATTACCGGCAGATTTAGACATTTTTTTACCATCCACCAATAAATGACGTGGATGCACCCAAAAATTGGCAAAAATTTCGCAGGAATAGGCTTCCGATTGAGCAATTTCATTCTCATGATGAGGAAAAATATTGTCCTCGCCACCACTATGAATATCCAAAGTCTTCCCTAAGTAGCGCATACTCATCGCCGAACACTCAATATGCCAGCCGGGATAGCCTTTCCCCCACGGACTATCCCACTGCAAAAGGTGATTCTTCGGCGCCTTTAGCCAGAGAGCGAAATCATAAGGATGTTTCTTATCCGGATGATCTTCCAAACGAGCGCCGTGCTTCAACTCAGATAACTTCTTATTTGACAGACGTCCATATTTTTTAAATTTATCAACATCATAGAAAACATTCCCGTTTTTTTCGTAGGCATAACCCTTTTTCAACAAAGTTTGAATAATTTTTATCATTTCCGCCACATGTTGCGTCGCCCGCGGATAAAAATCAGCCTTCTCAATGTTAAGTTTTTCAATATCTCGCCGAAAAGCCTTTTCGTAAAAAGAGGCAATGGCTTCCGGCGTTTTTCGCTCTCTTTTCATTGCTTTTAGCATTTTGTCATCTCCGGCATCAGCTTGTCCAATGTCATCAGCCGTCAAATGTCCCACATCGGTGATATTCATTACATGTTTCACTTTGTAACCATTCAATTCCAAAACTCTTTTCAAAATATCCGCCAACAAGTAGGTACGCAAATTACCGATATGAGCATAATCATAAACAGTTGGCCCGCAAGAATAAAAAGTAACCTCGCCCTTGTGTAAAGGAGTAAATTTTTCTTTTTGGTTGGTAAGCGTATTATAAATAGTGAGCATATTCTCGATTATCAGTTATTGGTTATCAGTTCGCAGTGTTTTAAAAATCTTCAACCTGTCCGCTTAGAACATGGAGAGTGGAAAAACTTAAAAAATTTAATAGAACAGAACAACATTAGTACATCAAAACCGCCACCGGCTTCATTCTGGCCACCGGTTTCATGATTTTATTGGCAATCATTCCTTCCACCGCCACCGTCGGATCTTTGTAATGTCCGGCATCTTGTTCAATAATCTTTTTTGATTTGGCATTGTACAACTTTACTCCTCGCTTCCGCATTTTTTCCAACAACTCTTTTTTATTGCTGGGCACCTTGGAGGTCTTCTTTACCCCTTTCCCGGTACCGTGAGCCGCCGAAAAAAACGTATCTTGATTTTCATCCGTGCCCACCCCGATATAAGCGTCAGTACTCATAGAAGAGGGCATAAACAAGGGCTCACCGGTCTCGGCAAATTTGGTTCCTTTCATCCTGGTCGGCCCGAAAGCTCTGGTAGTGTTACTGCGACTAACAATAACTTCTTCGCCAAAGTGTTCTTCTTTGTTCATATAAACATGAGACATATCGTAAAGAACCCGCAAAGCCTTTTTCTTGCCCAAAACGCGCTCAATCTCTTTTTCCATATGAAATTGAATCATTGTCCGGTTGGCAAAACCATGGTTACCGGCCGCACGATGGGCTAGATAATATTTTTCACCCAATTCCGACTGACTGTCAATCGGATAAAACTCATCTCGCCTGGCCCAACGAGGCAAATCTTTTTCCAGAGAGCGATGCCAATCAACTTTATCATTCAAAAAAGTGAAGCGAGACAATTCCAAAACCATCTTTTGACTAAAGTGTTCCTTTTGTTTGGGGGTGTAAAAATAGCTGGCATACTGACCAAACAAACCGGAACCGGTATGCAATAAAAAAACATATTGACCGGGATGCAAAGAAAATTTTTTGGCAATTCGCTCATCCAAGACTTCCTCAATTTTCATCAAATCCAAAAAATGATTACCGGCCGCCCCCAGAACCCCCAAACGAAGCTGAGCCAAACGAAAAAACAAGCGGGGCAGGGCGGAAAACAAATCCTTGTCAGTCACTTTTTCCTCTCCAAACATATTCCCGCGGAAAAGGAAATTTTCATTCATTTCTTCATCCATTCCCAAATAGCGAGTTAGAGCTTTATTTCCTTGGCGGGAAATATCCAAGATTACCCGATGAGGTACCCAAGAGCCAACATAAGCTTTGGTCGGCACTGTCTCTACCAAACGCCGAAACAATTCATCTATTTTTTTCTCCGATAAATTATCCTCACTAAAAGGAGTAGTCATCAATCGCATCCCGCAGTTAGGCGCCGTATCTAGCAACTGAGGTAGAAAATATCTCTTGGTCGCCACCACCGTCCCGGACGGGTTCTTCCGACCCGGTTTGCGATGGATATCACTCAAAGCATTGGTATGGTGAAAAACATGTTCATTGGAAGCCACCTTGATCAACTTCTCAATCGTCCGTTCATCCGGCATTAACTCCTTGGAGATATGAAAAACCACCGGCACTCTTTGTTTGCCCCGCGGGCGAATAATTTGTTTATATTTATTTATTTCTTCTATTTCAAATTTAGTCATTTTCTTTTCCTAATTTTTAATTTTGCTTCTTCTTTTATTCCTTTCCCCCTTCTACAACCTCTGGTATATATCGTTATATTCCTCCGCTACCAATTTGATATCAAATTTTTTTTGGGCGAAACGGCGAGCATTGCTGGCCAAACGCTCCCTTTCCGCTGGATTATCATAGAGATCCTCAACAATCTTAATCAACTCATTTCTGTCACCCGACTTGATTATAACAGCATTGTCATAGTTGGCAAACTCCCGCAACAAAGGCAAATCGGATAAGATCACCGCTTTCTGACAAGCCATTGATTCCGGAATTACCAATGGAACATCAAACTTTCCGTTCATATTATGAATAGGGTAAATCATCAAATCTTGCAGGTTGAAAAGTTCACTCATATCCACTACTTCATAGTCCAGTTCATCTTCAAAAACAACCTTGGTCAACAGGCCTCTGTTTTGCAACTCGTTTTTAACAATTTCCTTTCGACGCGCATCTTTTTCATTCTTTATTCGTAATGCCAAAAACAAACGCAAAGAGGAAATTTTCTTTTCCAAACGAGCGAAAGCCTCCAAAACATCTCGCAATCCACCCAAACGAGAATACTCCCCGGCAAACATCATTACAAAATCATTTTTTTTTAATCCGGACTTCCTCAAAAGATTAGCTGATTTTTTGCGTGGAGAAAATTTTTCCAAATCAATTCCCGGATAGATATGTTGTACATTGGAAAAGCCTAAATCCTTTAATTTATTTCTACTGTAAGCGGAATAAGTCACCAATAAATCGGCAAACATATTTTTCTTGATTTCCTTGTCTGTCAAAAGATCCTCCCGCAGAGTGGGAATGGTCTGAATGGTCTTGCTCTGCCTCGGTAAAAGAAACCTTTTAATCAACCAGGTATTTAATTTGGAAGGAGTGAAAAAATATTGAACAATATCAAACTTGTTTTTCGCTTTCCATTGAAAAAACAAGGAACGCAATTTTTGCGAAAAAGTTATATCGTTTTCCGCCACCGTGTAAATGGGGTGTTGTCTAATATTTTTGGGCAGAGCGGGATTGTATTCTCGCAAATCACTTTTAGTCAACAAGTGAATTTCCAATTCCGGGTTAATTTGCGCCACATTAATAGCCAAGTTGTAAGCAAAATTTTTACTGGCCTCATCCCAAGGCGGAGAGAGAGGGCGGGTAACAAATAAAATTTTCTTTCGCACCGCCAATTCCTTGTCAATTTCCGTCGGATAAAAATCATCCAAAACTGTTGCTTCGGAAACCGCTTCTGAAGTTGATTGTAGAATCTCTTTTTTCTCAGACATATCTTCTATTTAACCATTAGACTTGACTTTTAATATTATACAGGTAAAATTATTTTTTCCAAAAACAAAAAGAGAGGAGGAAAAAAATGGAAAACTGGAGAAAGGTGGAAATTTCCGCCGAGCAGTTATCGCTCCTGCGAAAAATTTCCACCAAACCCAATTCTTTCCTCTGGCAGAAATTGTCAGAGGAAGAAAAAATTGTGGCCAAAAAACTGATGAAGAAGGGACTGGCCATCGGTATAAATGGCCATCCCACGCCCCAGTATCTGAGAATTTCAGATCTGGGGTGGAAAATTCTCGGGAGATTCAAAATCTCCTGAGAAACAAACGGGGTCTCGTCTTAAATAAACGGGACCTCTTTTATTTTTTCAACCATTTACCCAAGTAAATTTTCTTCTTGTTCGTTTTTAAAAAAACTTTTACCAACAAAATTTTTTCTTTTGTCAAATTTTCCGCTAATTGGCCGTCCGGCAAATCAACAATTTTTTCCGCGCCGCTGGCTAGATCAATCTCTTTGGCAACCGTTCCCAACTCCTTTCCTTGTCCGCTCAAAAAGTGCCATTCCAATCGTCCAGATAAGCGCCGTCCGGTATGGTTTCGTACCAGCACCGCCAGGCTATCTTTTTGCCTATTGTCGGACAAACTTTGCCAAGCCAATGTCAATCCCGTTTTTTCACCGGCTTCTTCAATTTTCCTACTCCCATAAGTAAACAAAACACCACTGAAAACAATCAACAACAAAACAACTAATCCGACTCCCAATTTTTCTTTACGGTTTAACATAGCAAAAACTTACAAATTAATGAATACTGGTATCAGCGACTCTTGTAATCAGAATCATTCGCAACTTTGGGCAAGTCAAATCTTTCCCAAACAACCACGTTTTCACCAACATACACCGGCTGAAACTCCGGTTTTTTGGCAAAATTGACATCCTCATAACCTTTCCGGACAACAAGATATTTCGTTCCCGTTTTAGCAAAACATTTTTCCGCCTCGGCCGAGAAAGGTCGGGACATCATTTCTCGTGTACAAGTTTCTCGTTGCGAATAAGGATCATCATAACGACGATCATAGGTTCGGGAAAGAGGGTACCGGTAGCCTCTCATAAAAAATAGCTTCATCCAAGTATCCCCGGGAAGAAAACGATGATCCTTCAAAATAATGTCTTTTGCCGAAGTCCTTTCCGCCAAATAAACAGCCGACAAATAAGTCTGCATTACCGCCGAATTTTCAACTTCCCGATGCTGATTGACGTTTATTTCCCGAGCCAAACCAACCACAGATAAAACTCCCAAGAAAAATACCAGCCACCAGGTTATCACCTGCTTGTTCAGTTTACTATACAACCAGCCCAAGAAATAAACAAAACCAAAACCGGCCAACAAAGAAACAGGAAAAGTCAAATAGGTGATAATCCTCCGCGAAGGAATATCAACCATCAGCCAAGCCGGTTTCCAACTCATCAAAAAAATAATTCCCGCCCATAGCCACAACAAAGAAAGCCCCGCCAATGGCCAAATCAATTCTTCTTTCGGCCTCTTTTGTTCCTGCCGAAAACGGCGCCAATAAAGAATCAATGCCAGGAAGGAAATAAAAACAAAAATCAAAGCAAAGGTGACACGCCAAGCTCCCAAACGATCAACAATGGTCATCAGAGAAAAGCCCACTCGCGTTAATTTTACCGGCTCGCCTACAGCCGTTTTAACCGCCCCCGGATTTAAGTAAGAGGGAGTTCTAACAATCGTTAAAAAAACAATTCCCAGTAAAATCAAAAAGAGAGATGTTGGTTGCCAAAACAAAAACAAAGGTTTTTTGATGATCTGCCAAATTCTTTTGAATTTAAGACCCTGGAAGACAAAAAGCAAAGTTAACCAACCCAGCAGAAGAGCTAATAAAACATAAAGCAAAGCAAAAGTGGAAAGATGGTGGGTATAAAGCAAAACCAACAAAGAGATAATAAACAAATTAGCGAAAACAACTCTTTTTTCTTTTAACAACAAAAGTAAAGAATAGATGGCCAACAAAAAGAAAAAATTGCCCATCACATTGCCTACCACACCGCCGGAAACAAATTTAATTTGCGGAGGAGTTATGGCGTAAAAAACTGAACTCAGAAAAAAAATCGCCAAAGCGCTGTCCCAAACGGTAATCCGAGGAAGAGACTGAAAAAGTTTTTTCAACAGCTTGTTAAAAAGCCCGGCCAAATAATAACTGAGAGCAAAAAGCAACAATAAACTCAAAACATTAAAAAGGGATAACCAGAGAATCGGAAGGGGACTGAGATAAGGAATATGCGTCATGATATTAATGGCCGCCAAGGATAAATGTTCGCCAATAATAAATTTTTCCGAATAATGTGGTAAAGATCCTTTTATACTGATGTAATTGGCCCAATAAATATGGTGCCCCAAATCGGTCGTCTTGGGAAAAATACCATCCGCCAAATATTTCCCTCGGATTAATAAAGCTAAACTGAAAACCAAAATAAATAAAAGAATTTGCCGATAAGAAGGGGCAATATAGTCATTCTTTTCTTTCTCGTCGTTTTTCTCTTTTTTTTCAATGAAAGTCTGTCGCCATTTTTTTCCCGCCCACAAAAGAAAACAAAGAACTAAAACCGCCAACAATAAATTCTTGCGAGTAATACCCAGGTGAAAATAATCCATACCAAGCATCAAAAAATCAATTACCGCCACCCCCAAGCCAAAAACAACAGGAATTATTTCCCAAAAAGAGAATTTTCTCTTTTCCGACACCAATAACAACCGCCACAACAGATAACCGGGACAAACAAAAAGAAAAAACAGGGCAAAATAATAAAGCAACAATTGGCTAAACATAAATTCATAAACAAATTAAAACCGTTTAAAGTATAACATAGCCCCAAAAATTGACAATCATCTATACCACCTAAGTAAATACCGTCAAAAAACAACTCTTTTTATAATTCTACCATATTAACATTGAAAGAATTGGGAGTCTTTCTTAGAGTGTTTTTTCGGATAATTTGGCGCATCCTCTTAATATCCATCTTAGAATAGTGAAACATTCGGAAAAAATTAAAAATTTTCTAATCAGAATCAATTCTGTCAAACCTTTCCCTTTGTCAAACCTTTTCTCTTTGTCAGATTTTTATTCTTTGAAACTTGAAAACAAAATTACCTCACATTCACAATGAACTACCCCGCAGCAAGCTGACGGGGAATTCTTTTTGATTAAACAAAATCTCAATTCAAACAAAATCTCAATTTTTCCTATACTACCATATTACGTAATATGGTAGTATCAGTATTGAAACCATTTTCATTTTTTCGTAAGTAAGAACGAAGAGTAAAGTGAGAATACAATATTTTTTAGTCACTGATAATCCGGATATCCGACCGCAGAAAACGCCGTTATACAACCATACAATTTTGCGCAACGATAGAAATAACGACGGAAAAGATGTTGTCGGTCTGTCTTTCACCGATTTTTATTTTTACTTTAATGAAAGCGCCTTTACTACAAACCACCGGTTTTAAAACCATATTTTGCAAACAATCAATTGGCTCTTGTTTAAGGAAAGCAACCCATTTAACAACAATACCACTGCTCCGAACTGTAACACATCATTTAAAGATTTTTTACAGCTGTGTTATTATGGTGAAATGAGATTTTTATTAAACCAATGAAAAAGAAAACTGAAAATTTAGTTCTGGCTCTATTCCTGATATTTCTAGGCTATTTTTTTGGCGACATCTCAGTCAAAATAAAAGAAAGCAAAAAGCCGACTCTTCCTAAAGAGGGAACAGCTACTCAACCAGATAATGCCAAGACACCCTTTCCCGATTTAAAAACTCTTCACCAAGACCTCAGAAAAGGTCGGGTTAAATATGTTATTGACGGCGACACAATTATCCTGCAAAACAGAGAGAAGGTGCGATACATTGGTATTGACGCTCCTGAACGGGGAGGATGTTGGTATGAAACCGCCAAGCGCTATAACCAAAGACTTGTTGCCGGACAAACGATACAACTGGAAAAAGACAAATCTAACCGCGACCGCTACCAAAGGCTGCTGCGTTACGTCTATTTGGAGAAGACAAATCCTCCACAGAGAATTTTTGTTAACTTAGAACTGATCAAAGCCGGTTTGGCTCAGGCCAAGGAATATAAACCGGACACCAAGTATCATCACTTATTTTCCGAAGCAGAAAAAGTCGCCCGCCAAAATAAACTTGGTCTTTGGAGTAATCAATGCGCTCCCTAAAAAGCTGATAAAAATAAAATTACAAATTTTTCAGAACTTCTAAATAACGTCTGCCAATATTTTCCCAACTGAAGTTCTCCAAAGTATAGCGACGCGCCTGTTTAATAAATTCCTCTTTCTCAAATCCCGGAGATAGCACTTCTTCAATTTTGTTTTTCCAAGCCAAAGAATTCTCCGGTTCCAACAGAAAACCGTTAACGCCGTCCTTAATGGCGTCTTTTAAGCCTTGCAAATCGGCTGCCAAAACTATTCTCTTACAAACAACTGCCTCCAAAGCATTGATGCCAAAACCTTCCGCCGAGCCTTTAATTTCAATGTTGGGGCTAATATACAAATCAGCCGTATTAAAAAGAATATTCATTTCTTTTTGCGGAACATTGGGAAACAGAATCACCCGCTTCTCCAAAGAATGTTTTTTAATATATTTTTGACAAGTAGTGTAATTTTCTTTGTCTCCGGCTGTTCGTGGATTATAACCGCCGGCGCCCACTAAAACATAATCATCCGGCAAAAGAGGCATCACCTTGTCAATAAACCAATGTAATCCTTTGTGCGGAACAAAACGTCCCACTCGCAAAATAATTTTTTTGTCAGCGAAAAAAGAAATATCTTTCCCGGTTTTTCCCGCCAAAAGTTTCTCCAATTCCAACCGACTATGAGGTTCAAAAACTTTTTCCACATCAACCCCGTTGGGGATAAAAACACATTTTTCCCTTTCAATACCCAACTTCACCGCTTCCCCAATGGCATAATTGCCAACCATAATCAACTTGTCCAGACTGCGCAAAGCCGGAATATTAAAAAATTTATACACCTTTCCCAAAAAGGTGTCTTGATAAACATAAGTCAAATCCAGAGCGTGAATAACGCTGACAAATTTTTGTCGTCTGTAAAAAAAACGGAAAAATCTTCCCACCGGCGCTAAAACACCGTCACCAAAAAGAACAACATCATATTTTGGCAAAAGAAAAGGCAACCGTCCCATTAATCTCAATAGAAAAAAAGGCAGATTTTTTTTACCTTTTTTATTGGCAATTATCCTGGTTGTCGTTAATTTACGTAGAGCTTTCCCTAAGTTATAATTCTGGTCCTCAATCCCTCCCAGAACGGGCGGATAGGCTCGCGAAATAAATAAAACCCTCAGATCTTTTTTGACAATATCTTTTGACATTCTCCGAAGAATTAACTCATTTTCCGCCGACGCGCTTTCCGCCAACGACGCAACTTTTCCCGGTAAGCCAAATACTCAATCATTTGCCGATTGGTCTTGGTCATATCGGACAGCAGGGCAAAGACCAAAAACTGTAAACCGACCAAGAAGAAAGCGATAGCTACCAAAAGATGATTGCGGTAGGGCGTAATTTGCAAGTTGGGTAAATAAAGATAAAGAAAAACAGCAAAAAACACTCCCGACAGAGATATCAAAACCAAACCGGGCAAACCGAAAAATTTCATCGGTCGCACATCTCTGATGGCCTTAATAATAATTTTAAAACTGTTATTAACAAAAGACCAAACACTTTTCACAATCCTTGATTGTCGGTCCTCAAAATATCTCACTCTGACCGGGATCCATTTTAGTTTCAATTTTTTTCCGATGGCGTCAATAATCGTTTCCTGAGTGTAGGTAAAACCGGTCACCTGATTCAGGCGCAACAAGGCCTCTCGGCTGTGCGCTCGAAAACCGCAAGTCAAATCATGAATTTCCACATTCAAAAAAGCTCCCACCACTTTGGCCGCCAATCTGTTCAAAAAACTTTTCAAAAAGGGAATGCCTTCCGCCGTTCCCCGATTAAATCTGTCGCCAATGGTAATATCCGCCTCACCACTTAAAATAGGAGCAACCATTTCCGGAATCTGTCGGGAATCAAACTGACCATCGGCATCAATATTAACCATTAAATCAGCCCCGTTATCTATAGCGCTTTCCACCGCCGTGTTGAAAACCGCTCCCAAACGACGGTTGGTGGAATGGGAAACAACAATATCGGCGCCGGCCTCCTTGGCCACTTCAGCCGTACTGTCTCGCGAACCATCATCAACCACCTGCACCAACACCTCGGAAATTCCGGCTATCTCCCGCGGAACACTTTTAACGGTCTTGGCGATATTCTTCGCTTCATTGTAAGCGGGAATATTTACTATCAATTTTTTCATAAGAATTTGCTTAAAAATAAATTTCTGCCTAAAAAATACCTCCGGCCAATTCTCAACAATTTACTTTTCAAACTATTTTTCCTTTTCAACAACCATTCTTTGGCAACAGTCTGTCAGCGCCCTCATCAACGGCCAATTCCTTTATAAACCACTCCCGCCTTTTCAATATCATCCTTGTCCAAAGCGTTAACTCCGTCAACAATAACTTTAACCTTATACTCTTTCAACATTTCACCATCCAGGTCTTGAAATTCCCGATGATTGGTTACCAAAATAACCGCCTCCGCTTCTCGCAAAAGCTCAGTCAAGGAATTAACATCGGAACGCTTGGGAATATGCGGATCAAAAGAAACTATTTCCGCCTTCTTTTTACGTAGCTCCGCCACAATATCATAGTAGGGCGATTCCCGATCGTCATCAACATTCGGTTTGTAGGCAATCCCCAGCAAACCAACCTTTGTTCCGTTCAAAGGCATTTTTAAATCATTCAATTTTTCTTGCAAAAGACTAACTGTATAAGCCGGCATAGAATTGTTAATCGCTCGGGATGTTCGTAAAAATTTGTGATCAAAACCGGCTCTCTTCGCGCGCTCAATCAAATAATAAGGATCAACCGGAATACAGTGCCCGCCAATACCGCGACTGGGGTAGTGCGCCAAGAAAGCAAAAGGTTTGGTAGCCGCTCCGTCAATTACATCCTTAACATCAATTCCCAAGACATCAAAAGATTTGGCCAATTCATTGACAAAAGCAATATTAATATCTCTGAAAGAATTTTCCACCACCTTGCAAGCCTCCGCCTCTCTAATGTGTTTCATCGGCTTAATTGGCGCGTCAATAATCGTCTCGTAAAACCGCAACGCTTTCCGTAAACCCTCTTGGGTAAAGGCTCCCACCACTCGCGGAATGTTGGTCACGTTCCACTTGGGATCTCCGGGATTTATTCTCTCCGGACAATGAGCGATAAAAACATCTTTGCCAACTTCATGTCCCTTCGCCTCAAAAATTGGTTTGACAATTTCTTCACTGACTCCCGGATTAACCGTAGATTCCAAAACAACCAAAGCGCCCGGTTTTAAATTCTCGGCCACACTCTCCGAAGCTTGCCGAACCGGACCAATATCCGGATTGTGAAATTCGTCCACCGGCGTCGGCACACAAATTAAAACAATATCACACTCTTTGATTCTGGCAGTGTCGGTAGTGGCCTCAATGGGGTTTTCTGGCAATTTTTTTTCCAAATACTCATCCTCAATAGGGGATTGCCCGGAATTGATAATGTCCGCTTTTTCTTGGGTTCTTTCAAAACCCAGAACCCGAAACCCTTTTTCCCTGGCTCTAACAGCCAAAGGCAAGCCGACATAACCCAGGCCGACCACTCCTACCGTTTCTCTTTCAAGTTTTTGACTTCTATCTTTTTCTTTTCTTTTTTCCGTCTTTGTTTTTTCAGACATAAATTTTCCTTACATTTTACTCCTTCAATGGTAACACAACTATTTTTCCCAATCAACCTGAAACAAGATCCGGCAAAAATCCGTCCAAGGAAAGACTTGTTAAAAAAGAAGAAAAATTATACAATGCCAAAAAACAAACAACGAAAAAATTTCCGGAACTGAACCAAAAAAGATTCCGATAAACACGCGCATCATAAATGACAAACTGCAAATGTAATTAACAACAAATTTTAAACATTAAAACAAAAACCATGTCCCAAATTTTGCAATTCGTTCAAAATAAATTGATATTCCTTATCTTAGTTGTTATTCTCGCCGGCCTCTTCAATGTTCATTTTTTTGGTGGTTGGCATTTCACTCCGCTCATTTGTCTCTTAGCCGCCCTGGTAATGATTTATCCGTCTCTGGTGCCACTTTCTTTTAGCGGATTAAAAGAGCTAAAAACACACCGTTCGTTACTTTTTCTTTCCGCTCTCTTGAATTTTCTGGTTGCTCCCCTGATTGCCTATTTCGTCTCCGGATTTCTTTTGGCCGACCAACCCGCCTTACGCCTGGGCTTCATCGTCTTGGCTCTTTTGCCGGGCGGGGGAATGGTAACCACCTGGGCATTAAAATCCAAAGCCGATATGCCTTTGACCGTCGGGATTATCGTCCTCAATCTTCTTTTAGCCATCGGTCTTACTCCCTTCGGTATTTCTTATGCCACCAAACTGCTAATCAAAGAACAGGCCCCCCAAATTAAACAAACGACTCCGGCAAAAAAATATCAAACCAGCAAAAAATCCTTCTCTTTGCCCGAAAAAAATTCCGCTTACCACCAATCACTGGTTAATAATGAAAAACCGGACAACGCCAACGAAGAATGCCTTATTGAAAAAACCACTGCCGGACAAGCTTCCTGCGGTCTATCCGGTTCAACCATCACTCCCTTTAAAATCGCCATTCCCATTTTATTCATTGTCGTTTTTCCTCTCGGCTTAGCCTGGCTCACCCAACGCTTGATTATCAAATTCAAAGGTCAAGAATATTTTCAAACAGTCAAAAAAGAATTCGGGCAGTTTAGCAACCTGGGACTTTTGATAGTGCTTTTTGTTTTAATGAGTTTGCAAAACAATGCCACCATTTTTGAACAAAAATATTTACTCGGTGAAACTTTTCTCACTCTCTTGCTTTTTTACGGCTTAATCTTCTCAGTGCCTTACTTTATCTACAAAAAATTCTATCCCAACGCCAAGGGGGTGGCTCTTTTCTGGGGCAGTTATTTACGTTACATCACCCTGGCGCTCGGTTTGGGCATTTCTCTGGTCTTTCAAAACGACCGCCTTTCTCCGCTTATCCTGGTCATTGTTCTTTCCTACTTCATCCAAATTCCTTCTTCCTATTATTTATCCAAAATAATAAAGGCTGAAAACTAAACAAACCCTAACGAACAATCCATGGTCCACCGCAGTAAACAGCGAAAACAAAAAACGGTTGAACTTCTGGCTCCCGCCGGCAATTTGGATAAATTGAAAACCGCTTTCTTTTACGGCGCCGATGCAGTTTATTTCGGTCTGCCTGACTTTTCTCTGCGCGCTCGCTCCAACCAGTTTAAACCGGAAGACTTTCTCATCGCCCAAAAAATCTGCCGGAACCTGAATAAAAAATTCTACATTACTATGAACATTTATGCCCATAATGTTCATCTGCAAAAAGTGGAAAAACAATTGCTCTGGTTGAAAAAAAACAAGATTCATCCCCAGGGATTGATCGTTTCCGACCCCGGCATTATCCGACTTGTCAAAAAACATTTACCGAACGTTGACCTGCATCTTTCCACTCAGGCCAATACTACCAATAAAGAAGCGGTCAGGTTTTGGTGGGAACAGGGCATCAAACGCATTATTTTAGCCCGTGAACTGACCTTGCCGGAAATAAAAGAAATACACCAAGCTGTCCCGCAAATGGAGTTGGAGGTTTTTGTCCACGGCGCTATGTGTATGTCTTACAGCGGACGTTGCTTGCTTTCCAAGTGGATGACCAATCGTAGCGCCAACCTGGGTGATTGCGCCCAGCCCTGTCGTTGGCGTTGGCAAGAAACAAAAAATGAAAGCGGACGACCCAATCTGGAGAATCTCCAAAAAAAAGAATTTATAGACGACCAACAACGTTTTCAAATGAAAGTGGAAGAGGACCGCCACGGCAGTTATATTTTCAACAGCTACGACATTTGCCTGTTAGAACACCTGAAAGAATTAAGTCAAGCCGGCATTACCTCCTTCAAAATAGAAGGGCGCGCCAAAAGCGTCTACTACTTGGCCATTGTCACTCGCGCTTACCATTTGGTGCTGGAATCTCTGCAAAAACTGAAGGAAAATAAAATCAACTCATCAGAGTTTCAAAAGATTGTGGCGGAACAAATGAAAGAATTGTCCACAATATCCCACCGCGGTTACTGGACCGGTTTCCTCTTTGGCAACGAACCACCTCACCTCTTTGATCAATCCTACTTGCCAACCGACTGGGAATTTGTCGGTATTTCCCGGAAAATATTGGACGCGCAACCTTCAGACTTTCGTCAAATAAATTCCAAAACCAGACAAAGAACTCACCCTGTTTTTGTCCACAATAAATTGAGTTTGACCGATCAAATCCAAGCCATCTATCCCAAAAACAACGAAAAAGTGTATCTGGAGAAAATCATTGACCCCGAGAAGGGCGTTGTTCAATCGGCTCACGGCGGTTTGGGAAAAATTTTTCCAGTCACTTTTCGGGAACCCATCCCCAAAATATTCCTTCTGCGCAAACAAATAAAATCTCAAAAATAAACAAATAAAAATCAGGCTCAGATGACCTTGCACTCTTTCAAAAAAGAACAAATTATTCTTCAACTAAATTCTCTCTTGTTGTTTCTTTTTATTATTTTCACTCCCAGTATTATCAAAACCGGCTTTTGGGGGGTTCCGGAACCGGCCGTAGAAGGCATATTTTTGTTTCTGGAACTGATAATTCTCAGTAAACTTTTTCAAAAATACAATCAACACAACCTTAAAAACGTCACTAAAGTTAATAAATTATCAGCCAAACTGCGTCAACAAGAAAATTTGTTGATTGACTCTTTGGAATATCTCGGCAAAATCAACATCCAAATGTCCATTGTTAAAAAAGTCATCAGTCAAGTCAAAATTCCTCGTAACGAAAATCGTCTGGATTATTTAATCCAAGAAATACTGCAATCAATCAGTCAACTGAGCAAAAGCAAAAAGGTCACTCTCAAGTTGATTGATTTGAAAAACGAACATACTCTCAAAAAAATATCCCTGGGCAAGAATCAAACTTGCAAATTGGCAAACAAAATTTCCAATAAAAAACTCTTGCGTCAGGATTTTTCCAACAAGAAAACGGAAATCCTTACTTCTTCTTACGACAACTTTTCCATCAAAAGTTTCTTGTTTTTGGAAAAAGACAAAAACCGACAATTAAACTCCGACCAAAAAACCCTGATTAAAGGCTTAGTCAATCAATGTGAAATCCTTTTCCTTCTGTTTAACTCCAAATATTACAGACATCGCTAAATTTTAAAAACGCCAAATCCACTCCTCTGGAATATAATCAAAATTTGACGTATAATGAAGAAGTCTTAAAACCAAAAAAATTTCAAGTAAAAATTTTACTTAAAACGGTTACTTACTCCAAAACAATGAAAATCAAAAAAGCCATTATTCCCGTAGCCGGTTTTGGCACCAGATTCCTGCCGGCCACCAAAGCTCAACCCAAAGAAATGTTGCCGGTGGTGGACAAGCCGGTTATCCAATACTTAGTGGAGGAAGCGGTCGCTTCCGGAATTGAGGAAATTATTTTCGTCACCGGCCGGGGCAAACGCGCCATTGAAGATCACTTTGACACTTCTTACGAACTGGAGCAAACACTGGTGGAAAAAGAGAAAAGAGATTTACTGGAAGCGGTTAAGAACATTCCCAAACTGGCCAGATTTTCTTATGTTCGCCAAGCCAAACCTCTGGGAGACGGTCACGCCATTATGTGTGCCCAGCATCTCGTCTTCCCCGGCGAAACGGTCGCCATTCTCTTCGGCGATGATTTGGTTGACAACAAGGTTCCCGCTTTGCAACAACTGATAGATGTTTATCAAAAAGAAAAAGCGCCGGTCATCGCTCTGGCCAGGGTTCCTCACGAAGAAGTTTCCAAATTTGGAGTTATTAAAGCCGAAAAAAGCGACGGGCGTTTACACCAAATAAGCCAATTTGTGGAAAAACCGCCCGTGGAAGAAGCGCCCTCGGACCTGATTGTTATCGGAAAATACATTATTACTCCGACGGTTTTTGAATATTTGGAAGCCTCCCGCAACGACCAAGGAGAAATCCGTCTGGCTAACGCTTTTATTAAAATGACCAAAAACCAGGAAAAAATTTACGGCTATGAAGTTGAAGGGAAACGCTATGACTGTGGCGACAAATTCGGTTTTATTCAAGCTACCATTGAAATGGGTTTAAAGCATCCAAACACCAAAGAAAAATTGCGAAATTTTCTTAAAAATCTGGAAATTTAAAAAAATAATTTTAAAGCTATGCTCAAAAGAACAAAAAGGAAGGTAAGAATTGTTTGGATTATCATTTCGCTTTTGGGAATAATCGGTATGTTGGCCTTCACTCTAATCCCGCTTCTGCAAAGCCTGCGTTATTAAAAGAACACCATTACTTAAAACAACTATGCCCACCCGAAAAAAGAGCAAAAATGGTTTGCTGTTTATTCTGCAGTTTGTTTTCGTGATTATCTTGCTAATCATGATATTTGCCATGCTGAAAAAAATTTATTACAGTGTTCAAAAAGAAAAAAAGATTAAGCAAGAAATAGAAACACTACAGAGAGAAAATGAAAAATACAATCGGGAGAATGATAATCTGAACAAGTTGATAAAGTATCTCCACAGTGAAACTTTTAAAGAAAAAGCTATCAAGGAAAAATTAAATATGGTCAAACAGGGTGAACAAGTGGTGGTGATTCAAGGCGCCGATAAAACAAACCTAAATCCAACAAACACAGAAAAGGAGAAAGCTCAGGTTGAGATTGAATTTCCCAACTACTACCTTTGGTGGCAATATTTTTTCGGCAAGCGCTGACGCTGATAAACAACAATTGACGCCGGGCGCGCAATCGGCAACAATCAATAAATGTAAAGAATAAATCGGGGCGCTAAAATTTAAGTTATAAATTCCGAGACAAACAAACCGCAAACCGCAAAACAAACCGCAAACAAATCCAATTAAAAATTTAAGAAAGCAAATGAAATCCTTAAAACAACAAGACCAAGAAGTTTACCAAGCCGTCAAAGGAGAAGAAAAACGACAAAAAGAGGGAATGGAACTGATTGCTTCTGAAAATTATGTTTCCCGAGCCGTTTTGGAAGCTCTCGGTTCCGTTTTCACCAATAAATATTCCGAGGGTTATCCCGGCAAAAGATACTACGGCGGTCAAGATTTTACCGATCAAGTGGAAAGCTTGGCCATTGAGCGAGCCAAGAAACTTTTTCGCGCCCAACACGTCAATGTTCAACCCCATTCCGGAGCGCCGGCCAATATGATAGTTTACAGCGCCGTTCTCCAACCGGGTGATAAAGTTTTGGGAATGGACCTCTCTCACGGCGGACACCTCACCCACGGTCACCCCGTTACTCTTTCCGCCCAAATTTACAATTTCACGGGCTACAAAACCAATTCTCGCGGAGAAATAGATTACGACGCTTTGGAAAAAATGGCCCGGCGCGAAAAGCCAAAATTGATGCTGGCCGGATTCTCCGCTTACAGTCGCAAAATCAACTATCGTCGCTTTACCCAAATTGCCAAAAAAGTCGGCGCCATTTCTATGATGGACATGGCTCACATTGCCGGCCTGATTGCCGGCAAAGTCTTAACCAATCCCGTCCCTTATTTTGACATTGTCACCACCACCACCCACAAAACACTACGCGGTCCCCGCGGGGGAATGATTCTTTGCAAGAAAAAATTCGCCAAAGTTATTGACCAAGCCTCATTTCCCGGTTTTCAAGGCGGTCCTCATATGAACAACATCGCCGCCAAAGCGGTGGCTTTCGGCGAGGCTCTACAACCGTCTTTTCAAAAATACGCTCGCCAAGTTCTAAAAAACGCCAAAGTTTTGGAGCAAGAACTGAAAAAATACGGTTTTAAAATCGTTTTCGGCAAAACGGAAAATCATTTGATTTTGTTAGACGTTTTTAATAGCAAGGGAATTTCCGGCAAGCAGTTGGAAGAAGCTCTGGATAAAATCAATATTACCGTCAACAAAAACGTTATCCCTGACGATCCTCGTTCTCCTTTGGATCCCAGCGGAATTCGTTTGGGAGTACCGGCTGTCACCACCCGCGGTATGAAAGAAAAAGAAATGAAACAAATCGCCGCCTGGATTCAACAGGCAACTGAAAACATCAATTCCGACCAAGCGTTGAAAAAGATTCGGCAAGAAGTTGTCAGATTTTGCAAAAAATTTCCTTTACACAAAGAATAAGCAAACATAATCAACACCGCAGAGCAAATCTTTAACCGATTAGATTCAAAAATTATGCAAATCATTGACGGACAACAACTGGCCACGGAAATAAATCAACGCACCGCCCGAGAAATATTCAACCAATCCCCGGAACAACGACCGGGCTTGGCCATTATTTTGGCCGGCCAACGACCGGATTCCGAACTATATGTCAAATTAAAAGAACAAAAAGCCAAAGAAGTTGGCATTGATACCCATCTTTACAAAATCAAAAACAAAGAAACAACTGACGATATTTTGGAACTTATCAAATTCCTTAATCAAGATCCGGAAATAAACGGCATTCTTATCCAACTGCCTCTGCCGGACAAATACGATACCGACAAAATTATTTCCGCCATCGCCCCCCAAAAAGATGTTGATTGTTTTCATCCGACCAACGTTCAAAAACTGCGAACTTACCAACCGGAAAAAGAAATGATTTTACCACCGGTTTATGGTGCCGTTCTTTTAATTTTGGAAAAAATTTATTTCATCCCTACGGGACAACAAGCTCTAGTCTTAGCCAATTCAGACCTTTTCGGACAAGGTTTGAAAGATATTTTGGAAACAAAAGAAATCAAAGTCAGCGTAGCCAAACCTTCAGACAAAGATTTGAAAAATAAAATTAAACAAGCTGATTTGCTAATCACCGCTTTGGGAAAAAAGCATTTTATCAAAGGAGATATGATTAAACCCAATGCCGTCGTTATTGACATTGGCATTGTCCGGGAAGGAGGCAAAGTTTACGGCGATGTTGATTTTGCCGAAGCTAAAGAAATGAGTTCGGCTATCACTCCGGTACCGGGAGGAATTGGGCCCCTAACCATTGCCAAAGTACTGGAAAACACCTGGCGTCTCACCAAACAGCAACGGGGGCTGAAATAAGATTGCCTTTCTTGCCTAAAAATGTTAAACTTCCGAAGCGTAGCAACAAAACAACAAAATATCAATAAGTTTTAATCAGCAAAAATTATGTTCAAATTTTTCCGAAAAAAGAAAAAGCAAATGTCAGCCAACGACAGCCAAGTAACCGATAACAGCGCCGTCAAAAATAACGACAATAATTCCACCGAAAATTCCAATCAAGAATCCAACAAACAACAATCTGTTAAAAAGGAGCAGGGCAGTCAAGCGGATATGATGCAAGCTGTTATGAGTGGGGCTCTCGGCGGCGCCGATATCAACACTCTCCTGGACAATATAGACACCTCCCAACTGTCTCTCAAAGAAAAAATGGGACTAAAAATGCTGAAAAAACTCCCCCGTCATAAACAAGAAGAAATCATCCGCCAAGCCCTCAACCCGCAAGAATTATACAAACACAAAGACAAAGTTTTGCAACAAATTGATGAAATGGTTAAAGCCGGACAAATAGACAAATCGCAAGCCGAAGCCATCAAATCACAAATGGGATTAAGATAATTTTTTCCTTTAATCTCAAAATTTAATCCCAAAACAAAACTGAACAACCTCAGGCGCCGGGAGAAAAACCTCCGGCGCCTGTTTTATTTTTAATACTTGGTTTTTAATATCTGTAGAGATCTTAGCCTCCCCAAAGGTTTTTTACTAAATTTTTTTACTAAATTTCCCGAAAACGGGGCATTAAATTCTTGAACTGGTATTTTTACCAGCTTTTCAGCTAAAAATAAGTGTTTTTAAAAGAGAATATTACGACCCCACTGTCAAAACAAAAAGGTATTTTCTGGAGAAAAAAGCAACTACTACTCCATTTAACCCCAAAAGTAGCCACACCCCCTTGACAAAAAACAAAAAAAGCTAGAATGACGCGTCAAGGTGGAGGTTGAAACTGAAGCAAAAAAGAATAAATAAATTCCATAAACCATTTCAGACCACCAACCCCTTGACAAAAAATCAATAGTATGCTATAATACCGCGTCAGGCTGAGAAAAGGTGAACAGACAGTTAAACAATTTAAAACAGAGAGAGCAAGAAAAGAAGCTGAGTGGGCAAAGTAAAAAAGAGCAAAATAGCAGAACCTTAGACAACTAAATAGAAGCGATGCTGGAGAGAGACGTCGCTGGTAAACACCAACAAGCAGACTATTTTCCGTTTGTTAAACTATTAAATCAAAAGCCGAAAAAGGAATAAAGTCTTCACTTGTTTGGTCGCAAATCCTGAAATCAAAGGTAACAAATTTTACAGTTTTTCTCCGGCCACCAGTCAAAAGACTGTAAAATTTGTTACCTTTTTTGTTTGTCCAGCAACCGCTTGCCAAAAAAAATTGCGGGAGAAAATAGCGGAGGAGAGAGATAAAGTTTGGGACAGAAGTAATTTTAATAATTGGTCCCAAAACTCATCTTCGCTATTTTCTTCCGACAAGGAGGAAAATAGTTTTTTGATATTGTAAAAATATCACAAAATAAAATTGTCGTTTTGAATAACTTAGAGCCAAATTTTGGAGAGAGATGTTATTCAAGACCGACAATTATCTTAGATGGAATAAAACTTCTCCGACAAACAACGCTTTGCCGAGAAGACATTGCCCTAACGGTAATGTTGTCAACCGAATATTTTTTAGACCCGAAGCGGAGTAAAAAATATTCCTACGACACTTCCATCACCCGTTCTCGCAAGGAGATCGGCCGAGCGTGAGGACTAACCACCCTGGCGCTCGGGAATTTCCTTGCGAAAGGAAAAAGTTGTTCTTTGAAATACCGCTAACGCGGTCGCAGAAAGTCGCAGACTAAACGCAGACTAACGCGGAAGAATTATGTAATAGTTCTTTGAAAAAATCCCATTTTCTTTGTCTCCATTTCATCTCCTTAATGGCCAACCTCCCCAACCCAACCTTTTTCGAGTGGTTTTTGGGACAGCAATTTCAAAAAAATTGCCACCCCAAAAACCGCTCGGAAGAGTGGGAAAAATAGGGAAAAGGGATTGTGAACATGCTCCACAATTCCTGATTCAGCAGGATGGTCCTGTTGGACAAAAAAATTACCGCGCTACCGACGGTCAAAATATCGGAGAAGGAGAAAAAATGAGAAGACATCAGATCAACATTACAAGCATTACCGGACTGAATACTAGGGGCCTCTCCTCTGAGGAGGTGAGAGAGGTTGTGGAATGGAAGGAGATAGTCAACGCTGGGCAAATTCCCATAGATTGGAAGCCCAGCTGGGACAGAGCCGGGCTTGAGGAACTCGTAGACTCCGCAAAGGAGTATTACGAGGAAAGAACGGGATTAATCCTACCACATAACCTCGCGGTTCACGGCCCCTGGGTCGGTCATCCTAATGGTTACAAATTATATGAGGGTGACCGGTTCGACTCTGCTCCGGCAGAAGAAATGGTCAGCATTGCTGCTCGCTTTGCGAGCTGGCTAAAAATTATTGCTGACCAGAAATTGGTTGGTCTCCAGCGGTTGCTGGAGAAAAATTTAAGTTCAAGGGGGATGAACTCCCCACGAACAAAAATCGATCCGTACCGTTTGCTACGTGTTTGGAGTTCTCCGCACACTGCGGAGAAAATGTTCTGGAAGTCCTATAAAAGGGCGTGGCAGATTCTCAAGCCCTTTGGGCTTGCTCCAAGCTGGAAAGCTGTTGGGCAGGTTATGACCAATTGGCATTCCTATCGTGTTGGCAAGATGGCATTTATCATTGCTGCTCGGACAGTGAACCAAATTTTGTCTCTTAAAGTGAACCGGGAATTTACCGGTAAGTCAATCAAAATTTTGGAGAAATCCAGAGGAATCGGTCAATTTGTCAATGATGGTGATTATGCGATCTTGGCATGGGCGGTGGATCGAATTGAGACTGGAGAATTTTCTTGTATTCGCGAGGCAATTGCGAATGCAGGTCGGCTGGAATGGGATAAAACAGATGGTGTCGGTTTATGGATCGACCCGAGCTTAACGAAAGAAATCCACCGTGTAGAAGTTATACACGGATGGGATAGACAAGGATGGTTTTATTTCCTTCTCCGCCAGAAAGGAACCGGGCGGAGTTACCACTTCAGGCCATGGAAACATACAGCTCGTGAAGCTGTAAAATTCGCCATCGGTGAATGGCACAAACAGGTCAGAGCGGAGCGCAAAAAACGTAACATCCTTAAGGTTCTTCAGCCGAAGAATGCATCCGTTCTGGTTTGGATCCAGGATTCTCTGGATTCTGGGAATTGTTATATTGGAACGAGAGCTTGGTCTGAACGCAACGGTTTCAACGGGGCTATGTTTGCCCCTGCGGAGAAACTCCTAAAGTTCGCAGATGATTTGCGTGTCTTCCGGGTTCTCCAGACGGTGGCCGAAAAGGTTGCTGAGTTGAAACTTAAATATTGAATCTCTCACCCGCCACGCCGGGTGATACAAAAATTTTTTTAGTTCTTTTTTTAGAAATTTCTAATTTCCTCCGGGGCGTGGACTGTGGGAATAGGTTTCCGGGAGCAAGTTGTGTGGTTTACAACCTCTGCTCCCACCATTTCTTGAAATCGGAAAATGATAAAACATTTTGCGGTTTCAAATAGATGGTTTCTTTTTCTACTAGCACGGTCGCAGAAAAATGCCGACCTTACACAGACTGACGCAGAAAGACACAGACACACACGGAACCAATAAAATAAACAAACTAAAAAATTAACAAATCAAATCGCTACAAGCTCGCAGGGCAGAAAAGGTGGTGAGCAAATTCTTTATCTCTCTCCAAGAATAATTCACTTATGCCTTTTGCTTATTACCCTGCGAACTTGTGGCGATTTCTTAATCCAGCGAGAATTCCCCGCCTGTAAGGGCGGGGGTATCTATTTCAACCAGACAAATCCCTTTTGTGAAAATGATGCCCAACACCAAAAACTTTTTCTCTCGCCAAGACAAAACCGGCGCAACTCTTGACAAATTTTCTATTTTCCTTAATATAAAAACCTGTTGCTTACGGGAAAAACAAGCTTAATTAGAGAAAAATTAAACCAACAAAATCCCTCTGACAGATCAAAAAAATTAATTTTTTACAATAAAATGAATAATAAAAAAAGAAATTTTTTAATCATTATCGGTATCCTATTTATCATTGGCGGAGCAACTTGGGCTCATCGCCATAATTTATCCCAAACGGAAAAAGCGGCAGACAATAATCCGCGCAAAGTTAAAGTGGTTTCCGTTAGCTCTCAATACAAGGGCTTTGTTCCTTTGGAAGGAATCATCAAAGGAAAAAATGAAATTTATTTGGCCCCCAAGGCTCAAGGCCGAATTGTAAAAATATACAAAGAAATGGGAGAAAGGGTTTGGCGTGGACAACTCCTGGCTCTAATAGACGGTCGGGAAACTTGGGCGCAAACACAAATTGCTCAAGCCGGCTACAACCTGGCTAAACGTTCCAGCAAAAAAACCAGAAAATATTTTGACAAACAAGTCTCTCAAGCCAAAAAAGCCAAAGAATTAGCCAAAGAATCTTACGAAAATGCCAAAGCTAGCGGTGATCCGGAAAAAATCGCCCAAGCCAAGTATAACTACGAAATGGCTCGCAAACAGTTGGAGGTGGCCGAAAAAGGGCGCGATTTGCAAAAAACTATTGCCAAAGGCAAAAAGGAAGTGGCCAATCAACAACTTATAGCCAGCCAAATCGTAGCCGAGAGCAATAGAGTGCGAGCGCCTTTCAGCGGTATCATCGCTCAAGTAAAAGTGGAGAAGGGTGATTTGGTTTCACCGGAACGACCTCTTTTTCTCCTGGTGGATGATTCCGCTTGGGAAATAAAAATATCGGTCCCGACGGAAATCATTTCTCAAATCAAGGTTGGCCAAAAGTTGAAAATAATCGGCTCTGACGGTCAAGAAACCTTCGGTCTGATTAAAGCCATCAGCCCCATGGTGGATACCTACAGTCGTAAATCGTTAATCAAAATCAGTCTAAAGCCGAGCGATGGTTTCCGCTTAGGAGAATACGTCAAAGTTCTGGTACCAACCGCCAGTCAAGAAAACCTATTGATTATTCCTCGTCAAGCTCTATTGCAGGAATATCTTGATAATTTCATTTTCACTGTTGAAAACGGCCTAGCCAAAAAAATTCCGGTGGAAGTGGTACAAGACTTTGGCAAGCAAATCGGAGTCAAGATCAAAGATGAAGAAAACAACATCGACCTTTCCAATGTAGTTGTTAACGGACAATGGGAAATCGGCGACGGAGAGAAAGTGGAAATCATAAAGGATAAATAAAACTATGTCAGAAGAAAAGAAAACGAACAAGCAGAATTTCTTTGCGCAAATAGCCACCCTGTTTATCCGTCACAAGGAGCTCGGCTTTTTAACTTTCATAGGTATCTTCCTTTGGGGATTGTTTTCTTTTGTTATTATGCCCAAACAATATAACCCCGACATCACCGCGCCCGCTTTCCAAATAGTAACCGAGTTTCCCGGCGCTACCAGTGAGGAAGTTTATCGCCTCATTACCAAGAGAATGGAAGATCGTCTCAAAGAAATCCCCACGGTGGACAAAGTTATGTCCCAGTCTTTTGACGGTGGAGCCAGTGTGGTCATCGTTCAATTTTACATTGGTGAAGATTTGGAAAAAGCCAAAATCACTCTCATTGACAAACTGCGCAGTAATATGAGTGACAAACCTTTCGGCGCCAAAGACCCTCAAATCAAAGCCATTGATCCCGACGATGTTCCCATCATCACTTTAGCTCTGACCAGTCCAACCTTATCGCCGGCTTCATTGCGGACTCTGGCCGACGACCTGGTTGATGAATTTAAAAAGGTTAAGGGTACTTCAGTTCTTTCTGTTATCGGCGGCAAGAAAAAAGAACTGCGAGTTAATCTGCATCCGACCCAATTGGCGCAAAATAATCTAACTGTCCAAAGAATAATTGACACCATCAGAGGAAACAATATGTATGTCTTGGCCGGCAACCTCACCGACAAAGATAACAATTTCAAGGTCATAATTGACGGACTCTTAAAAACCAAAACCGACCTGGAAAACATTGTTATCAAGCAAGAAGGGGACAGTGTTATTTACCTGAAAGATTTAGCCGACATCAAGTTGGCCGACGAAGATACCAAGTCAGCCACTTATTTTTGGCAAAAAGGTCAGAAAGAGGAACCGGCCGTCTATCTGGCTATTTCCAAACTTAAAGGAACCAATGCCACCAAGATCAGCCAGGCCGTCAAAAAGAAAATTAAAGAATTGCAAAGACGTCAAATTATCCCCGCCGATGTCCAAATTAAAACCGTCAGAGATGAAGGGCAGGTGGCTCAGGAAGCTACCATGACCTTAACCTACAATCTCTTTAGCGCCATTGTCATAGTGGCCGCGATTCTGCTAATGTTCCTTGGCTGGAAAAGCGCCCTGATTGTCCTCATTTCCATCCCCCTTACCCTGGCCATGGTTTTTGGTATCGGCAACTTGGCTCACCAAAATATCAATCGTATTACGCTTTTTGCCCTTATTCTCTCCCTGGGAATGCTGGTTGACGCCGCTATCGTGGTGGTGGAAAATATTTTCCGGCTTTTCCGTGAAAATCCGGGAAAGAATCGTGTTCGCCTGATTGCCAGCGCCGTCAGTGAAGTCGGTCCCGGCCTGGTTCTCAGTACCACCACCGTTACCTTGGCTTTCATTCCGATGGCCTTTGTCACCGGCATGATGGGACCTTATATGCGTCCCATTCCTTTCTTTGTTCCTTTGACATTGATTTCCTCCTTGCTTATCGCCTTGTTTATAATTCCTTACCTTCTCTACAATCTCTCGGGTAAAAAAGGAAACAACTCCAACCAATCATCTGAAGTCAAAACAACCAAAGATAATCGCTTTTTAGCTTTCGTTTCCAAATTAAAAAATTCTTATGCCCGTTTTCTACATTATCTTCTCAATCATCGTCCGGCCCGTCGCGCGCTAATGTTCACAGTCGTCATTTTATTGTTTGTTTCTCTCTCCTTACCCTTGCTGAAAATAGTAAAATTTCGTATGCTACCCAAGGCTGACAAAGAACAATTCTTTATTTACCTTGACTTCCCCCAATACACCACCTTGGAAAAAACAGAAAAAGCCGTCCGGTTAGCGGAAAATTTTCTCCAAGAAAACCCTCAAGTGGTTAGTGTACAAAGCTATATCGGCACACCACCGGTGGTTGACTTCAACGGTCTTTTCAAAGGTTCCGACGGTCGTCGCCAAGAAAATCAAGCCACTTTAAAAGTCAACCTGGTCCACCACAAGAAAAGAAATATCACTTCCGAAGAAATCGTCAGTCAAATCAGAAAACCTCTTCTGGAAAAATTGTCAATCTTTCCCGACCTGAAAGTTAAATTGATAGAGGATCCTCCGGGCCCACCCGTTCTTTCAACTTACCTCTTAAAAATCAGCGCCAAAGATGAGAAAGTTTTAAACTCCGCCACCAACCGATTAAAAAAATTCACCAAAAATATTGATGGCTTGGTGGACACCGACACCACCCAAAACGAAATCACTGCCAACTACATTCTAAAAGTTAAAAAAGAAGAAGCTTCCCGTTCCGGATTGAGCGTTTACCAGATAGCTACCACTCTACGCACCCTCCTACACGGAGAAAAAGTGGCTATGTATCACCAAACGGAAAAATCAGTCTGGCCAAAAGCCGAGCAGGAATTTATTGTCGTCCATTCTGACAAAAAAAATCGCGACGATAAATACGATCTGGACAATATTTATCTCACCAATCTTTTCGGGCAATCCATTCCTTTGTCCAGTGTGGTGGAGTACACTCAAGAAAAAATGATTCCCGTCATTTATTCCGATGACAGGGAACGAACCGAATATATTTACGGAGAAATGGACAAGAAGAGCGTTATCTACGCTATGCTTGACACTCTCAAATATCTCCTTAAGGACTACCGTCCTTTCGGCGCCGACACCAAAATCGCCCATTGGAATCCTCTAAAAGTCGTTTACGAAAATCAAAAGACCCATCAACAAGTCAGCGTTCGTTTGGGCGGAGAATGGAAATTGACCCTAGAGGTTTTCCGAGATTTGGGTATTGCCATGGCCGTCGCTTTGGTAATGATTTATTTTGTCCTGGTGGCGCGTTTTCGCTCCCTAAGAATTCCCTTGCTTATTATGGGCACTATTCCTTTTTCCTTTATCGGAGTTATGCCCGGCTTCGCTCTCTTGGGTTGGACCAAAGGAGTTTACTTTAATGCCACCAGTATGATTGGCGTTATCGCTCTCTCCGGCATCGTGGTAAACAACGCCATTATGCTCTTGGAATATCTTAACCAATTAAAATCAGAAGGCTTAGGCTTGCAAGAAGCAATCATTAAAGCCGGTCGCACCAGACTACTGCCAATTATGCTCACTTCCCTGACAACCATTTTCGGTTCTCTGACAATCATTTCCGATCCCGTTTGGGAAGGACTGGCTTGGTCAATTGTCTTCGGACTTTCTCTGGCCGCCTTTTTGACACTGATTCTTTTCCCTATAATGTACAACCATTTTGAAAAGAAAAAGTGGCCGGCAGAAAATGAAAACGTTGCCTAAATTTGCTTTGGAAAAATTTTTGTTATAAAATAAGCAACGTAACAAATTATTTTTAAACACCAATGTTTGAAATTTATCAAGACAAGAAGGGGGAATTTCGCTTTAGATTGTTGGCTGCCAACGGCGAAACTATTCTCTCCTCGGAGGGATACAAAACAAAGGCGGCCTGCAAAAACGGCATTGCCTCTGTTATTAAAAACAGTCAAGACAAAGAATTGTTTGAAGTTAGAGAGGCTAAAAACGGAAAAAGTCATTTCGTTTTAAAAGCCAGAAACAATCAAGTCATCGGCCAAAGTCAAATGTACGCCAGCAAAAGGGGGGCTAGCTGTGGCATCCGTTCCGTAATGAACAACGCCAAGAAAAAAGAAATAAAAGATTTGACAAAATAAATCACCCCTGGCGATCGCAATTTTCCGTTAACTTGAACCAAATTAAATTGAAAAGACCGCCGGCTGACCAGCCGGCGGTCTTTCTGTATTCGCCCAAAAAGTAACAACCATTGTAAAACCTACTTAGTCTCCGGAAATACTCTCAAAGCGTCATTAAAGCGATTGATAAAATTAAACAAACCAACCACTGCCGTAATCTCCACTAATTGTTGATCACTAAAATTTTCTTTCATTTTTAATATCAATTCATCATCAATTTTGTAAGCCTCATCGTTGACCGCCTTGGCATACTCTATAGCCAATAATTCTTTTTCATCGGAAACAGCATCCAGTTTATCCAAATCATCACCTGTCAATCCCAAAGCTTTTAGTTGCATTTTGGAAACACTGACGCAATACTCACACTTGTTCAAATCGGAAACCACCAAAGCGATTTTCCATTTTAAAATTTTATCCGTTGGCGCATCATCCATCAGCGATTTAAAAAGACTGAAAAAGCCAACCAGAGTATCTTCGCAATTGGCCATTACCCGCATCCACTTGGGAACTTTCCCGGTTTTAGTCTTCATCATCTCAAAAATTTCCCTGGCTTTTCCGGAAACTTCATCTTCGCCAACGACCTTCACCACCGGCGCTTTTAATTCTTCCATTTGATTTTTGTTTACTTATTAAACTCTGCAACTCATTTAGGACTACTCTCTTAAATCCTTTGTCCGCCAAGCTTTCTGGATGTTATTTTCGAACGCATGTTTGGTTCCTTTTTTAAAATTAACAAAGCGTCAGACATCAGGTGGAAAATAACATCCGGAAAACTTGACTAAACATTGAAAGGAGAAAACCCTAGATGAGTTCCTACTTTTTTATTATAACACAACAAAGAATAAATTTCCAAAAAACAAAACATTTTATTAATCACCAAATTACCGGTGTCGATTGCAAATAAAAATGTCATACTTCATTACCAAATTAAAATGTCATACCCGGAGAAAAAGTTAAAAAACCAAAAATAAAACATGTTCCACACAATAGATACGCGCCACACGCCAAAATAAAAAACAAACCTCTTAAGCCGACAACCGCCTCATTAACCAACGAGCCCGGACAAACAAAATCCCATTCTCAAAAAACCTCTCACAACACTAAAACGTATTATGATATTATCAATAATATCATAATAAAAGCTTCAACAACAGCAGGATTGGGTATTATGATATTATTGATAATATCATAATGGGAGCATAACAGAAGATGATAGCGGAGAAATAAAAAGGATTGAAAAATTACAAAAAAGTTTGGATCCTCAATTGCTTGCTCACAATAAAATTTACAATAGAAAGTTGAGAAATAGTGACAATCATTTACTAAACAAAATACAACAAAGATTGAGTTAGCTAACAATTTATGCTATCATCCTAACATCAAGAAATTAATTCCGACAACTACAATGATTGGAAAATTAACCGGAAAAATTGACGAATTATCAAACACTTCAGTAATTTTAGACGTCAACGGCGTCGGTTACCAGGTTCTTCTAAACGAAAACACCCTCAATAAACTTTCCGCTACAGGGGAGGGAGGAACAATCAGTCTGTTTATTCACACCGATGTTCGCGAAGACCACATTCAACTCTTCGGTTTTTTGGACCCCGCCGAATTAAAAATTTTTAAACTCTTACTAACCGTTTCCGGCATCGGTCCCAAAGCCGCCCTTGGCATCCTCAATGTCGCCTCCGCCGGCACCATCAAAAATGCCATCTTTCAACAAGACCACAACCTTCTCACTCAAGTACCAGGCATCGGCAAAAAAACCGCCGAACGGGTTTGCTTGGAACTGAACAACAAAATAGACAATCTGGAAATCAAAGATGAACCGGCCACCCAAACAAACCGCGAAGTGGTTGATGCTTTGGTGGCCATGGGCTATTCCGTCAGAGAAGCTCATCAAGCCTTAAAACTCCTTCCTCCGGAGATAACTGATGAAGCGGAAATGATAAAACTGGCTCTGAAAAATATGAATAAATAACTTACCACTTGATATCAATGATAGCAAAAGACGGCGGTTTTCTACAATCAAAATGTTGGGATTGTTTTCAGCAAGCACTGGGACGTAAAACAATCTACGTTGTAAAAGATGGCTTCAAATTTTTAGCTATCAAGCAAAATCTACCTTTAAAGCTGAACTATTTTCTAATCCCTCGCGGTCCGATTTTTAAAAAAAATCCAACTAACACAACCACTGCTCTCTCTTTCTTAGAATCTATTTTCAAAGTAGCTCAAAAAGAAAAAATTCCTTGGATAAAATTTGAACCGCAAAAATCTTCCGACCTAAAAACAATCAAAAAAGCTCTCCAACTCTACAATCAACAACAAGGAACCGACTACTTTATCAAAAAATCCACTAAAGAACACCAACCGCGACAAACCGTTTTCGTTAACCTTCAACAAAAAAATCTGCTTTCAACCTTCAAATCAAAAACTCGTTACAATATTCGCCTTAGCCAACGCAAAGGCGTGCAAGTTTTTCAGGCTCGGCAACAAAAAGACATTAAGCAATTTTTGCAATTACTGCAAGAAACCGCTCATCGCAATCAAATTAAAAATCATCCTTCCGTCTATTACCGCGCAATGATTGAAACGGGAACAAAAGGTTGCCGTGACAAAAAGGGTGGGAAAGCTTGCCAAAACAAAATTCGTCTTTATCTGGCGCGACAGCAAAATGATATCCTGGCCGGAGCCATCGTTTCCTTTTCCAGCCAAGTAGCCACCTATCTACACGGCGCCTCCTCTAATCAGAAAAGAAATCTAATGGCTCCCTTTGCCCTACACTGGCATATAATCCGGGAGGCTCAAGAAAAAGGTTATCGCTATTATGACTTGGGTGGAGTCAAAGCTTTTTATTCTCGGAACAAGCTGCAACCGGAACAAGGAGGTTGGTTTGGTCTAACCAGATTTAAACTGGGCTTCTGCCCGCAGGGACCGCTGATTGAGTTTCCCGGCGGTTACAATTTGGTTTTAAACAAAACGAAATACAATTTCTATCGCCTCGCGCAAAGCTTAAAAAATAAATTTCCTTTCTAAAATGTCAAGACTGATTTTTTCACTCAAAAAAATAATTCCTGAGAAAATCTTAAACAAATTGCGACCAAGTTACCACCTTCTTTGGAATTTTTTCTCCGCTCTGCGCTACAATTTCCCCGCTCAAAAACTGTTGGTCATTGGTGTCACCGGCACTACCGGCAAAACCACCACAATTTTAATGTTGGCTAAAATCTTCCAAACAGCCGGCTTCAAAGTCGGTTACACTTCCACCACTTTGTTTAGCGACGGCGACCGGGAATGGCTCAATGATAAAAAAATGACCATGTTGGGACGATCATTAACTCAAAAAATGCTGGCGAAAATGCTTACCAACGGTTGCCAAGTCGCCATCGTGGAAACAACCTCCGAAGGCATTACGCAAAATCGTCACCGTTTTATAAACTACGATATTTGCTTGCTAACCGACCTCTATCCGGAACATATTGAATCCCACGGCAGTTTTGCCAATTACAAGCAAGCCAAACTGGAACTCTTTCAACATCTGACCAAATCTAAAAGAAAAAAATTAAAACTAAACAAACTTCTTTCCGGTAGAATTCCCAAAACAATTATAGTCAATTTGGATAACAAACATGCTCCCGAATTTCTACAATTTCAAGTTGAACAAAAATTTGCTTTCAAAAAAGAAAGCTCCTCCTCCGCAACAAAAATGACTAATATCCCAACTGGCACCAAAATAATCACTTATCGTCTTTTGGAAAACAACGAAAAGGGGAGCGCCTTTTTGGTTAACGCACAAGAAAAATTTCATTTGAACATTTTGGGCGAACACAACGTTATCAACGCCGTTGCCGCTTTAACAGTTGCCAAATCTCTACAAATCTCCTCCGCCAAAATTCGCTCAGCCTTAGCCGCAATCAAAAACCTCCCGGGACGTTTGGAAAAAATAGAAGGGGGCCAAAATTTTACCGTCATCGTTGACTACGCTTTTGAACCGAAAGCTTTGCGAAAGTTGTATCAAAGCGTATCACACTTAAAACCGCAAAAAATAATTCACGTTCTCGGTTCGGCTGGGGGAGGGCGCGACACCGCTCGCCGACCAAAATTGGGAAAAATAGCCGGCGCTCTGGCCGATTATGTCATTGTCACCAATGAAGATCCCTACGACGACAATCCGCAAGAAATAATCAAACAGGTTGCCGGTGGCGCCTCGGCCAAGAATAAAATCCTCAACCGAAATCTTTTTCTGATTGAAGATCGTCGTCAAGCCATCAAAAAAGCTCTCTCTTTGGCGCAAAAAGGAGACTTGATCCTAATCACTGGTAAAGGAGCCGAGCAAGCCATCGCCGGACCAAAGGGCGAATTAATCCCCTGGGACGATCGTCAAATAGTCAAAGAGCTTTTGCAAAATACCATTAAAAAATAAATTCTAGACAAAAACGCTTGGTTAACTTCATAACACCAAAAGCAAAAAGACCCTTTTAACAGGGTCTTCTTTAACTTAAAAATCCGGCACAGTTTCACTTGGGAAGCACTTGGAAAAGTCTTTCTGAATTTAAAACAAAAACCAATCCTACTTCCCTTGAGCAACAACCTCCACAAAAGTCTTCTTTTTCAACTTGCCGGTAAATCCACTGATTTTTCGGGTGATAAAACTAACCGTACCGGTCGTCAAGGCTATCAGGGAATCATCAGCCGTTCTTTTAACGTTTTTACCCGGTTTAAACTTTGTTCCCCTTTGTCGCACCAAAATCTCGCCGGCTCGCACCTTTTGACCGCTAAAACGTTTCACTCCCAGATATTTTGGCCTGGAATCTCTTCCATTATCAGTTGAGCCTCCGGCTTTTCTATGAGCCATCTTTTTATCAATTAATTCTTAGAAAACGCGCTTTACTTTTTCTTTGCAATATGCTAGTTTCTCTAGAGAATTTAGCGCACACTGTATCCATTCAACTCTTCCCAGTATACCTAAAAATCAACTTTATGTCAACAAAGAAAAATTGGTGGAAAAGGGAGGGACACGCTAAAACAATAATATTTTTTCTCAATATAATTTTAGCCGGTCTGGTTGGCTTTCAATTAGGAAAAGTGCAAGCCGGCCAAAATATTCCTATCAAAATTAATCTCCATAATCAAGGCGCTCAAAATCCCGCCAAAAAAGAATTAGAAATCGTCTCTCAATCACTAGAACGACAAGGCGTCATCAAAAAAGAAACTCTTATTAAAAACAACCAACAAAAATGTCTTTTTGTCGCTTCTCGTCGTTGCAAAAAATATCACCGTTCTGATTGTCGTTATGCTAAAAATATCAAAGAAAGCAACAAAGTTTGTTTTGCCAGTACTCAAGAAGCCGAAGCTAAAGGATACGGTCCCGCTCAAGGCTGCTTGGGTAAAAATAAGAATAAAAAATAAAAATCAAATAAAATAATGGGGAAAAGAAAAGGGGAAGGGGATAATAATCAAATTCCCGTCATCATTTCTCTAGGCGGTTCCCTCATCGCTCCCGTCGCCGGTCTTAATGTAAACTTTATCAGAGAGTTTAAAAAGCTTATTCTGCAAGAAATAGAGAAGGGCAGACGTTTCGTGATTATCACCGGTGGCGGACAGCTCAGTCGCAACTACGTCAAAGCCCTTAATCAAATCACTCCCAGCGATGAAGAAGAGCAAGATTGGCTAGGCATCCACGCCACCAGAATGAATGCTCATTTTATTAAAGCGGTCTTCAAAAAATATGCTCACCCTCGCATCAACAAAAACCCTCGCACCAAAGAAAATTTGCAAAAACATTTCGCTCAGGGAGAAAAAATTATGGTTGCCGCCGGTTGGCGTCCCGGTTGGTCCACCGACTACGTCGCTACCATTCTGGCAGAAAGATTTAAAGCTAAAAAACTGATCAACCTTTCCAACGTTGAATATATTTTTGACCGCGATCCCAAAAAGCATCCCCAAGCCCAAAAAATCGAAGAAATCAGTTGGACTGATTTCCGCAAAATCGTCGGCAACAAATGGAGTCCCGGTCTAAATTCTCCCTTTGATCCCATCGCCGCCCGATTGGCGGAAAAAAATGACCTGGAAGTAGCCATTATTGCCGGCAAAAACCTGAGCAGTCTGTCTCGCTATCTCAACAATCAACCCTTCACCGGAAGTCTAATAAAAGGCTCAACCAACAACAAGGCTTAAACAACCCTCACCTCTTGACAATTTGCTTTTTTCTTTATACAATCACCAGATTGATAAAAGGCAAGAATACTTAAGTAAATTTCACTAAATTGACAAAACAAACAAAGGGGTTTATCATTTGAGTGTTCAACAACACAAAATACAAACGAACTACCTGTAAGTGTAGAAGCAGGTTGTTTTTATTGTTGTTTCGATAAAACATATCTTAAATAACACCCCATCTAAATTTAGTTAAATCTATTTCAAATAATCATGCCCCCGATTTTTGTTCAAGGAGAATCATCTAAAAATTTCTGCCATCAAAAAAGCAACCCTCTCAATAATGGATTAGTTTTTAAGGGTAATAAATTCATTACCCATACTAATCTACATCCTAAATACTCTGCTCTGGAAACTATACAAAATCACCAGAAATTGGTAATCATTGGTCTTTTGACTATTCTGTTACTTGGAATTATTGTAAATTGGCACCAAACAGTACTAATAACTATTTCCGTTTTAACAATTCTATACTTTGCTGATTTATTATTCAATCTCTTTCTAACCGTTAAAACTCTTAGAAAAACACCTGAAATTGTTGTCAACAAACAAGAGATTTCGCTTCTCCAAGATAAAGATTTACCGATTTATACCATTTTCTGCCCCTTGTATAAAGAGTGGCAAGTATTACCCGACTTTATTAAATCCATTAGTAAAATAAATTGGCCAAAAAACAAATTAGATGTCCAGCTACTTCTGGAAGAAGACGATAAAAAAACAATTGCTGAAATAAAAAAAATGCGATTACCGAACCATTTTCGAGTTATCATCGTTCCACATAGTGAACCAAAAACCAAACCAAAGGCTTGTAATTACGGGCTACACCATGCGCAAGGCGAATATGCCGTAATTTATGATGCTGAAGACAATCCTGATCCTAACCAGCTTAAAAAAGCTTTTATTGCTTTTCAAAAGACAAGAAAAAATAATGTGGTTTGCGTACAAGCAAAATTAAATTTTTATAATTCACATCAAAATATTCTTACCAGATTTTTTACCATGGAATATTCTCTTTGGTTTGATTTAATTCTTCCTGGTCTGCAATCTATTAAAGCGCCCATTCCCCTGGGTGGAACATCTAATCACTTTCGCACCAAAGATCTAAAATATCTGCAAGGATGGGATCCTTTCAATGTTACTGAGGATTGTGATTTGGGAATAAGAATAGCTAAACTCGGTTTGCACACCGCCATTATAAACTCTACCACCCTGGAAGAAGCAAATAGTAAACTCGGCAACTGGTTCAGGCAACGCTCTCGTTGGATTAAAGGTTATATGCAAACCTATCTGGTACACATGCGACGACCCCACGAATTTATAACCGATTTTAAAAATCCAAACATTTTATTCTTCCAGCTAACAGTTGGTGGTAAAATCTTGTCTCTTTTCATAAACCCCCTAATGTGGATAATGACTATATCATACTTTCTATTCAAAGATTCTCTGGGGCCAATCATTGAATCTTTCTATTTAACTCCTGTTTTCTACATGGCCATCTTTTCATTAATAATTGGTAACTTTTTTTATATCTACAATTATATGATTGGATGCGCAAAGAGAGAACAATGGGATATAATAAAATATGCCTTCCTGGTACCATTCTATTGGTTGGCAATCAGTCTAGCCGCCTGGAAAGCTTTATTTCAACTTGTAACCAAACCTCACTACTGGGAAAAAACAGTGCATGGATTACATCTAAAAAAATAGAATTTTATGTCTGAGCAAAAAACAAAGATTTCATTATCAAAAAGACAGATTGTTATTTTAGCTCTATTTTTTACTTTTTACCTCTCTATAGCCTATTACCTTGTCTTTGACTTACAGCTTGTTTTTAGAGATGCAGTTTCAAGGACGGAAAAAGCATTCTTGGTTTTCTTTGACAATTCAGCAAAAATTTCATCTATTGGGTTTATTTGGACACCTCTCCCAAGTATATTGCAACTACCACTCGTTATATTTAAACCACTGGCTAAATATGGATTTAGCGGAAATATTATATCAGCACTGTTCGGCGCTTTAAGTTGTTTGTATATTTACAAATTCCTCAATAAATCACACTTAAATTTCTTTTCAAAAATAATTTTTTTGCTATTGTTTGGGCTAAATCCAATGATTATTCTGTACTCAGCAAATGGTATGTCTGAAATAATTTTTGTCTTTTTTATAATACTGGCCAGTTGGCACTTAATAAAGTGGAACAAAACAAAGAGAATGACCGAACTCATTTTACTAGGAATAATCTTATCCTTAGCTTTTTTCACCAGGTACGAAACGATTCCACTTGCCATCACAATCGGCTTCCTTGTAATCTTTTTGAACTACGGAAAAATTAAGACAAGATTTAATGAAATTCAAGGAAGTATTGTCCTATACTTTCTGCCAATATTATTTTCTGTTTTTTTATGGATAGTCGCCAACTGGTTAATCATGGGAGACCCCTTCTACTTTCTGCGTGGAGAATATTCTAATATTGAACAATCAAATTTTATAGGAGGGGAGCTGAAAAAATTAAAAGGCAATCTTGTCGATGCAATTTATTATGCAACAAAAATGATTGCCCATCTTTACCCGGTTTTCTTCGCAACACTAATATATGCTATTTACAAACAGTTTTCAAAAATATCATTAATAACTATTTCCATAATATTCTTATCTTTAAGCATAATCCTATTTCATATATTAATGTTACTTAAAGGCGTTTCCTACGGCTGGTTAAGATTCTACATATACATAATTCCATTTTCGTTCATACTATTTAGTATCACAATAGAAAATGTAAGAAAAAAAATGCTGGTAGCAACACTCTTCATCACACTTTTTTTTATTTCAAACATATACTCACTCAAATCTATTTCAGATAAAAATTATGGCAAAGAAGAATGCCATGTCATAGAAGCCATCAAAGGACACTTTGACGAAAATTATTCATACATCAAAGATATGGAGGTTGTTGACTACATTAACAAAAACAATCTAACCAATAAAAAAATTATTGTCGATGACTTTACCGGCTTTGGAATTATTCTAAACTCATTGAACCCTAAAATATTTATTAACAATTCTGACAAGGAATTTAAGAATAGTTTAGAGAATCCAAGGCAATATGCTGATTACATTTTGGTAAGACGCCCCACAGGAATTGGAATTATTGATGCAATAAATAAAAAGTATCCGGATATGTTTACTAAAGGAGCCAGCTATCTTAGACTAAAAAAAGATTTTGGCATTTGGAGATTGTATGAAATTATCAAATAGAATCCCAAAACTGTTCAAAATTACAAAAGCGATTAACAAAAATTTATTTTCATTCTAAGGCAAATACAAGATTTAAGACATTATCATTGGTGCCTTAAATCCAAGTAAAATATTTTTCATATCCTGAAATCAGAAATAAACAAAAAATGAATAACACCCCAAAAACTATAAAAAAAGAAAAAAATATCGGCAAAAAATTTAACACCATGTTGCTTATTCTCTCCTGTGTTTTGTCTCTTGTTTTTTCTTTCTTCTATTATCAAAACAAGTTAAATATTTCTTACAACGACGCTCGTTCGCATTTAGATATCGGCAAAAGGGTGGTTGACGGATTGCAGCCAGGACTTGCCCAGTTGGGAAGCGTTTGGCTACCACTACCACACATCTTGATGACTATCACCATTTGGAATGATTTTATGTGGCACAGTGGTCTAGCCGGAACAATATTTAGCATGCTTTCTTACGTCGGTATTGTTTTTTTTATTCTAAAATTTTTAAATCAACTAGATGTTGATATCTGGGGCAAAATGGCAGCCTTTGGTATTTTCGCTTTTAATCCCAACATTCTTTACCTACAATCAACTCCAATGACCGAGTTATTACTGTTGCTTACCATGTTGGCCGGCGTTTACTATTTCCTCCTTTGGCTCAAAAACAACAGTAACATTCTCCTAATTAAGTCAGCTCTTTGGATTATGCTTTCCACTTTAATTAGATATGATGGTTGGTTTTTATTTATCTGGGCCACTCTAATCTTGACTGTTTACAGTTTTAGAAACAGGAATTGGAAAATAACTGAAGGAAGGATATTCCTATTTACCTCTGTTGCTGGATTCGGAATCCTGCTATGGTTCATTTGGAACTATATTATTTTTAATAATGCTTTATACTTTATGTTTGGACCATACTCTGCTCATAGTCAACAAGAAACATTTGCCCAAGAAGGCCTTTTAAGCACCAAAGGAAACTTATTGCTCTCAATCAAAACCTACCTTTATGCCGTCATTCTAAATTCTGGAAAATATGTATCTTTCCTGGGAATATTGGGGGCATTGCTTCTGGCTGTCAATGCCAGAAAAAAACCAATCTCTCTCTACGTTTTTTTATTACTCTTAACACCAGTCATTTTTAATATTCTAGCTCTTTACCTTGGTCACTCCATATTATTTATCCCGGGTTTTAATGGTATGAAAGACTGGTTCAACATTCGTTATGGAGTTATGGCCATACCCTCGTTAGCTATATTTGGCGGATTTTTATTGGGAAAAATAAATGAAAATTGGCTAAAATTAATTCTATTACTTTTACTTTTTTTCAACTTAACAGTTAATTTAACAAAGGAGCCGGTAACAGTTGCTGATGCCAAATTTGGCAAAAGCCAAAAAAACATCGATGCTGTTGCTAAATGGTTGCATGAAAACACCAAAAACAATGATGGTTTGATTTTAATCTCCGCCGCTTCGCACGACTCAATTATATTTTCCTCCAATTTGCCAATGAGAAAGTTTATCCATGAAGGTGTCAATTTAATTTGGCCAAAAGCCACAAATAATCCGGAGAAGTGGGCTCGTTGGATAGTTTTAATGCCTGAAAAAGCGAGAAAATCCGACTTTCTCTGGCAAGCCATTAACAAAAAAGACAAGCTACGTCACTATCATCCGGTTGCTACTTTCCCCTCAATCACTATTTTTCAATTAGACGACAGTTTTTTTAAAAAAATTAAGGATAAAACTAATCAAATATATCATGATAAGGAATAAAGTTATTATTTTTTCCATTCTCCTGAGCACAGGCTTGCTTTCTATTTACAAATTTCACTTCCAATCTGCCAATAAATCCGGAAATATTAACAAACAGTCAGCAAAAAATATAACTTGCCCCGCGCCAAGTCAACAGACATTTTGGAAAATACAATCAATTGATACTATGAAACAGTCCCGAGATTTGGCCCGAGCAAAAAAAAATGACAAGAGCTTTGAAAGAGAAATTGACCAACAGGTATCCGCTATCTCTTCAACAGGCGCTACGCACATTACTATTGATACTCCGTATGATCCAGAATTTATCCCTTTTTTAAAGAAGTGGATCGCCAGCGCCAGAAAATATAATCTAAAAATCTGGTTCAAAGGAAATTGGTCTGGCTGGGAAGGGTGGTTTAATTACCCCAAAAATCTCAGCCGTCGCCAACATCAGCAAAAAACAATTGCCTTCATTCTCCAATACCCGGAGTTTTTTGAAGACGGAGACATTTTTTCTCCTTGTCCCGAGTGTGAAAATGGAGGACCGGGAGATCCGCGTCAAAATAAAAATGCTGTAAGCCATCAACAATTTATTATTAAAGAATTTGAGGCCTGTAATAAATCTTTCAAAAAAATTAACAAAAAAGTTTTGGTTCTTTTTCCGATGAATAACGATGTCGCCAAAATGATAATGGATAAAAAAACGACTGCGGCACTGGGAGGATATGTCACCACTGATCACTATAGTAAGAGCCACCAGCAACTAATTGAAGACCTAAGACAATTGGCCATAAATTCTGGTGGAAAAATAGTGCTGGGAGAGTTCGGTTTACCCATTCCCGACATCCACGGCCAAATCTCTCCGAAAAAACAAGCTGAATGGATCAAGGCTTTACTGAAAGACCTGTCCATTCATAAGAAAATAATTGGGGTTAATTACTGGGTTAACAAGGGGGGAAGTACAGCCATTTGGCAAAACAATAATGAAGCAAAACCGGCAGTAAACATATTAAGAAAAGCCTTTAAACCCCAAGTTTTTTACGGACGAATAGTTGATGAATTTAATCAAAGCATTAAGAGTGCCGAGATCAAAAGTCAGAATTACTCAACCGGTACAAACCAGCAGGGTTGTTTTTTCTTGTTGGTATGGCCTCAAGAAAAATCATTGTTCACCATCAAAGCTGATAATTTCAACGATAAAAATATTACTTTAAACAATCAGTCAAAGTCATATCAAAAAATAGTCCTTTCCCAAAAGGACGTCAACAAATACTATCACATCAAACTGGAACTGTATAAAAAATTTGGTTTAAATTTACAAAAACACAAATAAAATCCCCGTAACAACAAAACAAAGAGATATGAAATAAACAGAGGCTTGACACATAATTAAAAGAGTTATACAATGGCCGGACGGCAAATGAATAAAATAAGATAACCAGATGCAAACTAACTAGATGCGGTTTTTGTAAACAGAGAAAGAAGTATGAAAGAGACTCTACACAATATCAACAAGAAGATAACTGAGAGAGCTGTTATTTATTTTATAACAATGTCCGTTTTCATTATTTTAATTGGTAAAGCTTTCTTTGTAAAACCTGATTATTTCACTTTATATATTTACGGAGTTTTAGTAACACTCGTTCTTTTAATTAACTTTTACTACGCCATATTTAAATACGAGGACCCGGCCATAACAGCTAAAAAAATTATTCGCCAAAAACCAACTTCTCAGAAAAAACCACTGGTTAGTTGTATGGTAGCGGTTTATAATGAGGAGAAGATTATTGAAGACTGTATTCTTTCCTTGGCAAATCAGACATATCAAAACAAAGAAATTATTTTTGTTAATGATGGTAGCACGGATAAGACCGCCGAAATCCTTGATTATTATGCAAATAAAGGTCTCATTAAAGTCATTCACCAAAAAAACGCCGGCAAAAAAAGAGCTTTGGGACGAGCAATGAGAGAAGCCAAAGGAGAAATTTTCGCTTTCTCCGACAGTGATTCGGTTTGGGCACCGGACGCCATTGAAAAAATCGTTCCTATCTTCATGGCATTTCCTGATATTGGAGGAGTAAGTGGTCATTTTCGCCTAAAAAATTCAGCAACCAACATTCTCACTCGCGCTCAGGATGCCTGGGCGGAAGGGCAGTTTTCTATTAGAAAAGCATTTGAGAGTTATTTTGGAGCAGTCACTTGCGTTTCCGGACCTTTGGCTGTTTTCCGTAAATCAGCCATTTACAACTACATACCCGCCTGGGAACAAGATACTTTTTTAGGTCAAGAATTTAAATTTGCCACCGATCGAACATTGACCGGCTTTTTGCTTGGCAACAAATACATCGGCGAAAAATTAAAACAAAAATATCACAATGATGATTGTGTAAAAAAAATAGACTATCCCATCAAAGATTGGAAGGTTGTTTATTCAAAATCAGCCAAAGCTTGGACGGTCCTACCGGATAACTTTAAATCTTTGCTAAAACAACACATTCGCTGGAAAAAATCTTTTATACGCAATACTTTCTTCACCGGTTCTTTTTATTGGCATAAGCCATTTTTGGCCGCTCTTGCTTATTATCTTCACGTAGTATTTGTTTTAGTGGGACCTTTTATTGCTTTCAGGCATATAATCTATCTACCAATAAGAGGGGACATATGGGGGGCAATTTTGTATATTTTGGGAATTATTTTTATAGGATTTATGTTTGGCTTGGCGTATAAAATTGAAAACAAGGAAGACCACATTTGGATTTACAGACCAATTATGAGTATCCTAAGTACTTTAATCCTTTCTTGGTTAATTTTCTACTCTGCTTTAACGATTAAAAAGATGGTATGGCACAGAAACTGACAAAAAAATTCAGACAAACATTTTTGGAATACCTTATTCTAACTACTATAGTGATAATTTTTATTGTTTTGTTTGACAAATATATATTATCAACCCTGCAACAAAATCAAAATGAAAAACACCAGCACATTAAGACAATTGGTAATGAAATCACAACAATAAAACATTCTCCTCTTAACTTTAGCCAAAGAGCCCACCACAATAAAAATGAGAAAAACCTTCAAAAAAAATACTATGCTAAACTGCAGAAAAACGGTGAAAAGTGGAGCTTAGTCGGTGCCCCTAAGACATTTCATCTCAGCTTTTCCTCTGACAACAAATTACAAATAAAAGGATACGCTCCATTTATTGTTAAGATTAAAGATTTTACTCAAGAATATTATTCTATTGATAAAACAGTTACATTGGATATCCCGAAAGATGCAAGTTCATTTATGGTTTACGAGCAAGAAGATGCATTACCAATCTTTGGTTATCATTATGTTGTCAGTGATAAAGACCAAATCAACAAACCCTCTTTAGAAATCCATCTGTCTGAATTTGACAAACAAATTAATTATCTAACCAACAAACTCGGCTGTCGATGGTTTACTTTCGCTGATATCATGGAAAATTATGTCATAAAAAATAAAAAAATACCACAAAGAGCATGTGTTCTGAATTTTGATGATGGCAGAAAAGATAGTTATTTCTATATATTTCCAATACTAAAAAAATATAAAGCTGTAGGCACATTCTATATAATTACTCACTTGCTAGGTAAGCCAGCCTATATGACTTGGGAACAAGTTGATCAACTTTATTTAGATGGCAATGAGATAGGATCACACACACTTTTTGGTGGAAGTTTAGTACACCATCAACACTGGTTTGAGGAAAAATTAGGAAAAAAATTTACACACAACGAATTGGAAAAACAAATTATCGGTCCCAAAGAAGAATTAGAAAGTAGAGGATATTCTGTTAAAACATTCGCCTACCCACTAGGAGAGTGGAATCAAGAAATAGAAAACATAGTAAAGAAAAACTACATAGCTGCCAGAGATATTGAACGCCCTAGCAAAACTCTCTGCCCAAAAACTCCAACACTTTCTTTTGATGATTCTTTTATTTGGCATATGCACTACCATCACATTGAAAATGAAAATTTTACAACAATTAAACAAGGAATGGCCTATAATCATTGGTGGCAATTTGAGGATGGCTACAAAATTATATCGAGTAATCAAAACAGTGTTAGACAACTGAATAGTTTATACGATTTAACCAGTACAACTTATCATATTGTTGATTTACGCGCCAAAAATGACCAGATTATAAACAAATTTATAATACCTAGAAAAGGTTCTTACCAAATTGAAATATTTGGTTCAACTGGAGAGCTGGGAAAATCCAAATACTATTTCCTCAAGAATATCAAAATATTCATAGACAACAAACAAATGCGTATTTTCGCCGGAAATAGTAAACAATGCAAAAAAAATCACAACACTTATTATTGCAGTTATTTTATAAAGAATGTAGAATTGGAACCGGGAGTTCATACTATCAGCGTAAAAAATATTGGCAAAAAGTTTCTTCGCTTGGACAAATTTAGGATATTTAGGAAATTTAAAACAAAAAAAAGTTATGAAATTGAAATTATTAGCTAGTTTAGTAATTATTTTCATCGCTCTAATGTTGACCAAAGATAATCTGAAATCTTGTTTCAGAAGTAAATTTTCCAAACAAATAGGACAGGGAACAACAAAAATAACACTCCTCGAGAAACCCAAAAACAACGATCGGCAACAAAACAATACTCACCAAAAAACAAAAGGAGCAGGAAGTTTTGTTGAGACTTTTTCAAAAGATTTTATTTTGGAGGAAACCGGCTCTATACTCGAAAGTCAAAATGACAATTGGTGGGTTAATTCGGGAGCTTTTCTGTATTCCGAGCATGGTATCGGTCGGACAATATTCGGCGCGTTGGATAAAAATAATAAATGGCGTCTTGATTATAAAAATTATAATGCTGATGAGACAGACAATGGATACCACCCTCAAAATATTTTTCGACTAATCACCAAAAGCAAATGGAAAAATTTCACTCAGTCAGCTTATTTTAGAATGAAAAAATATCATCTCAGTTCCAGCAAACATCGCTTTGAATCAAATGGAATTCTGTTGTTCAATCGATATCTGGACGGTAATAACCTTTACTATACCGGACTGAGAGTAGATGGAGCAGCTGTTATCAAAAAAAAGTACAAAGGGAAATATTATTTAATGGGCTATAAAAAAATATTAAAGGGAAAATACGACAGACAAAAAAATCCCAATCTAATCCCGACAAATCAATGGATTGGTATTAAAAGCAAGGTAGCAACAATTTCCAATAATAAGACTGAAATAAAATTAGCTATTGACATCAAAGGAAACGGAAATTGGCAAGAAATTTTAAGAGTTATTGATGACGGTAAAAAATTTGGCGGTCCAACTATTTCTCAGAATGGCCATGCCGGCATCAGGACTGATTTTATGGATGTTCAGTTTGACAATTATAAAATAGAAGAAAGGAGGTGAAACAAGTATAATAAACAAGAGTTCTTTTGGGGTTTTTAAAAAAAATTTAAAGGAGGGAGAGCAGTGAAAGTTAACGTAGAAAGAAACGGTAGTCAACTGGTTAAAAAGATTTCAGACTGTGAGTTGGGAGATGTGGTTAATTATTCGGCAGAGAATTGCATTATTATCGAGAAACGTAAAAATATTACGCAATTGGTCTCTGCGGATTTCTCCAGAAAATTCGTAGTAGCTAACCACATCGCCTTGCCGGTCGCCCAAAAAGCCCAGATGACTATTCAATTCTAATTAATCTAAATTTCAATCTAAGTTTCAATTTTAACTCAAACATGCTGATAAAATTTATCAGCATGTTTTTTGTGTAAACTTATAATAGGATGAGCGATGAATAAAAAACTAAAGTTTCAATCCGGCATCTAATATGTCAGTCCGAATATTAATAAATTGGTAAAACTTAAGAAATCAGGAAAGTAAGATATGAAATGGTATGGTAGGGAAGCAGGGTAAAGATATAAAAAATCACAATAAAATCAACTGCAAAAAGAATTATCGGTTTATTACTAATAAATTTATTTGATCAATCATTTATACAAATACAGACAACGGATTTAGACATCTATTCTTACCGGTGATTGAAACTTGATAATTCAGACAAAAGAGAGGAAAAGAGGGGAATGGTTAAGATTCAAACTTAAAAATCAAAATCGCAAAATATTACAAGATAAAAATATGGAAATAAAAATAAAAATAAAAATAAAAAATTAAAACAAAACTAAAATTGAAATAGATACAACGTCGCACAATATATCTTTTGCGACATTATATATTGCCACTTGATAATTAGCAACAAATGCTAAAGCCTGAAACAACAAAACATAATGAACGAACTTGAAGAACAAAGCAAGATAAGCAATTCTCTCTGTTTATAGCCATAAATTAAACAATTAATTTGATTTCAAATTCAAAAAATTTACAAACTCTTGCTATTCATAATATTATATTTATTTTCATTCAGAATATCATCCATAAATTCATTCTTATTTAGCTTTTCAGGTATTTTCCGGCCAAAAGGTACCCTTCCTAACGAAAGCAAATTTTTTTATTCAATTTACAAGATAAGCCCCGGTACCTACCTACCTTTAACTTTTTTCAATTCGCTTCTAAAAAGCGAGAATTCATCAAACCTCCACCAAACAAGAGAAATTTAGCCAAATTTTGTCAAAAATTTCTAACACAAACAAAATTTTTAGCCGGTCCCACTTATTAACAATTTCAAACAATCTAATTTGTCATTCCAAATTTTCTGAAAAATTTTTTCAATTCAAGTGTCCTATTAATGAACATTTTGCCAAGTGACTTAAAAACAGAAGCATTCACAAAGACGATAAATAAAATAAAAAATCCGAGAAAACTTCTTAAAAAAATAAAAACAAAAAAATTAGCAGTCAACTACCTCAACTGCTAATTTAAAAACGAATAGGGCGACAATTTCAAAAACAACCTAAAAAGCAAGACGAAGACAAATAAAACAAATTATTCGTAAACTATCATTTGATCTATTACCACCCCGCTTTTGTATATAGCGCTAATCAACTTTTTACTGGTGTCCAAAAATATATTGGGACCAAACAAAGGATCATGCACAACATATTTACCTTTCTTGTCCTTGTGATGAATAACGACATAATGCCCTGCCCCGCTACGCGACCTGATGAAAACAATGACCGGGTGTTTCTTTTTAAGCTGAGAGTTAATCTTACTCCAACTGATATTTCCGTGACTACGACCATATTTCAAAGACAAATCACCCCATTTTGATGGCCAAACTATCAAGTCTTGATAAAAAAGCGGCTTTTTGGCTAATTTACCAGGATTTATCTTTTCTCCCTCCTTAGTAAAGACCATTGCCAAGGAAGTTACCGCGCAACCATAGTCTTTCATTAAAGTTCCGGAGAAACCAATCGTCTTCTTTCCCCAGCGAGGATCATCCTGCGCGTAATACCAGGAAGTGCTGGCCAGACCGCTTTTAGGTTTCTTAGCCTTTCTTTTAATTTCCGCCACCGTAGCCTTGACCGCGCTGGAAAACGAAGACATATTCATAATCAATTTTTTTTGAGCTTCAATTCTGGCCAACATAGCTTTATATTTGGCCTCATCCCCCGCCGTACGAGCCAAGAAATCATTCTTAATCCTCCGTTGTTCTTCCAAAACCTCTTTTTCCCTTTTGAGCTTTTTCTTTCCTTTTTCAATTTCCTCAATTTTCTCTTTTATCTTGGCCCGCTTTTCCAAAATCTCCCTTTTGTCGTCTTTCAAGCGTTTTAATTTTTCGTTAATTTTTTCAGATAGTTTATTTAGATAATTCGCCCTATCCATCCAAACCGTCAAATTGCTTTCGCTGTTTAAAAGATTAATTTCAAACTCCCGCCGATTCTTTTCGTATAAAACTATATTGGATTTCAGTTGTTCTTTTAATTCTTGCATCTCCTTATTTTTCATTTCCAGTTCAGTCTCCAACCTCTTCAACTCATTCTGATTACGCTCAATCTCTGCCTCAATATTTCTTAAATTATTCTCTGCCCTACTGACACGCAAATTGTATAATTTGACTTGATTGGCCAAAATATTTTTTTGCTGAGTGGTTGTTTCAACCTTGGCGCTTAAAACACGTTTACACTTCTCTAGCTTTTCCAGGTCTTGGGTGTTTTCTTTGATAATACGTTTACATTTTTCTATTCTTTCTGAAGTGGGAATAATAGCTTGAACATAAGCAAAAGCAAGCGCCCAAAGAATAAAAGCGCTCAGCCACCTAATAACAAAAATACTCATTTTTCCTATTCCTCTCGTAGTCATAAAAAAATTTATCTCACCCCCAATTCTACCATTTATTAACAATTTTGTCTAAAGACAATTATATGTTATGATGGAAACCGCTTTGACGTTTTTTATAAAAAATAAAACAAAAAATAACTATGAAGGATCTGCAAGAAATTTTTGATGAACTCCAAACTCTAAAAAAAGAAAACAAAGAAATAAGAAAGGATTACAAAAATATCCTTCTTCAAGATGGAGAGTACGAAAAAATTACCGATAAAATCGCTGAGTTAAGAGAAAAGAAAAAGGAAAGAGAAATTAGCGCTCAAAACGAATTGGGTTCCGCCTGGAACAAATTGGAAGAAAACAAACAGAAAATCAAAGATTTGGAACAAATCCTGACCGACGTCGCTATGACCAATCTAATGGATGGCAAGACCGTTGAAGTTAGAGACGAATGGGACACTCTCTACGAACCGGTCTATAGAATCACTTTTAAAAAAGTGAAATAAAAAACTCCATTGCATTCAACATTTTTGTATATCTGAAGTAATGCCCGGAAAATTTTGCGAAATAAAAATTTAGCAAAATATCAGAAGAGAAAAACTTCACCCGATAAGCTCAGACTGCAAGTTAGCCGATCGAAGACATCGAGCATCCATTGTGGCCAGGAATTAACACATTATAACAATTGGAAGCCGACATTATAATTCAGATATTGCTTTTTCAATTCTTTTCAAACTTTCTTCTTTACCCAAGACCCAGGCCACCTCAAAGGGTGAAGGTGATTTTTTCTGTCCCGTTAAAACCCAGCGCAGAGGAAACAAATAATCACCTCTTTTTTCTCCAGCCAGCCCTAGCAATTGTTCTTGAATATATTCTTCTGTCCATCTTTCTCCTGGTATATCCTCCAAAACTTTCTTCACCTCAATTAACGCTTTTTTCGTATCCTCAGCAGTATTGTTTTTCCAATGAATATCTTTTAGAGAAAAATTTAGTTCTTCCGCCGTTTTAAAAAAGAACTGATTCTCAACACCAATCTCGGTAAACTTATTCAGTCTCTCCTGCTCCACCCGTAAAACTTTTTTAACATAATCTTTTATTTCCTCAACGCTTAAATCAGTCCTTTTCAGAAATCTTTGATAAAAACCGTGCTTCCCTAAAAATCCAATACCTCTATTATATAAATCATCAATGGACATTCTTTTAATATGCTGATTACTAATCCAATTCAAACGATCCAAATCAAACACTCCCCCGGCCTTATTCATTTTCTTGAGATCAAACTGCTCAACCAATTCTTCCATAGTAAAAATTTCCTGCTCTGTCTTGGGGTTCCAACCCAACAAAACAATAAAATTTATCAAGGCCTCCGCCGGATAACCTTGGTTTCTAAAATCTTCCACACTCACGCTTCCCTCCCTTTTGGAAAGTTTCTTTTTATCCTTATTCAAAATGTTAGCCATATGAACAAAATAGGGCATTTCTTTTTCCCAACCCAAAGCCCTATACAACAGAACGTGCTTGGGCGTACTAGGTAGCCACTCCGCTCCTCTGATAACGTGAGAGATTTTCATTAAATAATCATCCACTACTGAAGCCAGATGGTAGGTGGGAAAACCATCCGACTTTAGGATAATTGGATCATCCAAGGTTTCGTTTTTAATTTTAACCTCACCAAAAACCGCATCCTGAAAAACTGTCTCTCCTTTCGGAATTTTAAAACGCACAACATAGGACTCACCAGCTTCAACTTTCTTTTGCGCTTCTTCCGCTGACAAATTCAAACAGTGCCTGTCATATTTCGGAGCCTGTTTATTTTTTTGCTGCTCCTGACGCAATTTTGCCAATCTTTCCGGAGAGCAGAAACAGCGATAAGCCTTGCCCTCTTCCAACAATTTCTCCGCATATTTCCTATAAATATCCAGTCTTTTAGATTGAACATAAGGGCCGTATTCACCTTCTTCAACCAATTTTCCGGTCTCACCAATTTTCACCCCCTCGTCTATCTCCAGCCCGGCCCATTTTAAAGATTTTACAATCCGCTCCATTGAGCCCTCAACTAACCTTTTCTGATCCGTGTCTTCAATTCGCAAGATAAAATCGCCACCATTTTGCTTAGCCAATAGATAATCAAATAAAGCGGTCTTTAAGCCGCCAATATGCAACTCTCCCGTCGGCGACGGTGCAAATCTGGTTCTAATCCTTTTGTGATTTTTATTCATAAAATCATTCTCTAATTATATCTTTAAAAATTTTTCAGAGTTTTAAAACATTAACACCCAGCTTCTTCAAACCCAAATACAATTTTGTCAAAGGCAATCCGATTATCGAGAAAAAATCCCCCTCCACCGCCTCAGTCAAAATCGCCCCTTTATTCAACAAACCAAAACCGCCGGCAAAAGTCAAAATATTCTTTTCACTGCTAACATAATCCGCTATTTCTTTTACAGTTAACTTTCGGAATTTAACCCAGCCAATCCCGTAATCACTAATCGCTTTTCCAGTCTTTGCATTAATAAGCGCCAATCCAGAAACAAGACCAACTCGCTTCCCGGAAAATTTTGTCAAAACATTTATCGCTTCGTTCTCATCTTTGGGCTTACCGATTACTTCATTCGCCAAGAAAACCATTGTGTCGCCGGCGACAACAATTCCTTCACTATAATGACTAGCCACCTCCTTAGCTTTTCCCATCGCTAAAAATTGAGCCAACTCTACCGGCTTTTTATCCAGAGTCATATCTTCCTGATAATCACTTTCCCTGACAATAAAATCAGTTAAACCAATCTGTTTTAACAATTGTTGACGACGCTCTGATTTTGAAGCCAAAATTATTTTTTTCATTTCTCTCCCGTCTTTTTAATATTTTCCACAATCTCCGGGAAATCATCCGTGATAAAATGCCCCTTGTCCTGGAAAACAAAAAACTTTGCTCCCGGCAAAAGTTTTTTATACTTCTCCATATCGGTAAAAGGAACAATCGGATCATCAAGTGAGTGATAAAAAAACAACCTCCCCGCCAATTTTCTTCCCACATTGTTCTTTAATTTTTCTGAATCTAAAACAAATCCATCCAAATAATCATGGTTGCCATTTTTATCTCCAAACGGGGGCGCAATTAAGTGCACCTGCCCTATTCCCACCGGAAACTCATTCTCGTTAAGATATTTTAACCAAAAAATTCCCCCTAAAGAGTGACCAATTAAAACAACATCATCCGTCAGATAAGGAAAATATTTCTCTATCCAAATCTTCCACTCCAAGTATTTGGCATTCCTCGGACAAGGCATCCGAGATAAAATCACTTGATAGCCATCTCCCAAATCTTCTTGTAAAAGATCCTTCCAACGTTTTTCTCTTTTTTGACTAGCGGAAAAATCCAATTCATAGCCCCTCAGATAATCCAAATATTCATCGTAGGTTTTAAAAGTCTCTCCTCCGTGAACGACCAAAACTTGCTTTTTCATAACAATCTTACTTACTACAAAATCCAAATAGCATAACTCGAACGTATCCTTCGGAAATTTACGTGGACAATACAGGATTTGAACCTGTGACCTCTCGCACGTCAAGCGAGCGCTCTAACCAACTGAGCTAATTGTCCATACAACATTAATCTTACCTATAGCTTCTCGCCCGTCAAGAGAGCGCTCCTCGCCCAAACATACCGTTCGGTACGGACGGGTAACCTACCGAACTAAACTAACTTCCCAAAATAAATCAAACAATTTTCCGCCTATCATTTATCAATTAAAAATCCCAACAGCCCACCAAAAATCAACGTGGAAACAAGCATTGGAATTATACTACTGACATCACCCCTTCAAACTGGAAAAGTGATTGGTAACAACGTCAAAACAACCAGCACAACTCCTTTGTAGATGCCTCTAATTTTCATGTCTGTCGTGGCCACCAAAAACCCAACGACTAACCAATGGAAAAAAGCAGAGAAATCAGCTTCCCACTCCAGTTTCATTAAAATCATCGATACAACATCCAGTGGATCAACCACCGCTCCCAAAAAAAGAGCTTTTTGATTTTTTCCATAAAGTAGCAATAAATAATTTTCAAACAACTACTTAAGTCAACTATTCTCTGACTCGTTTATTCTATATTTTTTTCCATTTTTTTGCAACCAGATCCCCACAATTTATCCCATTTTATTTGCCAAGCTTGTTTAACAATCAACTTCTAAATGAAGCAACATATCTTCATGCAAATCCCGCAAATAATCAGTGAGCAAAATCCAACACAATCAACAAGAGTAACACTCAATCAATTTAATCGGTCAATCTGCATTTCCGAATCACCAAACAACCAACATTTACCACCAAGTACCGTGATTAAATATAACTGAAAAACCTAAAAACAAAAGATATCACATATTCTCCAGTCACTTCCTCTTCCGCTATTATAATTACCACCTTCCATTATGATATTATCAATAATATCATAATGGTTACGCTTACAGACAAACTCTTTTCCTCTTCCTCATTCGATCATAACTGTCATCACCACTTCCACTATCTATTTTTCAGTATCATAAAACAATACTTCACAAGCATATTTATCGCAAAATCTCAAAAAATCATCCTTTTTTATTTTCAAAGAAGCCGTATTCCGAAAAGGATGGAAATGAATATAGTCGGAAACCAAAATATCCTTGTCTATTATCAAAGGAATATTTTTAGCTCCGGGATAAATCAGTGCCAACGGTGTCACTGAGCCGGGACTAAGACCCAAATATTTCGCCAATCTTTCCTCAGAAGCAAAGCCCATTTTCCGATGTTCACCTAAAAACTCAGCCAAATGGGGTATATCCAAACGCTTATCGGCTCTCAGCACCAATAAATAATGCCTGCGACCTCTTTTATCACGCAAAAACATATTTTTACAATCAATTCCCATTTCATTTTTCTGGTAAAAATCTCCCGAGGCCTCACAAGTAGCAAAAGCGGGATGTTCAAATTTTTGATATTTTATATTCAAATCATCTAAAATTTTATACAATTTTTTTTCATATTCCTCATTCATTTTTTTGAATTTATCACTTAAAATTTTTAAATTAAATTTCAGAAGAAAAACCTTTGAAAAGTCTAGTTTGTCGAAACATATTTTAAAAGAACAATGCCAGCAAAGCGACCGGTTTGATTGTTTTCGGCGCGACGATAAGAAAAGTAATTTTGGTCACAGTGATTGCAAGTTTTGCTGACAAATATATTTTCCTTTTTAACGCCGACTTTTAACAATTGGTCTTGGTTTAATAAAGGTAAATCAAGATTAGTTTCGTTATAAATATATTTTTTACTCCACCGTTTTTCAAATCGCTGGATAGTATTTTGATCTATTCTATAACAATCCTTTTGAATAGATGGTCCTAAAAACACCTGAATATCTTGAGTATTGGAATTGTATTCCTTTTGTAACTTTAAAATCATTTTTCCGGCAATATTTAAAAAACTACCCTCTCGTCCGGCGTGAGCAACGGCAATTACTTTTTGCCTTGGATCATAAAACAAAATCGGAATACAATCAGCTACCAGAACCATCAAAGCCAGTCCCGGTTGAACGGTAATTAAGCCATCGGTTCCCAAAGACTCTCCGCTTTGAGCAACGCTTGCAATTTTATCAGAATGCACCTGATTCATCCAAACGAAATTTTCCTGATCAACTCCCAGTTCTTTCGCCAACAACCTTCTATTTTCCAAAACATCTTCTCTTTTATCTCCAACATGTAATGCCAGGTTCAAAGTATCGTAAGGTGATTCACTCACCCCGCCCCACCGATTTGTAAATCCCGCCACCACTGTCTTCGTTTCCAAAACTTTTTGAAACATAAATCAATCTTTTAAAGTCTTTTAATTTAATATCTATTTTTAATTATCCATCTTTTAGCTATCTGTCTCTCAGTTGCCAGACATCTTTTAATTATTCGTCTATTGGTTGTCTGTCTCTTAGTTGTCTATTTGTTAATCGTCTGTCTCCTAGTTGTTTGTCTCCTAGTTATTTGTCTTTTAATTGTTTATCTTTTAGTTACCTATCTCCTGACTATCCATCTTTTAACAACTTTTACTCAACACTCTTTAACCTCTTACTATCATATAAGGTTGTGTAGTTGTATGATAGTATTTCGATAGTATTTTGGTTGGATTTATTATTTTTTAGCCTATTTTACCAAATGCTTGTCATAGCCTTATTTTATTAATTCCTCCCTTACTTACTCAACAGCTTGCGAAACATCTTGCGGAACATCTTGCGGAATTTGAAAGCCCTTCTGCGGATAAATTTTTATTCTTTGTAAATCACCGACCATAATGTTAACCACTCTGTCAAAAACATTGAAACCGTTTTCTTCCGGATAATCGGCAAAGGATATTTGCGAAGAAGTAACCGTTATTTCCACTCCCCGCTCCGACCAAAAACAACTTCGCTCCTCGCTCCGCCACTCGAGTATCATGACTGCCCAATACCAAAATCAAATCCGCTTTTTTTAATTTGTGATTTAGATGATAATAATCCCAAATTCTCCGCGCCAGTTTTTTTATTTTCTTTTTATCTTTAATGGTATTATTCATATCGTTTTTTTATTTTTTTAATTTTATTTTCCAAGGCCGTTTTTATATCAACGGCCGACACCTCAGCCAACAACAAAGTGGTGATTATAACATCCGCCAATTCATTCGGTAAATTGTTTTTCACTTTCATTTTTGACAATTTTTCTTTTCGCTGGTCATTATCCAAAGCTAAAATTTCCGCGCACAACTCGCCAACCTCCTCATTAAGTTTGACCGTTCGCGGTAAAACAATCTCCCGTGAGGATGATCCTTGACCGTGTTTTTTCACCAATCGCTCACTTTCCGATTTAATAAATTGCAACAATTCTTGAAAGCTCATATAGTTTTAAAATTTATAAAGTTATCCATTTTTACCCCAAAATTCACTCTTTGCTTTTCTATAATTTTGATACGGCTTACCTTGATGCTCTTTTTTTAACAAATTGAAATCTTGTCTGGCACATTCGTCTTTCTTTAAAATCTCCATAGATACCCCCGCCCTTACAGGCGGGGTTCTTTTTATATTACAAGCTGCGCTTGTCCCGCATCTTCCTCGCCTTGTTTACGGACATATTCTTGAATTATTTTTTCATTGATACCGACAGTGGATACAAAATATCCTTTTGACCATATTCCTTTGTTGTCCCAATACACTTTTTTGAGAAACTTGAATTTGTTTTTTAAGCTTCTGCCAGTGTTGGATTTTATTGTTTCCACAACTTTACTTATGGCATATTTGGGGGGAATTATCATATGTAGATGAATATGGTCTTTGTCGATTCCCATTTCAATATAAATCCGGTCCGGATAATATTTATTCACTTCTTGGAGTTTTATACGGAGACAGGAATCAACTCCTTTGACCAGTATTTTCCTTCTGTATCTGGTTGGCCACACTATGTGATATTGGGTTCCGTATACACTATGGTTTGCTTTGTATAGTTTCATATCCTCCATTATACAGGAAGATGCGGGATTTGGCTCTCATCCCCGCCCTTACAGGCGGGGAGTTCTCGCTGAATTAAATATATGAAACTCATCAAAACGAGAATCTTTAATAACCAGCATGATATCAACAGATTCTAAATCAGGTGGAATATTTTTTTCTTTGAATATCGCCAACCCCTCATTCTTACCAACAACCCAGACGTCCTCATGTTCGGCAACAAATACTTCTTTAAACTTTTCTATCGCTGATTGGAAATCACTTCCTCGCACTCGCACGGTTATATCCAAATCTTTTTTGGTTAACATTCCGGAAACCGCCGAACTACCCACATGTTCAACTTCCGCCTCCGGTACCAATTCTAAGATTTTGTTTTTTATTTTTGCATATTCCGCCTCAATCACTTCTTTGCATAAGATGAGATACATCTTGGACACCCCTAAAAAAGATATTATGCTAAAAAAGGTTAACCAATAATGTATCTCAAAAAAATGAAAACCAAACAAGTGGGATATTATCTGATTCCCAATATTAAAATATCCAAAACAAAATACATTCGTTGGAAAAAGATAGCTAAAACATTAAATCTATCCCAGAAAGCCAGACAAAGATTGGATTGGATAATATACTATTACACCAAAGCCAATCAGAACGCCTCTCTAACTTGCAAGCACTTTGGTATTAGCAGATCCAAATGGTATTTCTGGATAAATAAGTTTGCTGAAACCAACTTGAGAACTCTAGAAAATAATCCCACAGTTCCTTTTAAAAAAAGAGAAAAAGAATACACTGATTTACAATATGAAAGAGTGGTAAAATTAAGAAGACAATTTATCAAATACGGAAAGGTAAAACTGCTTAAAAAATATCAATCATTATACCCGGAGGATAAAAACATCAGCCAATGGAAGATTCAATGTATTATTCAAGTATCAGGAATCTATTATCACCCTAAAAAAGCCTTTAAAACGGCTAATAAACGAAGAAAAGCCATTCAGAAGAAAAAGATAACCGAATTGAAAAAGAAACCTAAGAGTGGTTATCTAATAGCTTTGGATACAATTGTTAGAATAATCAACGGTCAAAGAAGATATATCATCACCGCCATAGACACTTATTCCAAAATAGCTTATGCCAGAATGTATAGTTCTCACAGTTCAATACAAGCTGAAGATTTTTTAATGAGATTAAATTATCTCCTAAATGGCAAGATGGAAAACATTCTAACCGATAATGGCTCAGAGTTTCAAAAACATTTTGAAAAAGCTTGTCAAAGATTAAACTTAAAGAGATACTACAGCCGAGTGAGACAACCTAAGGATAATCCCGTTTGTGAAAGATTTAACAGAACTTTAAATGAAGAATTCATCCAATTGGGCAATTTAACAACAGATGTAAAAACTTTTAACAGTAATTTAACTGATTGGTTGATTGAATACAACTTTCACAGACCTCATCAAGCTTTGGATTATATGACTCCTATAGAATTTACTCAAAAATATGCCAAAGTGTCCAAGAGGTGGTCATCTAATACATTCTTTGATTGATTCCTGCGGAACAAAATTACATATTCTTTCTCGCATAGTTTTAAGAACTTATAAAATCTCCAACAAATTATTTTCACCTATTATGATATTATCAATAATATCATAATACTCAAATATTTTTCAAATTTGCAATTATCAAATTTTAATCATCTCCAACAACAATTTCTTCTTTTCCTCCAAATCTCCTTTGATATATTCTACCTGATGAAACAAAATATCCCAACCCAACAAACCGATGGCTCTATTTGCCAAAACCAATTTAACCTCCTCTCGGTTTTCGTTAGGTAAATATTTGTTCAACCAGTCAGAAATTTTATTATAAAATTCCTGAGTATTTTTTGTTTTTAAGAAAGCAAAATCAATCGCTCGCAAAAAATCATAATAGCCCCGCCCGACTCGTGGAACAATATTTAAATCCAACAAATATAATTCTTCACCGGAAACAATAATATGATCGCCAATAATATTACCGTGCGCCCAACCGAAAAACTCTTCTTCTTTTTCATTAATCACGGTTTGCATTTTATCGGCAATATTTTTAATGTCATCATACCGCAACAAACCAGCTTCCACAATCGGTCCGCCCCAAGTCAAAATAGAACCCATCGTCCACCTTTCACCGTCTTTTCGCAAATCACCCACCCTTTCCGCTTGCAATAATCTATCAATAACCTTTTGATAATCATCGGCTATTCTTTTGCTTTGTTCAATGACCCAATCCGGATTTCCATCAATAAACTCATTCAGACTATCTCCGGCAATTTCTTCCATTAAAATCATTTCTTTGTCCGCTTTAATGATTGTCGGAACCTTAAAACTCAATTCCCTTTCCATTTCTTTGGCGATTTCAAAAAGTTTTGTTTGTTGCGGTTCAATTCTTTCCGTTTTTAAAATATATTTTTTACCGGTCTTGTCTTCAACCCGAGCAACACCGGATTTATTCCGGAAAAACCCCTTTTCCACAACTCGCAAATCATTTTCTCGCGCAATTTGCTCAACTGTTTTTTTCTTGGTTTTTGATGACATAATTTTAAGACTTAATAATTAACTATCTAATAATTAACCATTGTAGGTCATAAACAATTAGCGTAAACATATTTTACCCCGCAACACTCTCCAACCCTATATCACCACCCCATAACACCACACGACCACACAATCCAATACTATCATATAAGGTTGTGTAGTTGTATGATAGTATTTTGTTTTTTAATTATATTTTTCCAGTGATTTCTTGCTCCAATTTGTTTGAAAATTTCCCGTAAAAAATTTAATCGTTCTTCACCTCTCTTTTGTCCTTGCTGGACATACAATTCATCCGAATTTATCCGATAAAAATTTTAACTTTATTTCAAACTCTATTTGTAAATTATATTTTGCTTTATCTTAGATTTTACCGTTAATTTTTTCTCCCAAATTTTATCTGACGTGTTTCCCAACATCAATCTTCTTACAAATTCTTGCACTATTTCTTCTCGTTAAAACAAAACCAATAGCCATACCTATCACTCCGAGAGCGTCCAGTTTGTCCACGTCAAACAAAGTTTACGCTTTTTTTGCTTTTTGGCTTGTTGCCCGTTCTATATCTGTGCGCGACAATAAGCATTTATACATCTTATCTTTCTACCACTTCTACTAAATTTCCACTGCAATCTTTTAAAAAAATATATTTTAATATTTTTCCTTCGGTAATGTCTTTATAGATCTCTATTTTTTTCTTTTTTAATTTATTTTTAAATTTCTCTAAATCAGAAACAGAAAAAGCAAAATGATTTATGCCAATAGTTTTTATATCTTTTTCCAAATCTTTCTTGTATTTAGGTAAATCATTAAATTTTCTAAACCAAAAGATTTCCAAGATAATATTACCCTTCAATAAATAAATTTCCATTTCATCATCTTTGTACTGCTTAAAGATTTGCAAACCAAAAATATCTTGATAAAATTTCAAGTCCTTTTTTATATTTTTACTTGTAATTGAGATATGATGAATTTCCATATCCTATACGTTTTTTATTTAACGGTTTTCAAAAACTCCTCTATTGTTCTGTATCTCTCTTGAAAAATCAAATATAAAGTTTCCGGCTTTTCTGGCTCGCCGATCAAAATCAATGGTTTACCCAATCCGTAAGCAATTCCCGCCTCAATATGAACAGCATTTCCAGCCGGCAACAGAACAATAACTTTCTCGGCATTTTTTAACGCTCGTAAATCTCTTTTAAATATTTTCCAATAATATTTGTCCTCATAAAAATTTTCCACCGCTTCAAATTTTTCCATATGTTTTTCCGGATTAATATCCGGATCGTTTTCATCCACCGACAAGTCACAAAAATTATAACAAGATTTCCCTCGTCTCCTCAATCCAAAAACCAATTTCTCTACATTTTCTTTGTTTCTAAATTTTCCTAAAACAGTATAGTCAGTCATAGTAATTATTTTTACCTATTCCTACCTTCTGCCATATATATATTCTTATTTTATTTTGAATAGATATTCCATTTCTACAGGAAAGAAATGTTCGCCGGTTAAATCTTATCGCATTTTGTTTTTTATTACAAAACATCATGCTAATTTTCAAAATCACTCAAAAAATCTAAAACTTTCTTCTTTCAAATTTTTTATATCCCAAACCTCTACATCCTAAGCTCATATTCAAACCTCCATATGCTAACCTCACGTTTAAATTCACAATTTACAACCATCCAGCCACAGCTATTCATAACTCACAAAATCATCAAACCACTTACTATCATATAAGGTTGTGTAGTTGTATGATAGTAAAATTCATTTTTTACTTGTTTAATTTGATCTGTTTGTTTAAATTCGAGCCAACTATAATCCCAGCAATCTTTTTAAAAATCTATGCTGAGGATACTTATCTAATAATCCCGTATATTCATATTTATCAGCTCTTCCCTCTTTTTTTCTGATCCGCTGATTTTTACGTTTCATCCAATTAGCCAAAACTCTCCTGTAGGCATTGTCCCGAGCATTCATCCAGTGCTCAATCCCATTAATTGTATTATAACTTACCTTCATATTTTTTCTTATTTCATCGTAAGTTTTACCTTCAATCAATTGCTTTGCCACCTGTATCCTACGCGCTAACATTAAAGATTCACTGGGCGTCAATAATCCAATCAAAAAATCAATTGTGTCTGTTTTTGTTTTTAATCCGTACACAATATCAAAAAGATCCCCCACTAACTCCATTCTTTCCTGTTTAGGTATGGAGCTTACTTTTACTTTCGCCATATTATTATTTCTATTGTTAAATAATTATCAATCTAAATTAAATGGATACAAAGCAATTCAAACAAATACAAACAAAGCAAATACGGATAAATAACAATGATATGATAAAAACATAATAAAGATACAATAAAAAATAGTCAAAAATGAAAGTAAAACAAAATAAAGTAAAATTAAAACAAAATAAAGTAAAACAAAGTAAGACAAAAATAAAAATAAACAAATAGACAACCCCAATATTTTACTATTATAACCTTACTATCATATAAGGTTGTGTAGTTGTATGATAGTATTGTTACGATTATAATATAATGTTTTATCGTGAAAGTCAAAAATTTTGAAATCTGCCTGCTTGCTACTTTTTCCTCTTTATCCATTAACAATCCCTCTCTTATTCGCTTACCAACATCATATTCCCACCACTCAATACTTTTTTATTATCCGCCAACAAGCACTCCTTCCCGCTGATGAATGAAAATCTCACTAAACCAACTCCCCTTTCAAAAATTTTTTCCTCTTTCTCTCATCCATTCTTTCAATGGCGTAACGGAGAGTGGTGCGGGGAATTTTATTGTAATTTTTAATCAAAAATTGTTCCACTTGTTTTTGCGCTTTTTTACCTTCATCTTTCTTGTTTATAAACCCACCCCGTTGGTTTCCTTTAGATACACGAGCAGATTTCCTGCCACCTTCTCCCAATTTCCAACACTCCCTCAACATCCACCCCACCGCCTTGTGTATTAAATCCTCTTTATCCGCTAATAATTTCCTTGCTAAACGCAAAGTTAAATCTATTTTTCCATTTTTAATAAAAGCCCAAGAAGCGATAACGGCAATCCGCCTATCCCACATTGACGAGGAATTAACTAATTCTGTTAAAATACTTCTCGGCTTTAGCCTATCAAAAACCGCTCGTCCCAAAATATAGTGCGCCGACAAATCAACCAAATCCCAATTATTTACCCACCCTTTATTTCGCAAATAGAGATTAACGATTTTTTTCTGTTTCAGACGATTTCCACTTTTAATCACCTTCTCATTTTCCTCAACCAAAACCAGCAACGCCAACAATCGCTCTTCATGTACTTCTGACCGCAAAAGCTTTAGCAAATCTTTATCTATCAATCCAACAAACCGCTTGGCTATCTTCCGGAGATCCGGTACTCTTACTCCAATAAATTTATCCTTCTTCTCGCCCTCTTCCGTGATAACTCTAAAGAAACGCTGATAGTTTTTCTTTTGTTTCTGGGAAATATATTTAACTAATTCTTCCCTGATTTTTTTAACCGCCATTAAGCAAACAACCGCTTAAACTATTTTTTTTGTTTCCCATTTTTCTTAGCCTTTTTACGCTCCTCACCCTTCTTACCTCTCTTCTTGCCTTTACTCCTCCTGTCATCACCCCCTCTGCCAGTCATCCTATTTTTCGCCATCCATCCTAGTAGGCCGGCAATCACTAAGAGTAAAATGATTATCAACCATTGATAAATGTTTAGTGGATTGCCGCTCTTGCTTCCGCTATTGTCTGTTTCGGAAGCGTTTACTGAGGAAGTGGTTTGATTGGCTACTTCATTAGTAGAGGTAGCCGGAGTTACATTGGTTTCCGTTTCAGAATGATCAACAACTGTTTCTTCCTCAACCGCCCCTCTTTCAGCGGTTAAACCTTTCTCGCCGGCAACAATTTCAAATTTATTTCTATCTGTTTTATAAACTTCCTCCCCATTCCAGTAGCCTTTCAAATACCACTGGTATTTCCCCGGGGACAACCGCCTGTCACTTGTATAACTCGTGCCATTCAAATCAACTTCCGCATCAAAAACTCTATCCCCATTCTCCTTTTTTAATACCAAAACCAATTTACTTAAATCATAGGAGTGATTTCTCTCACTCCAAACAAAAGTCGGCGTTTGGTCGGTGATTTTTTCACCATCTCCCGGGAAAATCAAATGCAAAACCTCCGTACGCTCAGTCACCCCATCATCGGAATCATCTGTATGACCCATCTCGTCTCCGCCCCCTTCTCCGATATTATCTCTATACTCCACTGTTAAATAAGAAGGACTACCCCGTCTGCCAATAGCCATCAACCAACCGGTATTGTATCGAAATACTGACATTCCTTTATCCGGATCCAAACTACCATCTAACCAACCACGCACCAGAGGAGTAATGTCAACTGTTTTCCAATCTCCGGTACTTAAATCAACATCCGCCAGAACAGAATGGGCAGTGTCAAAAAGAGATGCCGGCTGCCGGGCCCATGTTACTTCAGTCGCATTCCAGGAGTGAGCAGCCGGACGAATTCTTAATCGTGCCTCATTGTTTCCCAAGTGAGATATAACTCTAAAATGCCATTCCGCTTTAACCAATTCTTGTCCCGAATGATGCGGAATATTTTCAAACTTTATATAAGCACCTGCTAAAGTCCGCCGAGAAGTACTTGGATTGGTGTAATCCGCCACCAATAAATATGGTCGCGAATTCAGGTTTGTATGCTGGTAGGCGAAGTCAATATAAATGTCTTCTTTTTTCGGCACCGTATACCGACTGGCGAAACTTGCCCTGGGAAACAGTGTCAACAGAAACACTCCGCCCAAAACAACCACCAACCAGCGACCTTTTTTGTTTTCTTTTCGCATATTTTCCTATTAATTTTTAAAATTATGCTCTACTTATTTCGAAATTACTAATGAGATTTTCATATTATTCCCTCACAAATGCATTCCGCTGTTCTCAGTTTCCAAATTTTTCAATCGTCTCTTTTGCCTTTTCTACCAGCTCTTTTAAACTTACCCCATTTATTGCTATAGTATTTTCTCTTTTCCAACTGGGCAAACCAATATTAAAAACAAAAAGATATTCCCCTTTCTTAATTTTCTCCATAGGGCCAACATATTTTATATTAACCGGATTATTATATTTCTGCCTTAAAATCTCCTTGGCCCGCCTGGCAATTTTTTTACACTCCCCCTCTTTCTCTACTAAATATCTCTCAGTATTCCCGTCTTTCCCCAAATCAATTTTCTCCAAATTTCCCACGTCTTTTTGTTTTTTCTGTTAATTTTTAAATTCAAATTATTTTCTTTCAAAAGCTGTCCTCATTCCTGACATTTCTAACGAAACCAAAATCAGCCAGTCAACCCAGCAACGCCTCCCGCCCTTTGACCACTTGCCAAAAAAGCGCTAACAACAAAACAATCATCGGCACAACATAACGCATCAAAATTTTACTGTGACGATAAGAAATATTCACCCCCAACATTCTCAAGTAGGGATACAAAAAAACTGCTTCCTTGTCATTGGGAAAATGCCATTTATTTATCAAGCAACCATTCAAAGCAAAAAATTGTAATTCCAACAAAACAACCCCCAGTAAAATCGACTTCCAAAACAGCAACAAAGGCGAAAGAAGAAAAAGAACCTCCAAAAGCAAATGTAACCAAAAGAAAGGGCCGAATAAAACTGCTCTACTATAACGTCGGTAATTAAACTCTTGATTATTTTTTCGCGAGCAACTGTTCATACTTTTTTATCGCTTTTTTAATTTTCTTCTTGGCTTTTTGAGCAGAAGCAAATCCCCCTATTTCCAGTTTAGTTTCCTCTCCGTCTTTATATCTTTTGGTCCACTCGGCAATCTCCGAAAATATTTCCTGTTTTCTATCGTCAAGCCTTCTCCGCCAAAAATCATCACTGGCAATAACTGCTATTATCTTATCATCTTCTTGGCTTTCATCAAGCATTTTCATCAGACCAACAACTTCAACTCTCACCACTTTTCCTCGCGACAGCTTGTCCTGCGTCAACACAATAACATCTAAGGGATCGCCATCTGCAGTAATGGTCCGAGGAACAAAACCATAATCAAAAATAAACATTTGCTCGCCAGACAGCTTCTTTTCCAAAACAAAATCAGCCTTCTGTAAATCATATTCGTACTTATCCCGCGAATTTTTCAAAATTTCTATCACCGCATTAAATGTACCATCGCTATTCTCCGCCTTTACTGTCTGCCAAAGATTTCTCATCGCTTTATTATCTCTTTAAAAAAACCATCAAAGGAAAGATAACCACTGCCCGCCAAACTCGGCGCCAGCGATAACGAGGCTCCAAAAACAATCGCCACAACCACTCTAATCCAATTTCACGCATCCACCACGGCGCTCGCCTGATTTTTCCAGTCAAAAAATCAAAACTGCCACCCACGCCCATCGCCAGTTTTACACCAGTATCTTGTAAATTGTGTAACAATATTTCTTGTTGTGGCGCGCCGAGCGCACAAAACAAAACATCCGATTTATGATTTAAGATATAAGACTTGAGAGAACGCGGAACTACATTGTTTCCTGAATCATAAATCATAAATCTTAAATCTTTTTTATTTTTTTCTATGGCAACATTCATTCCTTTAATTTCTAAATCAGGATATTTTTTTTTCATCACTTCCGCAATCTCTTGCCAGGTAGTCAGTCCTCTTTTATTTGCAATTAAAAAAACTCTCTGTTTCTTTTTGTTGGCAACCTTCAAAACCTCCTGCATTAAATCCACCCCCGGCCAACGACAACGTAAACTTTTTCCCTGCCACCAAGTGACCAGTTTTACTCCGAAGCCGTCGGCAATATTCAGAACTCTTTTAGCATTTAAAATTTTTCTGAATTCAACATTTTTTTGCCCCTCCAAGATAATCTCCGGATTAACCGTCACAATTTGATAGAATTTTTTATTCTTATTACTCAAAACAAAATCTACTTTTTGTAAAATTTCTTCTCGTGACAAATTATCAATTTTGACACTCAAGCATTTAAAATTCATTTCCGTCCCAATTATGATTCATTAGACCTGGGATACAATATTTTAAATTTCCAGTCCAAGGCTGGTCAGCCAGCGGAAAAATTTAAAATTTAAAATTTTCCATTTTTTATCTCGTTCAAAAACTCCTTTATTTTTTCAACACTCTCGTCATCCAAGATACTGAGAGTTCGGATATTCTTGTTATATCTTTTCAACTTCTTCTTTATTTTCTCCAAATCCTCCTGACTCACCTCATCAATCCGACTCAATATTATCCATTCCGGTTTTTGTAACAACTTTTCGTTGTATTTACCCAGCTCCCGTCGTACAATCAAATAATCATTAACCGGATCCAGACTATCCGCCGCTATAAAATGAAATAACATCTTCGTCCTTTCAATATGTTGCAAAAATTTATGTCCCAAGCCTCTACCCCGAGAAGCCCCTTTTATTAGACCGGGAATATCGGCCAAAATCAAGCCGTAATAAACTCCCAGATGAGGCTCCAAGGTAGTAAATTGATAATTAGCCACCTTGCTTTTGGCCCCGGTAAAAACATTTAAAAAGGTTGACTTGCCCACATTGGGATAGCCAATTAAACCAATATCGGCAATCAATTTCAATTCCAAACGAACATCAAATTCCTCCCCTGGCTCCCCTTCATCCGCTCTAGTCGGTGAAGTGTTCCGACTGGAACGATAATGATAGTTACCAAAACCACCTCGCCCGCCCCGAGCTATAATAACTCGCTCCCCCACTCCGGTAATTTCTTTTTGTTCCCCGGTCTCCAAATTATGAATCACCGTTCCCACCGGTAATTTAATAACAGCATCTCTACCGCTGGCGCCTTCTCTTCTGTTTTGTCCTCCCGGTCGTCCATCATCGGCCACCACCTTTTTCTTGTATCTAAACTGACGCAAAGCACCCAAATCAGTTACTCCTTCCGCCACCACGTTACCACCTCGTCCGCCATCGCCACCAGTCGGACCATTTTCCAAAACAACCTTGGAGAAAGTTGCCAAACCATCACCACCCTTACCCGCTTTCACTTTAATCGTAACATCATCAATTAACATAAATTTTCTAATTTTAATCTCAACCTTAAAAACTTTACTGATTTTTGACTTTATAAGCTTTACCTCCCACCCCCCTATTCACCAAATCATCCCAAACAACATTTAAAGCCGCCGCCAAGGGAACAGCCAAAATCAAGCCACTGACTCCGGCTAGTTTCCCGCCAATCAACAAAACCAGAATAATCACCACCGGGTTTAAACCAACCGCCTTGTTCATTAACAAAGGAACAATAATATGATTTTCCAACTGTTGAATTAAAATATAAGCAACAACAACCATCAACGCCACCAAAGGAGAAACATTTAGGGCAATCAAAAAAGCCGGGATTACGCTGACAGTCGGCCCAATGTAGGGAATTATTTCCAGAAGTCCACCCAGAAGAGCTAGAGTTAAAGCCATCGGCACCTGCAACAACAAAAGAACCGCGTATTCCAAAACAAAAATAATCACCACCAAAATAAATTGACCAATCATCCAACGTCCCACTTGCCCCTGAATTCTTCTAATCAAATCTATGGCGTAAGCCTCGTATTTCGCCGGCACCAATGATTTTACAAAACCCCAAGCGCCATCCTCCTTGACCACCATATAAAAAGAAAGAGAAATAACTATCAAAGTTTTGAAAAGACCGGCCAAAGCCCCCAAAGTATTGTTGAAAACATTTGCCCCCAAAGTGGAAGTTGCCTCGCTTAAACCGCCAATTTCTCGTTGAATATTCCAAGTGTTTATAACCTTGGTAAAACTATTGAACAGACCAGACCATTGGACCAAATACGTCTCCAAAACATCAGTCAACTCCTTCACTTCGGAAAAAAGAACTGGTGTAATAATTTTAATGAATAAAATCAATAAAGTAATAACAAAAATATATATGGAAGCGGCGCTGAGCAGTCGCGGAATATTCTTCCTTTCCAAACGATCCACCACCGGTTGTACCGCGCTGGAGACAATAATAGCCAAAAAAAGTAACAATAAAATATCTCTAACGGCAAACAAAAACCAAGCAATCGCCAAAATACCAACCGTCTGCCAAATAGTCTGTAGAGAGATCTCCACTCGTAAAGTTGACTTGGCCATAATTATTCCGGATTAAACAATTTATTTTATTTGCGAATACAACCTGGCTCACTCTCCTCCGTTTTACCGGCTAGCTAATTTTATTTTTTAGCGCTCCGTCTCTTTTTCTCAAAAATAGTTATCGCCGCCACCGCGCCTTCGGCGCAAGCGGTAATAATCTGCCTGAAACCGTTGGAATTGGTGGAAATATCACCAACCGCATACAAATTTTCCACACTGGTAGATTGATCCGCTTTCACTTTGACATAACCTTTCTCGTTTAATTCCACCTTCAGTTCTTTTATCGGAGCCGTATTGGGACCGGAACCGATTTCAATAAAAACTCCGTCTGTTGGATACTCCCTGGAACCATCCACCTCTCTGTCCAAAACAACACTCTTCACCCTCTCATCCCCTTTTATCTCCACCACATTGGCATTGGGAATTAAATGAATTTTCGGATTTTTTTTCATATCTTCAATATAGGACGGTTCACAAGTCGGCAAGTCACCCCGATGAATCAGTGTCACCTTCTTGGCGTGTTCCGCCAAAATAAATACCGCTACCGCCGCCGAATTACCGCCGCCAACCACCACTGCTTCCTTGTTCTTAAAAAAAGGACCATCGCAAGTGGCGCAATAAGAAACACCTCTGCCCTTAAATTCTTCTTCACCGGTAACACCCAATTTGTTACTGATTGTACCCACCGCGTAAATCACATTTTTCGCCAAAACCTTATTCTTCTGAAAAGTATGCAAAACAAATAATTCACCCTCCTTTTCAATTTTTTCCACCTGCTCGGGAACAATTTCTGCCCCGAAACTCTTGGCATGGTCACCCATTTTCTGCGAAAGCTCAAAGCCGGAAATAGAAACAAATCCCGGATAATTTTCTATTTTGTCAGTCTCGTTCATAAAACCTCCCACCTCCGTCGCAAAAATCAAGTGCGGAACCTTGTAACGAGAAAGATAAATTGAAGCGGTTAAACCGGCCGGACCGCCACCAACAATAGCGACTTCTTGAACATTTTCTTGCGCTTTTTTTTCTTTTATTTCTGTCATCTTAATAAATATTACTTTTTAGTAAACAAGCTCACTACCATAAATTTACCATAAAAAAACATTCTGAACAAACAAAAAAAGACCTCTCGGTCCCGGCTGTAAAAAATAAACTGAGAGTGGGCGCAGAGGGATTTGAACCCCCGACCTTCTGCTTAAAAGGCAGTTGCTCTACCACCTGAGCTATGCGCCCAAAATAAAAATAAAAGTTCACTCGCTCATTTTACTCCAACCAAGAAAGTTGTCAAGGGAAAAAACTTCCAACAAAGACTCAATCTTCGCCCAGGACAAAGACCGGCCTTGACCACTTCAACAATCATTTATCCTTCCCAACAATATTTTCTCCACACAACTCTAAAACCCTCTGCCATTCCTGATCATTTATTTTTTGAATATTCGCAAAAATTTCTTCTTTATCCTCCCTCTTGAAAAGATGTTTAAAGCGTCCTTGAGTTTTATAAAATTCTTCCACGGGAATTTTTTTCTTCGGACGATAATTTAATTTGTATTTTCCTTCCTCATATTCATACAACGGCCAAAAATTTGTTTCCGTTCCCAATCGCGCAATATTGATAGTTTGAGATTCCTGATATTTCCAAAGAGGAACACAAGGGGAAAAAACCAAAATAAATGTCGGCCCTTTGGTAGCTAGAGCTTTCTTCACTTTTCTTTCAAAATCACTTAAAAAGCCAATGTTAGCGGTAGCGGCGTAAGCCGGACGATGAGCCACCACAATTTGCATTAAATCCTTACGTCGCACCGCTTTTCCAATTGATTCTTTTCCGGCCGGAGTGGTTTCCGTATTGGAGCCAATCGGTGTCGCTCCGCTTCGCTGGTGACCGGTGTTCATATAACCCTCATTGTCATAAACCACATACAGAAAATCGTGACCTCGCTCCAAGGCGCCCGATAAAGCCTGCAGTCCAATATCATAACTACCACCATCACCGGCAAAAGCGATAAAACGAGGATTTTCTTCCACCTGAACCTTACCCTTCTTAGCCATTGCCCGCCAAGCCGTTTCAATTCCGGAAATGGTCGCTCCGGCATTGGCAAAAACACTATGAATATAGGGCACTTTCCAAGAGGTATTGGGATAAATGGTAGAAGTCACCTCCATGCAACCGGTGGCTCCCGTTACCACCACCGGTCCTTCAACAGAATTTAAAACCGTTCTGGCCACCAGGCCGATCGGGCAACCGGCGCAAGTTGTCATCGGTGAAACTTTTTCTTGGGTGTTTAATTTTATGTCCATATTCTTGTTTATTTTATTTTTAAATTAAAATTGCTTTTTTAAATTAACAACTAAAGCCAACTCCGAAAGTGAAAATCGTCTGCAAAATTTTCCAAGTCTCACTGTATATCCCTCAAATCAAATTGTTCTACCCTTGCCAATACTTCACTAATCAATTCATCCCCCTTTATCATTCCCTTATCTAATAAATAACGCAAAATTATACGGGTATCCCTGACCCACTTTTCCCCTTCCATCATTAGTAAGTGCATCAAATCATTTACTGTAAAGTCACCATCATCCTCTTTGATTATTTTCAAATTACGATAGAGAATGTTTTTACAATGCATATCATTCAACCTTTTAAAATTACGCATCAAAACCATTTCCATCCTGGCAATATCAATGGTTAGATTGTCAATCAATTCAACACCCCATATCGTTCCCTTTAGAGACGACAATTCGGAATCCATATAACGACGCGCCACCTCTTCTAAAGATACACACTGAAACCTTCCGTAGTCAAAACTCTGTTTTTCCAAACAAACCAGTCTATCCGCCGTATCAAGTCCAACCAAACAAGAATGAAATAAAGGATGACTCTTTTTATCAAAACCCTCCCTCCAAATCTGCAACAAGGCCAAATCACTCTTTTTACTTTTGGTTTTCAACTTATCTTTAATTTTTTCTTCTAATTCAACCAACGTTTCAGCCCTTATCCCCTTAGTCGCATCCATTTCCCAAAATAATCCCAAACCATCATCGTAAACCGCTTTCTTTGCTTCTTGCCACACCAACTTTGAATCGTCACTCCCCAAAACCGTAGATAAAAGAAAAAAGGTTAATTTGTGACAATTAAATTTCCGACAAATACCAACAACAATTCTTTCAGGGTTCCAATCATCTTTTCTGGCTCTTTCCATTTTTAAAGCCAAGCTCATCATCCTGCCCAACCCTTTCGGCAAAACCAAAAAATCTTTTTCATCTAAACGCGCTATCCACTTCCCTTCTTTTGTTTTTACCACCTCGCCCCGCCGGAATTGCTCTGCCAATTTATCCGTTTTGTTCTCCACTTGATTTAACGACATTGTTATCCTTCACTAAAACCTCCAAAATCAAACCGTCAAACACTGAAAAAATTATCACCAAAATTGTCATTATAATTGTGTACCACCAACCGAAATAATAAATCATTGCCGGTAGAAGAGGAATTTTGACATTCCGATTGTACAAAAAGGCAGCCAAATACTTCGTCGCCAAACCATGCTCTTTCATATTTCGCAACATCGGATACAAAGCATAGGGTGGCCCCGCCACCAATATCCCAAAGAGCAAAGCATAAAACCAACCTTTCAGACCGGCCTCCTTGCCAAAATGCTTCTTTACCAACTCCGGCGTCAAAAACAAATTGCTCAAAACCATTATTACAAAAATCAAAACAAAAATTGGCAAAATTTTCAACAAGGTCAAACCGGTTTCTTGTAAACTTTTTATAGCCAAGGAATTGTCAAATAAAAACGCGACTACATAGATAGCCAACACAATGCTCCAAAATATATACAAACCCTTTCCTCTCTTTGTTGTAGTTTTTATATTGTTATTTTTAGTCATATCATTTAAGTTTTTTAAAGTAAATTGCTAAACATTTTTATTTACCAAAATTATTTTAGATAAATCTATTGAATCATTCTGAGAATTAAGACTGTCAAAATGGAAATAATAATGGCAAAAATAAAATTAAAAACATTCCGCCAAATAGCAAATTTTGTGCCCAGCATTTTTGCCTCCAAGGGCAACATCGCTATTCCCACCGTCGTCCAAGTCATAATAAAAGCAGTTACCGCCAACAAGCTCACCCCTCTTTGCAAAAATTCTCCCCCAACCACATAACTGGTTAAAGCCATTCCAAATGACAAACTCCCGGCAATGGCTCCGATAAAAGTATCTTTTAAATAATCACCGGTAAACATTTTATCATAATAGCGTTGCGCCAGATTATTTATCAACATCGCTAACAACAACATCCCCACCAATATCGGAATCATCTTTTGCAAACTCTTTCCCGCCTTAATTACGCTTTCTTTTAAATTCACTTTGTTTTTTTAAAAATTATTTCAGATAAGTTCCATTTAAAAATATCTTGTTTCAACTCTCAATCACCCGCCTGCCCAAATTGCCGACTTCTCAATTTCAAAAACTTCCAAACTCTTAACCACCAATCAATTCCTCAATCTCTTTCACAAAAACGTCTCTGCCTCCCAAGCCGTAAACAACACTCCTGATTTTCTTCTTATCACCCACCGCTTGAAAAACATCACCCTCCAAAACTTGTTTGGCGCCCATAGACAGATTTTTGTCCATCACCACTACATCCTTCGCCTCTCTCAAAGCTTCCGCCACTTCTTTGTAAGGAAACGGCCTAAACATTTTTATTTTCAACAAGCCGACTTTTATTCCTTTTTTTTCCAGGTTGTCAATTGCCTCCTTAATAGTGCCGGCAATTGACCCCATAGCCACTATCACTTTCTCCGCCCCCTCCAGTTTATACTTTTCCACAAAATCATACTCCCGTCCGGAAATTTCGGCAAACTCCCGCGTTATCTCCCGAAAAGTTTCCGGCACTTTCTTCATCGTTTGATAAAGTTCTTCCCGAATATCCATATAACTGTCCGGCAACGTCAACGGTCCAAAAGTCACCGGCTCGGAAAAATTAAACAAATAATTTTTCGGTTGATACTCGCCTACAAACTTTTTAACCGTCTCGTCTGACAGCAAAGTCATATTTTCTACCGTATGTGTTATAAAAAAGCCATCCAAATTCGGCGCCACCGGCAAAGAGACTTTTTCCGCCAACTTCAAAGACAAAAAAACATCGTCATAAGCTTCTTGTACTGACTCGGAAAAAATCTGTACCCAGCCAAAATCTCGCATCGCCATAGCATCGGAATGATCGTTGTGGATATTAATTGTTCCGGAAATCGCCCGATTGGCCACCACCATTACTATCGGTAAATGCATGGCCGCCGCCACCGGAATCACTTCCATCATATACATTATCCCCTGAGAACTGGAAGCCGTCATCACTCGCGCGCCGCTGGCCGAAGCACCAATGCAAGCACTCATCGCGCTATGCTCCGATTCCACCTTGATAATTTCCGTATCGGCCAAGCCGTCAGCCACCTTTTTGGCAAAGGCTTCCACAATCGGCGTCTGAGGTGTGATTGGATAAACCGCCATTACATCGGGATTAATTTGTCGCAAGGCTTCGCCGACAGCAAAACCGCCCGTTAAAGCCACTTTTTTTTCAGTTGTTCTTTTTGTTGCCATAATTTCATTTTACTGTTTAATCTCTCAGCTAATCATCTTTTTTAACCATACTAATCGCTTTCACCGGACAAACCTCGGCGCAAATCCCGCAACCTTTGCAAAAATCATAATCAACTCCCGCTTTGCGACGACCATTTTCCTCTTTCATAAACATCGTTGCCTCCGGACAGTGGCGCACACATTTCTGACAGGCGATACATTTATCGGAAATTACCGGTTTTTTAGTCTTCCATTCACCTGTCGCCGGGTAATTGCGCTTGTCATTTTTTAACAAATATTTCATAAATTTTTCTGAAAGATTAATTGTTTATTTGTTCTTGACCGGAAACGTCGCCAACTCCCGCCGCCATTCGCATGGCCCTAATATTTTTCTCTGTCAAGTCTTCACCTATTTTCGCCAAATATTTTTCCCGAAAAGCCTCCGCCAAATTATTCACATTTATTTTATCAGTTTCTTTGGCAAAGCGTCCCAGAATAACCGTATTGGCTCTGTTTTGCCCAATAATTTCCCGCGCTATTCCGGAGGCGTCAATTGAAATAATTTTGCCTTTCAGCTCTTCGACCAAATTCAAGGCCTGAACTATTTCCTTCTCCAGCTCAAATGAAGATTTACCGGAGTTTATTACAACCAAGTTGGCTAAATGAATATTTTGCAAAACTGTTTTTGTTTTTAAAAGCGTATCATCCAAAATCAAAATGACCTCCGGCGCCACTACCGGTTCATGAGAGTGAATGAATTTATCATCCCAACGAACAAAAGTCCGTACCGGCGCCCCGCTCCGCTCCGGCCCAAATTCCGGAAAAGCCTGCACAAATAGACCGCTTTTTAAACCGGCTTGGGCCAACAACTCGGCCGATGTCTTGGCTCCCTGACCACCCCGTCCGTGAATAATTATTTCATATCTTTTCATAAAATTATCACAAAAAAATTATATCCTGCTTATCCTTACCTGGATTTTCCTTTTTCAGGCCCTTTTTCTTTCAAAACCAGCCCCAAAAATCTGTCCTCTCGCAAGTCCGTCCGCCAAGAAAAAATATTTTCTTTTTCCCGAACTTGCGCTGTGGCCGGTTCCCACCAGCTAACTTGCGCATTTTCCGGCAACTTAACAACCACTTCCAAATCAGAACCGATTGAACCGGACTGTTTCTGCACCAACAAGGAATACCTGGCCACTCCCTTTTGCCAATCCAATCTGAAAGGCAACTCATACTTATAAACCAAAGTCACTGTCTCCCCCGGTGAAACATACACCCAATTGGCCAAAACCGTTTTGCCGTCTTCATTATAAATTCTGGTTCCCGTTTCCGGATCAATCTTCATATAACGCTCCTCTTTCTCCACATCTTTATCAATCTGAAAACCCAGACGATCATAATCCAACCTTTCTTCATTCATCTCCCTGGTGTACCCACTGGCCGACAACAATTTACTGCCTTGAGGAATGTAAACTCGCAAATAATCGGCGTTCACTTTGTTCCACCACTCATATTTTGTCTGTCCGCCACGATGCCGTCGTACCACTGTCAAAGTGTCAACAACTCTTCCATCGTTATCAATGTTCACTTCCTCTTTAATGCTTTCATCAATCACTCCATCTGTTTTAAAACCATTTATGTTAGTGTTAACCACCATTAAATAATCCTTATCTGTTTGCAAAACCTCGCCAGACCAACCCTGTTCCGAAACTATTTTTTGCGCCGTCGGCTCATTGAAATACAAAAGAACATGTTTTTCCCGCAAAGAAGTCAGTAGAGCTTGTAAGACCTTTCCGCTTCTTTGCAAACCGTCAACATTGAAAACCCGACTAAGCAACTTCGGCGCCAAATCAGCCAGAATTTTTTTGGGATCACGAACTTCCTTTTCAACTTGTCCCTTTCGTTCTTCACTCGCTCGCTCCTTTTTCAAAGAACTCTTCAAAGAATTTCCGTTTTTCGTTTTCTCTTCCTCTTTCTTTTCCGCAAAATCTTTTTCCACCTCGCTTTGGATAGCTTCTACAAAATTTTTACTGGTAATAATTTTACCATATTTGGGCATCTCTACCGGACCGGTCACTTCCAAGAGTTTTTGCAAAACCACCGGCGTTACCGCTATCACCCCGTCCGTTGTCGGACCTCCGGTTTTTTCATAAAACCAAGCAATCTTGCGCGCAGATTTGGGAAAGTCGGGCCACCAATTGGCATCATGGGTTGACCAAGCCGCCGAAATTTTCTGAATCGGACGAGGGGGAACAACGTTAACTTTCAACTGACCGTCAGGATTATAAATCCCCTCAATTTTCAAGCTCTCCACCCGACCCTTGTTGGTTTGCAATAAACCATAACTGCCAATAAAACCGCCGGTGGCCCTCATTTCCTGATTGTTCTCAAAAACAATCAAGTATCTTCTCGGACCATTGTAACCCAAAAGCTCCAAAAAAATTTTTGCCGTCCGACTAAAATCATCCAAACTGTTTTTAACCAGAGGCAAAATTTCTTTAACCTTACGCATTTTTTCCTGATACTGCGGAGGGAGGTCTTCAATTTTTACTTTTTCTCCGGCCTTTTCCGCTCGCCCCAAATAATCCCTGGCGGAAACAATTTTCTCCTGTACCGCCAACAAAATGTCGGTCAAACTTGGCTGTTCTTTTACGCTCCGGTCCAAAGGATTTTTAACACCCTTCATCAATTTGGAAATCTCCGCCAATTCTCCCAAAGCTTTTGTTAAATTATCTCCGAGAATAATCACATTTCTGCCGGTGCTGACTTTAGACAAGTAAGGAACATAAACCAAGGCATCAAGTAACTGTCCACCGAGCTTATCGGTTTCCTTCTCCGCTTTCGCAAAACTTTCTTCTGCCACCGCTAAGTTATTCTGAGCTGACTCAAAATCGCCGGCTAACAAATCCGCCTTGGCCTTTTCCAAATAACCCAGAGCCTGGCTACCTCTTTTTTCCACTCTGTTTTTAGTTCCGAGAGCAAAAGCGCTCAAAGTACCACCGACCACTACCAATAACAAAATTGTCATTCCATAAGCCAACCTCCTACCTCCAAACTTTTGCCAGAGATCTTGCTTTTCCTCCGCTTTAAAATTACCAAACTGAAAGCTGGGAATAACTCGTTCTTCCCCGATCTGCTTTTTTCCTTGACCACTGTTTAACTCCTCAAAATAATCTTCGCCGCTTCGGTAATCGTGATTTTCTTTTTCCGGTAGCGACAATTCTTCCTCTGTCAAAACATTGTCACCTCCAAGTTGTTGACTCTTAAATTCCTCTCTTTCTTCCGAGAAAATTTTCCCAAAATTTTCCTTTTCGGTAACCGGTCCCTTATCCTCAGAAGCAACAGTCTGCTCCGACACGGTAAAGTCAGTCCCGTAATCAACAATCGGCTCCCCTTTTAGATAACTATTCTCCTCATTTTCAGTAATCGCTTTTGACTCTCCTTGCAACTCCGACTGCTCTCTTTGTGTCCCCCGACCCTTGGAAAAATAACGTCCCACTGCCTCTTCCCTCTTCCAAGCGCCAAGATTATCCTTCATTTGTTGCTCAATTGTATGGAGATCATTAACCAAACTGTCCCCATCATAACTACTTGACTCTTCGGTCAACCGATTCCCACCATATTTACCATACTCATCGCCCCTCAACATTACCTGTTTCTTTTTTTCTCTAAGATCGTCATTGTCATAAAACTCATTCCCGGCTCTAATATCCCTTTCCCTTTCGGTAGACTTCCCTATTTTTTCTGCTCCAACAGAAGAACAACCACCGTTATTCGCTGGTCTAATATCAGCCGTATTGGGTACAATTCTTCTGATAACCATCTTACTTTTAATTTTATTTTTCCTTCTCTTTCAACACCTCCTCATAAAGAGCTATTGTTTTTTTGGCCATTTTCCGCCAACTATATTTCTTTTTTTGGAGAAAATATTTTCCGGATAAACTCATCTTGCCTTTCTCGTGCGAAGCTTTCTCCAAACCTTTCTTCAGGGCTTCAAAAATAGAATTAACCGATTCAGCCTTAAAGTATAAAACATTTTTTCCCAATATCTCCGGCAGAGAGCCACTATCTGAGCTAATCACCGGGACTCCCCGCGCCAAAGCCTCCAATGGTGGCAAACCGAAACCCTCATATAAGGAAGGAAAAACAAACAAATCAGCTCTTCGGTAAAGGCTGTCCAGTTCCTCATCGCTAACCTGATTACTGATAATCACCTTTTTAATTCCCCTTTCGGCAACAAATTTCTTCAGCTTATCATAAAAATAATCATTTTTCCCCACCAGAAGCAACTTCCTTTTACCAACCAAACCCGCCTCGCCAAAACGTTGCCAAGCCAACAACAGCCTTTCCAAATTTTTATGGGGATAGGCATTGCCCACATATAAAATATACCCTTCCATTATAGCATACTTTTTCAAAATGTCCCCCTTGCCGGCAGATTCTGAAAACTCTCGCCTATCAACCGGCAAAAAATCATAACCCTCATAAATCACCTTTATTTTTTCCGCCGGTACCGCCAAAGTTTTTTGTAAATCCTTTTTTGTAAATTTGGAAATCGCCACAATCCGCCTAGCCTTTTTGACCACTCGCCTAATTAAAAAATGATAGGCCAATAATTTACCTAGATAAAAAAACTTGTTTAGAGTCGTATTTCTAAAAGTGGGATAGTGGAAAAGTGTCAAATCGTGAATGGTCACCACAAAATCTTTTTTATAAAAAAAGACCGGCACGTTAAAATGTAAAAAATGCACCAAATCTAGACGATACTTTCGCAACAAAAAAGGGAAGAAAAATTGTTCTCGCCAAGAATACCAACGCCAAGGCGCTTTGATTTTCTTGATATTTTTTGCTCGCGGTTGAAATTCATCGTATTTTTCCGGCAAGAGAAAGACATAATAAACAATTCTTCTAGTCAAATTACCAACCCCTGCCGAATTCTCTCCCTGCTTCTTTTCCTGGTCCAACCTGTCTATTCCCTGTAACAATTCATTTGTATAACGACCCAGACCCTTGTTCTCCAAGCCAAAAAAACGGGCGTCTATCCCTATACGGTATTCTTTTGTTTTTTCAGATCCGGGCATAAAAAATTTAGAATCAAATTATTTTTTCAGCGCGCTTCACCTGAAAGCAATTCCCTCAGAAAATTCATCTCTCAACAATTACCGGCTTTTCCATTATAACATAATTTGACACAAGCTAAACAAAACAATAAACTGAGAAACGAACTGTTTCCCGTTTAATCTCACTAACACCAAAACGAAGACAACTATGATAAATTTTGCTGCCATTTGTCCACATTCTTTAGTTTTGGCTCCGGATATCCAAAGCTCGGAAAAGAATCTTTTACGTAAAACCAGCAAAGCCATCAATTTGCTGGCCGACGACCTGCAAAAAAAATCGCCGGAAACCATTGTCGTCATTTCTCCCCACGGTCCAATGCGCTATGATAAATTTACTATCAACCTGGAAAGCGCTTTGTCGGGAAACTTCAGCGAATTCGGTGGCGATGATTTTGAATATTATTTTGATAATGACACGGAACTGAGTCGGGAAATACTGCGCTATTTACGCAAAAAACACGCCCCCCTGGATATAGTCAGAGAGTCAAATTTGGACTACGGTAGTCTGGTTCCTTTGGTGCTCCTCACCCGAAAAATGGAACATCCTCCCAAAATAATTCCCCTTACCTTTACCGCCTCTGATTGGCCGGCCCAATTTCAATTTGGCAAACAACTGGGCACTGTCCTGGAACAATCAGATAAAAATATTGCCATTCTTACCAGCAGTCATCTTTCCAATCGTCTCAGTGAAGAGTCACCGGCCGGTTTTTCTCCCTACGGTATCAAATATGACTCCACTCTTATTAAACTCCTGCAAGAAAACGAAACAGAAAAAATCAAAGCCCTTAATCCGGAATTTTGCGAAGAAGCCGGCGAGGGCGGAATTCAGGGCATCCTCATCACTCTGGGAGCTATTGCCCATACTCGTCACTCTTTCCAACAACTATCTTACGAAAATCCTCTCGGTGTCGGCTATTTAGTAGGCGAATGGAATATAAAATAATTTCGTGAAACAAGAAAAGAAAGCCAAAGTTCAAAAACTTTATTACTATCAAGTCATCCCTCTGACTAGATTGCCTTTGTTAAAAGATAATAAATTTACCTATCACTCTCTCACCAAAGTACCACCGGGTTCAGTTGTGGAAATAATATTTTCTCACAAAAAAATACGCGGAATAATTTACAAAAAAACTCAAGCCCCCAAATTTAAAACCTTACCCATTCAAAAAATAATCACTCCCGAACAAATAACTCCTCAACAATTCAAATTGGCCCAAAAAATCAGTTCCTATTATCTCACTCCTCTCAGCACAGTTTTAAAATTCTTTGCCTTTCCTTTAACCAAAAAAGAAAACCAAAATTATTTCGCCAAAATAGAAAAATTACTGCAAAAAACAAAACTCTCCCGACAAAAAATTCAACTAACACTCCCGCAAAAAAAAGCCGTTCAAAAAATCACCGAAAATCAATCCAAAAATTTTCTCCTCTTCGGTCCCCCTTCTTCCGGCAAAACTGAAGTAATCGGCCGGATTACTGAAAAAGCTGTTGCCCGCGGTGAACAAGTCCTTCTTTTGTTACCGGAAATATTTCTCTCCTACCAAGAAATAATTCGTTATAGCCTAAATTTTTTTCCCCATCTGAAAACAAAAATCGCCATCCTTCATTCCCAGCTGACCTCCTCGGAAATAACCACCATTTGGCGACAAGTGCAAAGTGGTCAAATCAAAGTGGTCATTGGTACTCGTATGAGTATCTTTCTGCCTTTTAAAAATTTATCCACCATTGTTATTGATGAAGAACAAGATGAATCCCACAAACAGTGGGACACGCCACCCTTCTATCATGTCAGAGAGTTGTCTCTTTTTTTGCAAGAAATAATTAAACACCAAAGAAACAAAAAACTTTCTTTAATCCTTTCCTCCTCCACGCCTTCCTTGGAAAGCTATCAATTGGCCAAAAAATCAAAAAATTGGCAAATCATTGAGCTTCCCCGTTTGAAAACTTCCTCCCTGACTGTTCGCCGTCCAGAGATAAAATTGGTTGACTTAAAAAAATATTTTCAAAGCAAAAAACAAATTATCATTTCTCCCGAGCTACGTTCTTCTTTGGAAAAAATTTTAAAAAACAACAAACTGGCCTTCATTCTTGTCCCTCGTCGGGGAAAAAGCTCGGCTGTTCTCTGCCAAGACTGTCAGGAAATGCCTTTTTGCCCCGATTGCCAAACACCCCTCATCCATAGCCGAAACCATTACCGTTGTCTTCATTGCAACTTTAAAATTTCCGATTTTTCCAAATGTCCTCACTGTGGCAGTTTTCGTCTGCAAGATATGGGTTTTGGCACCGAGGCCGTCGCCGACACTCTCAAAACACTCTTTCCCACCGGCAAAATTCTGGTAGCCGATCAATCAACTTTTCAAGACGATAAACATCGTCAAAAAATCATTCTCCAATTACAAAATAACGAAATTGATTTTTTGGTCGGCACGTACGCCTTGGCCAAAGGTCTGGATCTGCCCCAGGTTGAATTGGTGGCCGTTCCCAACGCCGACAATTGGCCCGGCCAACAAGGATTCCGCTTTGATGAAAGATACTTATCAGCGTTGATGCAATTAAGTGGTCGGGTTAACCGCCCCGGCAGCTCTCAAAAAGGTGTCAGTCTTATTCAGACTTTCAATCCCACCAATAGGATCTTTAATTATTTAATTTCCTTTGATTGGTTAAGTTTTCTCAAGTACGAACTACAAAACCGAGCTTCACTTAACTACCCGCCCTTTACTCACTTGGTTAAAATCAGTTACAAAAACAAAAGCCGTCAAAAAACAGATGATGAAGTGGAAAAAGTTTATCAAAAATTAAAAAACGCCCTTAGAAAGAAAAATTTGAAAATTCAAATTTTGGAACCATATTACGGTCAAAGACAAAAAAGCGGAAAATATTGGCAAAAAAACATTTTATTAAAAATAAGAAAACTTCCTCTTCAAGAAAAAAAGTTATTGGAAATTTTAGATCTTCCCTCCGGCTGGAAAATAGATGTTGATCCCTACAATATATTCTAGCGACATATCCCAAAGAACAACAACACATTCCAACAAATATTTTAGAACTTTACGGCCATTTCAGAATTTTGTAATCATCTCAAAACTTTACGGCACACTAACTAAAAGACTATTAAATCTCCCCCGATCAACTTCCGGCTTTCGTCACCTCCTCCTTCCCTGTTTCCCATCTCCCAACACCAAAAAACCCACTACCCACAAACCCACTCTATATCTATTTCCTCATTATGATATTATCAATAATATCATAATACCCAAACTCACCATTACTGAAGCTTTTATTATGATATTATCAATAATATCATAATACTCCCAACCTCACCGTTGTTTTTTATTATGATATTATTGATAATATCATAATGGATGAGTTATCACTATTTTAACCCTATTGCCTTGTCTGTTGCTTTGCCTGTTACCTTATATGGTTAAAAAGAAATATTGGTTTTTGTTTGATTTTCGCTTGTTGGAAATATTTTGTTTTCTGTATCAAAAAAGGCACCGCAAAGTAATGTTAACTTTGCAGCGCCTTGTCTTCTGATACATATATCTATCCTCATTTTCCAATTAAGGATATATATATATATCAGATTTAGGTTGGAGGTTTTTTGTTTTTTCTTTTTCTTTTTTTGCTTTTTTTCTTTAGTTTTCCACTTTAAACATAGATACCGGTGTTCCGCAACCGGTGTGGTCGTCGTCGTATTTTATTTTGACCTTTTTACCATTAGAGAAAGCTGTTAGAATTGTAGCCACCTTGACCTTGTAGTTGGGGTCAGAGTGACGAATAACAAACCTGTTCGGACAGGAACTACTGTTGTCTATCGTATCTCCGCCCAAGTAGAACTGAAAGTCGGAGTCGGGATAGACATTGGTAATTGTCCGGTAATCATTTGCCCAAATCATGTTCTCCGCTTGAACACTAGTAACGAAGAATAAACAAAGGGTTCCAATGGTTAAAGTCAGAGTTAAGGTTAAAAGTCTTTTCATCTTCTTTTCCTCCTTTTTCTGGTTTTTTGGTTTTTAATCATCTGATAACAGGAG
>JALVDV010000002.1 GCA_027008775.1 Candidatus Moraniibacteriota bacterium
GCTTTTTGTTCCGACAAACTACCTCTGTTGTAAACAATTTCCGCAAATAAGACGTTCTTTTCTATTCTTTTCAGGATAGCTAATGATTTTTCATAGGAATACCCTGTTTTACGACTAATTATTCTGGCTTTCTTGTCTATTTCTCTTTTTCTCAGCCAGGAGCCAATTACTCCTTTATTTTGGTGTTTGATTATTAAATCACTACGGCTTACATTCTTGGTGTCATCTAAAATATGATTATGCCAAATGTCTTGAATAATATTCCCAATGCTTTTCAAAAACTGAAGGCTTCCTCTGGTTTTACCTCCCAAATAATACAAAGGGGACTTTGTTTTTTTGTTTGGAGAATATTTGTAGGAGATAAGCTTTAGTAAAGGGTCAACACCTTTCAACACTATTGGCGCCAAAACAACCGCTCCGGTGATTTTAGCTGTCTTCTTAGTGTCATTATACCACTGTTTGGCATTTTCCCAAGCATCTCCAAATCCTTGTTTAATAACGTTCCAAGTATTTTTTAAGGAATTAGTTGCTTTTTGGTAAGCTTTAACAACTCCTCCGCCAAAAATGGAATTTTTAAACCCATTCCACTTTTTCCTTCCCCAACCCTTAACTCTGCTCCACCAAGTCTTCTTTGGTTTGTAGAGGTTGGCGGGAGTTAGAGTGGAAGCGTAAGCGGTAGAACCGAGGAGTTTTTGGTACCAAGGGGTTTTGGTTGAACTAACGGAACAGTAATTGGATTGACTGAATTGATTAGTTGGATTGTATCCCAAGTAAACCGGTTTGGTTTTGGAATAGCCTTCTTCTTTGGAATAGTAACCGGAATAACCATTACCAAAGGAATCAAACCAGATCCCGGGAGTTTTACCTTTAAATCTGCTTGTTTCTTGTTTTTGCTCTTGTCTACTTCTCCTTTCTTCTTGTTGTTTTCGCCATTCTCTTAACCTGGCATAGTAAGCTCTTCTTCGGGCCTCTCTTCTTCTCCTCTCTTCCTCTTGTTTTCTCCTGGCTTTCTTCTCTGCCTTCTTGTAGGCTTTTTTAGCTTTCTTTCGGAGTTTTTGGAGAGAATCTTTTAGTTTGCTTAAAGCTTTTAAACCAACAGAGAAATCCAAGTTAAAGGAAGAAGCTATTGTTTGAGTAGAGATGGTAGCGGGAATGAGAGAAAGATAATAATCTAAATCAGAATTGTCCTTATTGGCTATTTGTTCATACTCTTCTCTTAAAACAGCTTGGGACAGTTGTTTTTGGTAAACAACTCTTTCTTGTTCGGCTTGTTTGATTAAGGAATCTTTAAAGGCTTGCGCTTCTTTTAAAGAAACCTGATATTCTTTCTGCGCTTGTTGTTGTTCTTGGACTAAAAGATTAAACTGTTCTTCATATTGTTTCAGAATGTTTTTAGCTGATTGATAACTTTGTTGGTAAGCTTTTTTTAGAGAGTCGTATTTGAGATACTTTTTCAGATATTTACGATATTTCTTCCGAGTGGAACTCAGCTTGTTATTGTATTTCTTGTATTTCTTTCGATTGTGTTTGTATTTTTTAATCTTTTTTGTGTATTTCTTTATCTTTTTGGCATACTTCTTTACTTTCTTTTTGTACTTTCTGTTTTCTTGATAGGCTTCTTTTAGATCTTTGACTTTTCTTTTCATCTTGTCCAAAGACTGTCTAGCTGCAGAGACTTTAGAGTTTAGGGTGTTTAAGAGAAGCAAAGGATTTTTAACCAATCCTTTAAAAACAGTCTCCGCTATTTGCATTGTTTTTTGATAACGATTGCTAATTCTAACCTCCGCTTCCTTTTTGGCCAACAAGCTTGATTGATAAAGTTCTTTCAGATAGTTCTCTCTTTCTTTTCTGGTCAGAAAAACCAAAGGGGAATGAGTAAAAAGATAATCAAGGTTGTCTTGGTAAACTTTTGTCTTTTTTAAGTCCTCTTGATAGTTATCTTCTATTTCCCTTTGTTTGTTTTGATAAATATTAGTTAAAGAAGCTAAATCCTCTTGGTATTTTCTTTTAGCTTCTTTAACCAAGGTTTCAAAGGAAGGCGGAGTTAGACTTCTTAAGCTCTTTTCCAAGACAGACTTCTCCCTTAGCAAAGAGGATAAAACCTGTTTGTCTTCAGTCAAAGCAAGCAATTCTTTTCTTAAACCGTCATAAAGCCGAGCTTGGGCCAGTTTCTTTCTTTCGTAGGAGTTATACTTCTCTCTTTCTTTTCTCGCTCTATCTTTGTGAGCTTGGTATCTTTTCTTGTATTTCTTGTATCTTTTTTTGTATTTCTTCTTTCTTTTTTTACGATACTTTCTTTTGTAGTGTTTGTATTTCCTTTTATTCCGCTCAGCTTCTTTTCTTTCTCTGTCATAAGCGAGACGATGTTCTTTTTCTTTTCTTTGGAAGTAACGGAAACCATTTAAAGCCAGAGTTAATCTCCTTGAGAGAGAAGAGCTTTGGCTTAGTTTGTCTTGCAAGCTCTTAATCCTTGCGGAAAGAAGGGATAACTTGTTTTGCAATCTTTCTTTAGACTTTCGGTAATCTTTAAACCTTCTTTTCAATTCAGCCAGGAAGCTTTGCAGCTTAAGAAGAAGGTTTTTCTTTTTAAGAAGAAAGTCTTTTTCATTCTTTGATAACAGTTCTCTTCTTTTTCGCTCCGCTTCCGCCAAGAGATGGAGATAGTCTTGATAGGTAAGAAGCAAGAAACGATTGCTTCGCAAATCAGAGAAAGAACCAAGAAAGTAGGAAAGATAAAGAGAAGAAAGATTGGAGAGAAAAGGAACAGAAAAAGCTTTTTTCTTTGTTTCTTCATCCCTTTCTTTGTTTTCTGTTTCTTCACTTTTTTCCTTATCTATTATTCCCTTCATTTTCCCCTTCCCTTTCTCATTCTTTGTTCCATTCTTTTCTCTATTCTTTTCTCTATTCTTTTCTCCACTGTTTTCTCCACTCATTCCTTTTTCTTCCGCCAAGGAAGGTAACTGCGCCGGCAGTTGGTTATGAAACCCTTGGTAGACGGGAGGATCTCCGATTTGGTTGTCTTGAGTCAGAGGCGGTTGAAAAAGAGGAGCGGAGATAACAACCTTGGGCAAGAGAGAAGAAAGAAAAAAGGCCGTCAGCAAGAAAGAGCTGAAGGCCCTAGCATATCTTTTCTTAAGAGAAAAACCAAAAGAAGAATTCATACTTTAAATTGGAAACAATAGTTAAAGCATTTGTTTTTCTTTTGGTTTTTCTCTTTTTGCAATTCTTTTCTTTTCTCTCCTTTCCTCTTCTTCTCTTTTCTTCTCTCTTCTTATTCCTCAATCCTTCCTTTTTCTTTTTTCCATTCTCCTCCTCTATTCTTTCTTCCCTGTCCCACTCCAACCGATTGGAAGGTTAGCTTAGGGGAAAAGGGAAAAGTTGTCAAGGGCAATGAGAGGGAATTGGGGTGGTTGGTGAAGTTTAGTGAGAAAAGCAACAACAAAAGTGGATAAGGAGGGCGGTATTATGTTGCGATTTGAGTTGGGGGGAATGAAAATTTTTTCTTGCGAAGAAAATTTTTTGTGTTAGAGTTGGGATTGATGAAAAAGAAGTAAAAAAATTATATAGAGGAAAGGAGTTGATTATGATGTTCTTTAATGCGCTATTGTTCTTTTGGCCGGTGGTTGTTTTGCCGATGTTTTTTTCGGCTGTGTTGGGGGTAGGTTTCATTTTTACTGCCTGGCCGTTTTTTGGTCGGAAGGATAAAAATAAAGGGGAGATAAAGAAGTAAATCAAGAGGTCGCTGAAGTCTCAGCGACCTCTAAGATTTTTGAGAGAAAAATTGGGTTGTATAAAAATGTGTGGAATATTTTTGTTTTAGTTTTTTGGGGACTCTCGAAGTGTTGGCCGATATTGGAATATTGGTGATAATGGGGAGATTGGCAGTGTAATGAGGTTGGGCTTGAAGTTTATTTATATTTTGAATTCAATAACGTCGCCATCTTGGACGATGTAATCTTTACCTTCTACTCGGATGAGACCTTGTTCTTTGGCTTTGGAGCGAGAGCCGGCTTTGATGAGGTCTTCGTAAGAAATAACTTCGGCGCAAATAAATTTTTCTTGGAAATCACTGTGGATGGCGCGACCGGCTTGGGGAGCGGTGGAATTTTTTTTGATGGGCCATGACCTGGTTTCGTCCGGACCGGTGGTTAAAAATGTTATTAAGTTTAAGAGTTGGTAACTTTTTTCTATCAATTTTTTTAGACCTGATTTTAGTCCCAATTCTTTTATCTCGCTTTTGTTCAGTTCCAACAATTCCTCTTCAGTTTTGACATCAAGAGCCAAATATTTTTCCGGCGGAAGTTTGATATCGTGTTTTTTCAGTTCCTCTGTGATTTTTTCCGGGTTTTGAGTGTTGAAAGCGTAAAGAATTGGTTTAAAGGTGAGCAGTTGCAGATCTTTAATCAGGGAAAAATCTTCTTCGGAAAGAGAGTTAAGAAAAGAGTGAATTTTTTCCAAATTATTTTCGTTGAGAATTTTTTGCAATTCTTCAGTCAATTCTTTTTGGCGGAGGAGTATTTTGTCGGATGATCCTTTAATTTCCTTATTGAGCTTGGATAATCTTTTTTCCACTGTTTCCAAGTCGGCCAGAATCAGTTCGGTGTTGATTATTTCCATATCGCGTTTGGGGTCAATGGTTTCGTGGACGTGAGTAATGTTTTTGTTTTCAAAAGTGCGAACCACTTGCACCAAGGCGTCAACTTCTCTGATGTTGTGGAGGAATTTATTGCCCAACCCCTGTCCTTCGGCGGCGCCTTTGACCAAGCCGGCAATGTCAACAAACTCAACGGTGCTGTAAAGTTTTTTGGCTGACCGGAACAGTTCGGCCAGTTTATCAACTCTTTTGTCGGGGACTTCCACTATGCCAACATTCGGTTCTATGGTGCAGAAGGGGTAGTTGTTGATATCCACTTGGATTTTGGTTAGAGCTTTGAAAAGAGTTGATTTGCCGACATTGGGCAGGCCGATTATTCCAATTTTCATTTGGGTTGTTTGTTAAGCTTTAAGCTGAGAGGCGAGGTGATTTTTGTTATCAATATCATCTTTTTTATATTCTTACTTTTTAGGGGAAAAGTCAAATACTTGTTTAACTATTTTGACTGGGAATAATCCTCGCCTGTGTTATAATGGGGTTGTTTTTGGGTTAAGAGGTGGAAGTGAAGATAGCAGAGAAGAGGTGAAGAGAGAAATTTAATTTTTGAGAATCGTTTCAATTTTTTGAAGACTTTTTATGAAAATTATTGAGAAAACAAAGAAAAGGTTAATAAAAATTGCCGAGTTTGTCCATCTGAAATTTTTTGGCCATCCGATGAGTGATACGATGCGAGAATTTTTGGGGAATCTTTCCTGGTCTTTTTTTGGAGGAATAATTGCGATGGGATTCTTGTTTCTTATTGACGTCATGGCCGGCAGGATTCTTGGTCCTAAAGAATACGGGAAATATGCATTGATGATTGCCATGGCTAATATATTTATTATCCCTATGCTTTTTGGTTTGAATATCGGGGTTAATCATTATGTGGCTAAAGTTGATGATGTAAAAATTAAGAAGCAATATATTGGTTCGGCAATTTTCCTTTTTATTGTTTTGCTTTTATTAACCACTTTTACTTTTTATGTATTTCGAGGCTTGTGGGGTAAATTATTCTCTGTGCAGGTGAGTGTTGTTCTTGTGACCATTGTTTTCTCGATTTTATTAGCCACTAAAAATCTTGCAGATTCCTTTATAAGGGGTCTTAGACTGTTTAGGTTTCAATCAATATTAAAAATATCTGAGGCTGTTGTTATAGGTCTATTTTTCTTTTTAGTTTATATTAAATTGCGACGCTTGTTTTTTATACATTATATTTGGTCTGTGATGGTCGGGTATATATTTTTCGTGGGGTTACTATTTTGGAAGTTAAAGCCCTATCTTTGTTTGTCGTTAACATATGTGCGTAAACTTTTACGATACGGCTTTTATGCTACTGTAGGAGCGATTACTGGAGTTGTTGTCACGAGTTTTGATAAGGTTATTGTCAATAAGTATCTCGGTCAAGAGCAATTGGGAATTTATAATGCTTACTACATGGCTTCTGTAATTATCCTGAATCAAATAGTTGTTATCTTTATCAATGTGTTTTTTTCTCACCTCTCTTCTGCTAAGCATAAAATAAATGTTTTGAAAAAAGTTAATCGTCTATACATTTTTTTATTTGTGCCATTATTCTTTATTATGATCGGAATGATTTCACTGGTAATTCTTATGTTTGGTGAAAAATATGTTTTTAACTTATTTTTGGTACTTGAGTTTGCTTTATTGGCCGTGATTATGTTTTATTTTACTGTTATTTGGTGGTTGATTGCATCACAAGGACTTTGGGGAATTAGGTTTACGGCAATGCACGGTACCATTACCAGTTTGTTTTTTGTCTTATTGTGCTTACTTTTTAAAAATGTCTTGACTGTGAATTTAGTGGTCATCTTTTTAACAATAAGTCTTTTTTATGCTATTATTGTGGGGAATTTGCGAGGAATAAAAATATTAAAACCAAATTAATAATTTTTTTTGCGTTATAAAAATGGTCAATATTGATGGAGCATTAAGAATTGACTTGGGTTGTGGGGATAATAAGAAGAAAGACTTTATTGGTGTTGATAAAGTGAATCTGCAAGGTGTTGATATTGTATGCGATATTGACAAGGAAAGTCTACCTTTAGATGACAATTCAGTGGAGGAGATTTTTTCTATGCATTTTATGGAACACGTAAATGATGTTGTGGCTGTCATGGAAGAGTTGTGGAGAGTTTCTAAGAATGGGGCGAGAATTGTGATTGCTGTACCTTATTTTACTTCTGTCGGAGCTTTTCGAGATCCGACACATAAGCATTTTTTTACTTATGAAACATTTGATTATTTTACCGATAGTAACAGGGTCCCGACTTTTTATTCAAAAGCAAAGTTTAAAATCGTTAAGAAAAGAATTTTATTTTATCCGAGCAATTCTAATTTTTATGGAAAGTTAAGATTTGCTCATATGTTGCCATTTCAGTTTATAGCCAACCTGTTCCCTTATTTTTATGAGCATTCTTTGTTAAAACTTTTTTCTCCCAGAGATTTATATGTGGAATTGGAAGTGATTAAGTGAAAAGGATTAAGCTAAAAACGTGAATAAATTAGTTAGTATTTTACTTGCTACCTATAATGCGGAAAAATATATTAAAAAAACACTTTATAGTTGTCTGAATCAGAGCTATAAAGATATAGAGATTTTAATAGTGGATGATAATTCACAGGACAATACTGTCAAAATAATAGAAGGGATACAAAATGGGAGTAAGAATGGTAGCAAAATTAAGTTGTTTAAAAATAAAAAAAATATTGGTCCATATAATAATTTAAATTTTTTACTGAAAAAAGCTCAAGGTGAATATATTGCTATTCAGGATCATGACGATGTTTGGTTTTCGGAGAAAATAGAGAAACAAGTGGAGTTTTTAGAAAAAAATAAGAATAAGGGCTTTATTGCTTGTGGGACAAACACTTTTTATTATTATGAAGACAGAAAACTTTTTATTTTAAACAAAAAGCCGTTTTTAACCGATTTTGTTGATCATACATCTTTAATGTTTCGCAACAGGGGTTTTAAATATAATACTGATTATTTACTGACGGATGAATATTTTGAAAAGAAAGTTTTGGCAAAAGAGGGGAGTATAGCTTGTATTCAGGATGCTTTGACTGTTCATAGAATTAAAAGTGATGGCACCAATTTATCTAATAGTAGATTTAGGATATCTTTAAAAAGCATCAAGGATTTTTTTGTGGTTAATGGTTTTAGCTTTGGCAGTCTTTCGTACTTGCTGTATTTGGTTATTGGTAGGCATATCCCCGGGAAGTTGATTTGGTTTATTAGACTACATTTGACACAAAGAAAAAATTTAAAGTTTTATTTAAATGATTTTTTGTTAAGATACCAAAAAATGAAGAGGTATATTTAATTGATAAGCTTTTTCCATTCGGTTATTACTTTTTCTAGTGCAAATTTTTCAAAACCAATCTTTTTTTGGTTTAGCTTCTTAAAATCTATTTTCTGAAAATCATTTGTAAAATTTTCCAAACTTAACAATATCCCGTTAGGTCCGTAATGAGGGTATTTTATTTTTTTTTGAAAGGTTAAGTCAGGGTCAATAATTTCTCGGGCGCCGGTTTTGAAATCAGAGGTGATAATTGGTAAATTACAGGCCATAGCTTCAATTAAAACATTAGGGAAACCTTCCGCCTTAGATGAAAAGATGAAATAATCGGCGATATTTAAATATTTGTAAACATTTTTTTGGCGGCCCAAAAGAAAAATTTGTTTTTGCAGGTTGTGTTTTTTGATAAAATTTTCCAAGTTGTTTCTTTCCGGACCCTCTCCAACGATAAGTAAAATATTATTGGGAGATATATTTTGAAATGTTTTTAATAGCGCTGGTAAATTTTTTTGTTGATTTAATCGTCCGACGGTGATAAATATTTTATGATTAGTTGTTCTTTGAAATGGTAATTTGGCAAATTTATTTTTAGATTGTTTAATTTGAGAAATATTTATTGGATTGTAAATCGTTCTTATTTTATCTAGGGAAATATTTAATTGTTGTGATAAATCTTGTCTATTTTCCTCTGAGTTAACAATAATTTTTTGTGCTCTCGGATATAAAAAATTTATAAGAAATCTATATATTTTATTTATGAGTCCTTTGTTAAAAAACACTAAAGATGTTCGAAAAGAAACAATTGCTTGTTTGTTGGAAATAATATTCACAAAATTGGCAATTTCCAGAAGACTGATAATTTTATGAGGCCGATATTGTTTAATTAACTTTTTAAGTTTCCAAATATAAATAGGAAATAGTGGTATCATTAAAAAATTATTTTGTATTTTGGAGAGAGGAGTTATTCTTATGTTTTTTGGCAAATTATAAAAACGGCTGTTTTTGAGAAGCACAAGGTGAACGGTATATTGTTCAGATAAAAAAGGAAGAATGTTTGATAAAACTCTTTCCGCTCCACCGTTTTCCATTGAGTTGATTAGAAAGAATATGGTTTTTTTACTTGCTTTGTTTTTTAACATATTTTTTCTTTAAGTTTATCCAGGTGAAAGGGACAATTAAAAATGTTGGGATAATCCAAATAAAAATATATGATAGGTCTTCTATTAATTTACGTATTCCATTGCAGTTAGCATATCCAGGACCATTATGTTTGTAGATAGTTCTTTGATTAATATTACTACTATTGAAAATTGTCATAAGGCGCTTGATCTCTTTGTTTGAATAGCCGGCATGTTTATATACGGGTATTAGTATTGATGGATCTTTGGCGATATCATTTATGGAATGTTCAATGATTACGCCATAGTCAGGATCAACAACCCATCGTTTGTTATTTGTAATTTGTATCTCTGTCACTACATGTTGTGGCCAAGAGATAATATTCGTTGGGATATGTTTTTTATTTAAGAGGTCAGCTAATGCTGTTGATTCTTGTGAGCACCAACCAACACCTCTTGCTATGGTCTTTTTATAATTACAAAATTCATATTTTAAAGCCGATTGTCTAAATAAAGTATGTGTAAGAATGAATAAAATATAATTTTCATAAAATGGCAAAATTACATTGTATTTTTTGTCATTTTTACCGCCCCAGTAATGTAAAATACCTTTGTTTATAGCATAGGTTACGTTGCGGACATACTGCTCGGTGTTTGCTGTCGGTTGATTGATAATGGACAAAGCCTCCTTTGCGGATAGAGTTATGTCATCTTTAAAGCTGGTTTTTTCTTTGTAAATATCCGGATTTTTAAGTGGTATCAACAGTCCAGTAATATTAACTAGGAATAAAAAAATTCCTATAACAAAAAAGGGTAGAGCGATTTTTTCCAAATATTTTTTTATAAATTTTTGCATAATATTTTTCTAGTCAAAGAATTCTTGAAACCAGAGTTCCAAAGTAATTAATGCCCAGATGCGGTAGGCGTGATTTATGTTAGTGTTGACATGGGTATCCAATAATTTTTTGATTGCTTCTTTGTTAAAGATACCACGATTAATGGCTTTGTTGGATAGTAATATTTCATACATATAATTTTTCATTTCTCTGCGAAACCAATGCTCAATGGGAACGCCAAAACCCATTTTTTTGCGGTATAGAATTTCTTTGGGTACCAATTCTTTTTCCAGAGCTTTTTTAAGGATGTACTTTTTATTATTTAATCCTTTGAGTTTAAGATTAGCCGGGATTTTGGCAGTCATTTCCATAAATTTGTGGTCAAGAAAAGGGGAACGACTTTCCAAACCATGAGCCATAGTGGCAATGTCCACTTTAACCAATAAAGCATCCGGTAAATAGGTGGCAATGTCGGCGTAAACGGTTTGGTCAATTTTATCGGTAGCTTTGGCTTTATGGAACGCTTGAGAAATGATATTTGCAGTTTTGAGGCCGTGGGTTTTTTGGCGCATATTTTCGGTGTAAAGTCGATTTTTCTGAAGGGCGGAAAAATACTGAATGTAGTAAATGTAACGTTGGTTATAGGGTAGAGATAAGGTTTCGGCAAAGGTTTGAGCGTGATTAGTTAAAGTGGTTTGAAAAATGGAATTAATAAACTTGGCCATTGGTTTGGCTAATAAATTGTGTAAGGGGCCAATTTTGTCATACCATAGTCCAAATTTTTGCACGCTATAACGACCGTAACCGGCAAAATTTTCATCTCCACCATCGCCATTGAGAGCAACGGTAACATGTTCCCGTGTTTTTTTTGCCAGATAGTATGTTGGTAAAGCACTGGAGTCAGCATAGGGTTCTTCATATTGTTTAACCAGTGTCGGCAACAGCTCCATGGCATCCGGCTTAACAATAAACTTTGTATGATCGGTCTTGTATTTGTCGGCAATCATTTGGGCATATTTTGTTTCATCGTGATCACTTTCATTGAAACCGATAGAGAAAGTTTTAATTGGTTGTGAGCTGTTTTTGGCCATTAACGCCACCACAGCACTGGAGTCAATTCCTCCGGATAAAAAAGCTCCCAAAGGAACATCGGCTATCATTCTCAACTTAACCGCCTCCTCCAATTCTGTCAGAATTTTATTTTCCCATTTTTTTTCTGATAAGTTTAGTTTTTGAGTGTAATCCAGTTGCCAATATCTTTCTTTTTTGATTTGACCATTATTACAGTCAATAATTAAATAATGCGCCGGTTCCAATTTTTTAATATTTTTAAAACCGGTTAGAGGAGCGGGGGCGTACTGCAAAGTTAAATAGTGGTGAATGGCAATATAATCTATTTCTTTCCTATATTCCGGCTGGGTCAGAATTGATTTGAGCTCCGACGCAAATATAAAAGTGTTGTTGTCGGTGTAGTATTTAAACGGCTTCTTACCCAATCTATCTCTGGCACAAACCAACTGATTTTTTTGATGGTCATACAAAGCGAAGGCAAACATTCCGCGAAGGTGTTCTAGAAACTCCATATCATATTTATCATACAGAGCCATTATGACTTCGGTATCTGTTTTGGACCTAAATTGATAACCATCTTTTTTGAGTTGTTCTCGTTTTTCCTGAAAATTGTAAATTTCACCATTAAAGACAATGGTGTATTTTTTATCATTGTGTTGATAATGCATCGGTTGATGTCCGAGTGGCGATAGATCAATAATTGAAAGTCGTTGTTGTCCCAAACCGATTTTGTTATCAGAGGAAAGGTAAATACCACTATCATCCGGTCCGCGATGGGCGATAGCTTTATTCATTCTGGCGATGTCATTCTCTGAAACGGTTTGAGAATTATTTTTAAAATAAATTTTTCCGGTTATTCCACACATAGTTTATTGTTATTTAATTTTCCAAATATAGATTCCATTTTGATTATATATCAATGGAAAGTATTTGGATATTTTATCTGGATTTAAATTGAAAAAATTGGCTTTTTGCCACCATTCTCGTTGACTATAAATGGTTTTAAATTTGTCTTTGGAGAACAAAAGATAAATCGGTGGACTGCAGTTAGTGTTTGTGGTTTGACAACTGATGCCAGAGTGTAATTTTTGGGAATAAATTTTTTCCTTTTTCAGCTTATTAATCAGATGTTTTGTTTGCTTGGATTGTGAGATAATTGTATCAATGTCATTTGTGTTTTTGATTGTTTTTTGTTGAAGAAATTTTTGATAGTTATCCATGACCTGTTTGATTTTTTGGCTGGGGGATGACGATAAATTTTGTAGGTATGAATTGTTGTAAAGGTTCTGGAGATTAGTTTGTGAAAGTGGAACCATAGTTCTGTTACTAAAATAGATGATCATTGGTTTGTTGGCGGCTTGACTGATAAAAATGGCATTTTCCGGTGTGTTTTTTCGGATCCAGTGACTGGCTTTAAACTCATTTCTACTGACAAGTGATTTTTTAGCTTGGGCTATATAAAGTGTGCCGGCTATGCCGGTGATTGATAATGTTGTTACCAAAAGTAAAAAATAAGGGGTGTATTTTTGATGGTATTTTTTGATGACGTAAAATATGGCTGGTGCAGAAATAATAATTAGAATATCAATAATGAGCCAAATTCTTTCCGGGAGAAAGATGTAATTTAAGCGTGGCAGTAATTCCGAATAGATTAGGAGGGGGATTATCATAGTTAAAGTTAAATATAACAAAAGAATTTTTTTATTTTTTCGTTTTGTTTTTATAACAATCATTATGGATGCTACCAAATAAAACAAAGCTAGCGGACTGAAATAATAACTGTAATATTTTATGGCGCCAAATACTCCCGGCCAACCGAGTTGTTGGCCCGAGTTGTCGGCAATGTAGTTATCAAGGAACCATAATCGCCACTTATGAACTTGTTGAACTTGTTGTAAAATTTTTTGTCCAGATGACAGAATGTAATTAGTGATTTTTAAATGCTCAAAAATGATGATTCCAATAAATATTAAGTTTGAAATTAGTAGAGCAAATATTAGACGATTTTTGGGGATGTTTGTTTGCAGATAATATTTTTTGAAGATATAGATTGTGATTATGGAAAAATGCGTTAAGAATAAAAAAAGAAAAAATTCGTGATAATTTAATCCGGCAATGACAATTATTGAAGATAATATCCAGTATGACAAATTGTTTTTAACGGTTAGAGAGCGATAAATGAAATAAATATAAATTGGTAGCAGTATAACAAAGACAGTTTGGGGACGCACTATATCAATTTCCAAACTTAGAACCGGAATTCCCAGAGTTGAGAGGAGAATAATAAACTGTTGTAGTTTATTATTTATGTTGTATATTTTGATAAATTGATAGATTACAAAAACAATGCTTGCTTGTAAGGCGATAAACCAGAGGGTAAAGATGGAGTAGGGATTAAGTTTGCTTATTTTTGAGACAATAATAATAGCTACAGTGAAAAATCCACGGTAGGTTGTTGACAGAATATTTGTTTGGATTGTTTTTTTGATGTCAACAAGATTGGAATAACCATCCCACTCCGGCATAAAAACGTAAAAATGATAGTTTATACTGTGTATGATGATGTAAAGAAGAATGGTTAGTAAGATTGGCCAATGTTTTTGTGGCAATTCTTTCGTGTGATGTAAGAAATTCCATTTTTGCAGAGGTATTTTTAAAGGAGATAAAATGATAATAATGGCTGAGATGGACAGATTTGTCAGTAAGATTGTATTAAAGCTAAAGGGAATATTCAGAAAATAATTGGCGCTGAAATAAAGAGGGACGATAACTGTAAAAAATATTGTTAGAGTTGCCAAAAAATATTCTATAGTTCCTTTTAATTTTATTCTGAAAAGAAATAATAGATTGAGAGGAGTTACAAATACAACATAAAAAAACCCTATTAAGTTTACCAGGGTATCATTGGAATAAAATTTTGAAACGAAAAGTCCGAAAAAATATAGGAAGATTGTGATTATATTTACAAGTGACAGGTTATTTTTCAGCCAGGATTTCTTTAAATATCTTTTCATATTTTTCTATTGATTTTTGCCAATTGATTTTTTTAACAATGGTTTTTTTGGCTTCTTTTGATAAGCGGTGTATTAAATTTTTATTCCGTACTAGCGCTGTAATTGCTTTGGCGATAAGCTGAGGATCGGGGTTGTTGATTAATATACCATTTTTGTTATTTTCTATTATTTCTTTTGCGCCTTCATTCGGAGTGGCTATGATTGCATTTTGGCAATACATTGCTTCTAAAAGCGATGTTGATAAACCTCCTCCCGGTTGGGCAGAGTGAATGTATATTTGTGAGGATTTTAAAATGCTAATCGCTTTGTCTCTGGGCACATTGCCCGTAAATATAATATCTGTTTCATTTCCGGCTATTTTTTTAAGATGTTCAAAATCCTCTCCGTTGCCAACAATAATAAATGTTATACCTTTTTTAAGCTTTGTCGGCAAATTTTTAACAGCCTTAATACTATTTTCTACACCTTTCCACTTGTATAGTCTACCAACGAAAGCAATTATAATTTTGTCGGGATATTTTTGTTGAATAGTTGTGTCTGTATTAATGTTATCAATTTCTTTTATATTTAATCCACGATAAATTATTGGTGATGGTTGTTTGTCAAATTTGTAAATAAATTCTTGAACAGCTTTGGAAATAGAAATGTTAATATCAGAAAATTTAAATATCAATTGACCAAAACCGTAATCATACAGCTTAGCCAGAAAATTTTTAAATTTACTGGAAAGTTGCACAAAATCGGAACCGTGTTCGATATGTATAAATTTTATCCTTTTGGTTTTGGCAAAAATTAGAGCCATAAATGATGAAAAGAAAAATCTTGTTCGAGAAATTGTAATATCAAAATTTTGTTTGTATAGAGCGCAAAACAATTTCCAAAATTTTAATGACCAAAATTTCGGTAGAGGGTAGTTGGGGACAATTTCCCAAGCTGGGTAGCGAATGATAGTTAGATATTTATTATCAATTTGTTTTTCCGGAGTGTTTTTTGGTAGTTGGGGAGAAAAAACAGTTATGACAAAGTCTTCATTTGCTAGGTGTTTGTTAAATTCTTCCGCATGAGACTCTAATCCACCAGTGTGTGGAGGATAATAGGGTGTAAATATTAAAAGATTCATAAAAAGTGATTGAATTTGATGTTTGAGTTAACGAAAAGATTGTGTCGTTTGCCGTTATTTGTCTTTTATTATATTATACATCCGGGGTTTTGGGTAGGATAATGAATGGAATAATTTGATTTTTTATGCAAGAAAAAAAAGTTTATGTTGTTGTACCGGTTTATAATGAAGCTCCTGTTATTCAGAAAACAATTACGGAAATAAAAAATGCCGGTTATGATAATATCATAGTGGTTGATGACGGAAGCACTGATAACAGTTATTATCGGTTTGCTAAAATGAATGTTGTTCCATTGAAGTTGGCAATTAATCGTGGTAAGGGAGCAGCGGTTAAGACGGGAATGGAAGCAGCCAAAGTTTTAGGGGCTGATATCGTTGTAACATTGGATGGTGATGGTCAGCATAATCCAAAAGATATTAAAAAAATGCTTGAATTGATAAACCGTGGGTATGATGTTGTTTTAGGTAGTAGATTAAAGAATCCGAAAGGAATGCCCTGGCACAAAATTGTTGTTAATTATATTGGTAACATTGTTACTTTTTTCTTGTACGGTTTGTGGGTAACGGATAGCCAGTCTGGGTTTAGGGCATTTTCCAAAAGGGCGATAAATCTGATAGATACCCAGACTGATAGGTATGAATATGATAGTGAAGTTATAAGGGAGATAGAACGGCATGGTTTAAAATATGCTGAAGTTCCAATAGAGGTTAGATATACGAAATATTCCATGAATAAAAATAATAAACAGAATCTTAAAAATGGGATAAAAACTTTGATAAAATTGTTAATTTCCGGTTAGATATGAAAGATGCATTTATTATTTTTCAAGTTATTATTGCTTTGATTTCATCTTATTTCTTGTTAAATGGTTTGTGGAAATTTGTGAAAAGGGAACAGAAGCAAACTTTTTTAAAGGTTTTTTATACGGCTGTAATTTGGGCTGGCATCTTGTTCTTATCCATTTTCCCCGACTCCTTAAGAGTTTTTTCCGTGAAATTTGGTTTGGGAGAAAATTTAAACACTATTATTTTTATAGGATTTGTTTTGGTTTTTATGGCTATTTTTAAGCTTTTAACCAGTATTGAGCGTTTGGAACAAACAATTTCTGAACTGGTGAGAAAAAATGCTTTAGACGATTTGAGTGACTTTGTTGAGGAAAAAGATAAAAAACATTAAATTTTTTGACTGATTTTTTTATGTAGTTGATAAAGCTTGTTGCCCAATTTGTAGCTTATTACTCCGCGGAGGAGAAGATAGGTGCGGGGCCAGCTTTCCGGTGAGTGTTCTTGTTGTCGGTTTTGGAAATATCTTTTTAGAAGGCGCCAGATGAGGAGAAAAGTATTTGGGTTAAGCCAAATGATTTGTTCGGCTGATTGGACGATTTGTCGGCTAAATTCGGGGGAAGCACCTTCAATGATCCAACCATGATTGAAGTTTGGGGGTTTAGGGGCTTGGAAATTTTGAGATTTGGATTGACTGTTTAAGGTGTTGTATTGAGATCGCTCCGACGTTGTTTGGGGGCGGAATGAGTAAGGGTTGTTTAGGAATTTTTGGAGAAGAGCTTGTTTTTGCTTGGGAGAATTTTGTTGAGTGTATTTTACTTTCCAGAATATATCATCTAAATTTAAAACCGGTAAATTATATTTTTTACCCAACTTTTTAGCCAGGGTGGTTTTACCGCTTCCGGCCGGTCCGATGATGTATATTTTTCTAATTTTTCTTTGCATGCTATTATTGTAACACAATGGTGAGCAGTGGGCACTAGTTGACAATGGGAGGTTGCTAGGGAGTGACGGTTTTTGTTTTTCCGGCTTTTAAGCGATGGGTAAATTGAAGTAGATTGGTTGCCAGAAAAAATGGGGGTACAATTTAAGAAATTAATATGGGGATTAACTTTTAACTTAGGTTTTAGATGAAAAAAGCTGTTGTCATTATCTTGTTGGTTCTGTTGGTATTGGGAGTGGCCGGAATGGTTTGGTGGAATAGTGGAGGCATGGTAAAGGAGCTTTCTGTGACGGAGGTTAAGATTGGTTCGGTCCGGAAAACTATTGATATTGATGTGACTGTGCGCCCAAGTGTCTATGCCGACATTTCTACGGAGATTCCGGCTTTGGTGAAAAAAGTTTATAAAAAAGAGGGTGATCCAGTGGAGAAAGGGGAAGTTTTGTTTGAGTTAGACAGAGATGCTTTGCGGGCGCAGGTGGCTGAGGCGCGTTTGGCGGTCCGTAAGGCGGAATTGGCTGAAAAGAATGCTCGGCGACATTGGAGAGATTTAAAGCCGGAAGAAAGGGCGGAGATAGTGGCTACCACCCAACAGGCCAGGGAAAACTTGAGGCGAGTACTGGCACAGGCCAAGAAAACAACGATAATTTCTCCCCTGATTGGAATTTTAACAAAGCAATTAGCAAGGGTTGGTGAAGTGGCCACCGGCGTGGTGGCTCGCGTGATAGATCCCGATTCTTTACAGGCTGAGGGTTTGGTGCCGGAAGTTGACATTGTTAAAGTTAAGGAAAGTATGCCGGTTTTTTTGGGTCTGGATTCTTTTCCGGATAATCGGATAGAGACAAGGGTGAAAAAAATTTATCCCGGTAGCGTGGAGAAAGGTGGAAATGTTTATTACAAAGTTGATATTTCTTTACCGGTAGGTTTAAATGCTTTAGAGGGGATGACCGGTGAAGCTTGGCTGGTGATTACTTCCAAAGAAGGAGTGCCGACCGTGGAAAGGAATTTTGTTCAAAAAGACGAGAAGGGTTACTTTGTTTATGTCTTGGGCGCCGGTGGCAGGAAGCCAATTAAGAAATATTTTCAAGCTGGTCTGTTGGGAGATGATTTGGTGGAGATTAAAAAGGGGTTGAGTGTTGGGGAAAAGGTGGTATTGGTTGGCAGTGGAAAGTAACTAAAAATAATGTGCAAAATTTTTGTTTCCTTATACCCATATAAGAAAGTGAAGGGGTATTGGGCTGTTACCTTATGACCATATAAGATGACAAAAATAAAAGATTGTTTGTAAATAAAAATATGGAAATCAAAAAATTATTAAGGGAGGCCAGGGAAATTTGGGGTGAAGAGAGATTGACATTGGGAGAAATTATTGTGCGAATGGGAAAAGTTTTTGGTGATCTGTGTCGTTGGGAGCGAAAGGCGGACAAGGACAAGTCGGTTTGTACGGAAGATGAGTTAAAAAAGGAGTTGGGTAATATGATTTTCTCCACTATTCGCTGGTGTGATGATTTGGGATATGATCTGGAAGAATGCATTGAGTTGGCTAAAAAGGCACAGAAACGTTTTGCGGAGGAGAATGCAAATGATTAGTGATTTTTTGAAACGTTCACGAGAAAAGCAGAGGAAGTTTTGTTGGGTTGTTTGTTGTTTTTTGTGTGTCGGTTGATGGGGAAGTTGATTCTTGTGTTTATGAAAATCTTTATGGAGATGTTGCTATTCAGTGTCAGTCATTTAAATATCTTTTGTTATGTTTAGAAATCTTAAGTTGGCTTTCTTTTTGGCGGTGAGGGCGATTGTTAGAAGTGATAAGAGCTCTCTGTTTTTGACTATTTTCATAATGGCAGTGGTTTTTTTGAATTTGCTGTTTATTGATTCTATTTTCGCCGGTATATCTAAGGCAATGGATGAGGAAAAAATCAATTACCAATTCGGTGAAGTGATAATTGAACCGAAGTCCGGGGAGCAATATATTAAGAATGTTGGCAGAGTGGTGGATTTTATTCGGGATTATCACTATGTCAGAAGTGTTGCTCCTCGTTTAATAGTTTTGGCCACTCTTAAAAATGACAAAAATAAAGACGGGCGAGATGTGGCTACTTTTACCACCGGAGTGGTGGGTATTAATCCAGAGAAAGACAACGACGCCATTAATATTGAAGCAAATATGATTGCCGGCAGATACTTGCGGAAAGGCGATTTTGGCAAAGCCATTTTGGGCGCCGATGTGGCCGGAGGCTACGGCAGTTCGGTTTTTCCCGATGATTTGGAGGGTGTGCGAGTGGGAGATAAAATTAAGGCAAAATTTGCCAACGGATTGGAAAAAGAATACAGGATAGTGGGAATTTTTAAAACCAAGAATTTTGATACCGATTCCAAAATGTTTGTAATAAGGAGAGATTTGGATAGAGTGCTGGGAACAAGCAGGGAAGAAGCCAGCGAAATCGTTGTTAGATTGAATGATAAAAATTTTTCCAAGCAGGCAATAAAAGATTGGCGAAAGTTGTCTTTAGCCGGCTTGAGCTTGGTTGATTGGGAAGAGAAATTGGCTTTTGGTCGGAAAATAAACAAGTCGTTTGATATGGTGGGAAATATTTTACGGATGATTGGCTCTCTGGTGGCCGGTCTGGTTATTTTTATCGTTATATTTGTGGAGGTGGTAAATCGGCGAAAACAGATTGGGATTTTGAAAGCAATCGGCTTGCCGGAAGTCACTCTGGTTTATTCTTATATTATTCAGGGATTATTTTTTACTTTGACCGGAATTTTGTTAGGCTACCTGTTAATGTCCGGCGGAGTGATTGGTTTTTTCAAAAAATACCCGATAGATTTTCCAATGGGTTGGGTAGTGCCGGTGGTGAAAAATAGATCCTTGCGGTTGAGTGTGGAACTTTTCTTGCTGGCCGGTTTTATTGGTTCGCTTTTTCCGGCTTGGCGCGAGGTTCGGAAAAGGATTTTGGATTTAATGAGATGAAGACGGTTATATGGATAGAGGTTGTATGGATAGAGAACGATCTCTTATTTCTAACCGATGAAAGGTAGTTACTCCAAACACAAGAGAAACTATTTGTTTCCTTTTAACCGTATAAGGCAACAAGGAGGGTGGTAGGGTAGGCCGAGAGAGTGTTTTCTAATTTCTAACTTTTAAATTTATGTCTAACAGGATTTGTGTTTTTGGAGATAGTGTTGTTTATGGTTATGACGATATTGATCAGGGAGGGTGGTGCGACAGACTTAAGCAAGAATGTTTTAAGAGAGATGAATGGTCGGTATATAACCTGTGAATTTCCGGCGACACTTCCGAATCCGTGGCAAGAAGATTTAAAAATGAATGTGGCGTAAGGCTTCCAAAAATTATTTTAGTTGCTGTCAGACTTAATGATTCCACTTTTGATAGAGATTTGAATAAATGTCGAGTTACACCTGAAAAAACAAAAGAAAATTTGGAGGAGTTTATTGAAGTTGCGAAAAAAAAATGATAGCGAGATTGTCTTCATCGGGTTAACTAGAGTGGTTGATAAATTGTTGATGCCGGTACCATGGCAGAAAAATTTGTCGTATTCCAATGAAAATGTTAAGAAATATGATACGGTGATTAAGAGGGTAGCCGAGGAGAATAATGTTCTATATTGTCCGATATTTGATCTACTGGATGACAAAGATTTGTCGGGCGGATTACACCAATTCTGTTGGTCACCGGAAGATGTCTGAGAAAATTAAAGAATTTCTAAAAAGAGAATGGATTGACAAGGTTTAATTAGTGTTGTAAACTCTAAGTAAGAATAAATCATACTTTTAGTTTACTAATATGCGAAAAAGTCCTATTTTACAATTGTATAAAAGCAAAGACACGGTTTTTACGGCTCGGGAAATAGCTTTGATTTGGCGCGAAGACGATTTAGATCGCTTAAAAAACAAAATAAAATATTATTTAGGCAAAGGTGATTTAATCAGATTGCGTAGGGGTGTTTATGCTAAATCTGGCTATGATGTCAAGGAAGCGGCTGTTCAAATTTACAAGCCGTCGTATATCAGTTTTGAAACAGTTTTGTCTTCAGTAGGAATAACTTTTCAATATTATGATACAATTTTTGTAGCCAGTTACCTTTCCAGGGAAATTATATTAAATGATGGCCAAAAAATCAGGTATCGTAAATTGAAAAACGATGTTTTATTAAATGACAAAGGAGTTATGCAAAAAAATGGGATTGCTATCGCCTCGGTTGAAAGAGCATTTTTAGATATGATCTATGTTAATCCGAAATATTATTTTGATAATTTGTCAGTGATTGATTGGGAGAAATGTTTTCGGTTGGCGGGGATTTATAAAAACAGGTCATTGATAAAGATAGTAAGCAATTATTATAAACAAAATGCTTGACTGGGAAAAACACAAATTTAATATGGTGCGGATTTTGAAAGACATTTATGAGCATCCGCGATTGGGAAATTATCTTGGTTTTAAGGGTGGAACGGCTTGCAATTTCTTTTACGGTTTGCCACGCCATTCGGTTGATTTAGATTTTGATTTGTTGTTTTCGGAAAATATGACCGAGGATGATAGACAGGAAAGAGAAAAATTTGTTTTTGAAGAGATTAATAAAATATTAAAGCGATATTCTGAGTTTAAAGTTCGTGAAGCAACGATAAAGCGCTATACGATTTTCTTTTTATTGAGTTATGGCGAGGGAGAGCATACTGTTAAGATAGAAATTTCCCGTCGTCCCATGAAAAGTAAATTTGTTGTGGAAGAGTATTTGGGAATCCCGATGTTAGTGATTGTAAAGGAGGACGCTTTTGCTAATAAATTGGTGGCGTTACTGGATCGAAAAAAGGTGGCAATGCGTGACCTTTTTGATGTTCATTTTTTCTTTTCAGATGGCTGGGAGATTAATGAGGAGATCATTAGGGAAAAAACTGGAAAAAAACTGGATGAATACTTGGATGATTGTGTTAAATTTATCAAGAAACTTTCTGTCAGAAATATTTTAGATGGATTGGGGGAGTTGCTTGATCAAAGTCAAAAAGATTGGGCAAGGGATAAATTAAAAGACGATACGATTTTTTTGATAAAAGCATATCGGGAGAGGTTGGTGAAAAAAGGTTTTGTGAAAGGGAGAAAATAAATTTTATCTCGATATTTGACCTACTGGATGACAAAGATTTGTCGGACGGATTGCATCCCAGCTTTGTCGGTCATCAGAAGATATTTGAGAGGATTAGAGAATTTTTAAAAGAGAATGGATTGGTGTAATGACTAAGGTTGATTTACAGAGTAATTTATTACCCAATGTTATGTGTTTATATTTGTAAGGGTTGGACATTTACATTTTGTTAATCAGTAAACAGAAAATGGCGTGAATATTGGCAACCAAATTTAAAACCTGTTAATTTCAATTTAGATTTTATTTTTTAAGTTTTTTTACAATGGATTGGCGATTTTTGGAAATTTTTATCACTTTCTTTTTGACCGGTTTTATCACTTGGTACGGAACCGGTTTAGATGATCTTTTGTTTATGTCTGTCATTTTTAAAAACAAAAATCATAAGCAAAAATTGGCTATGTTTTTTGGTAACCTTACAGCGGTTTCTTTAATAGTTTTGTTGTCCGCTTATTTATCTCATTTTAACGAAAAACTGTCTGATTATCCGTTCTTGTTGCGGTTACCGGGAATAATTCCCATTGTGATTGGATTTTTGGAAATAAAAAACTTAGCTTCTCAAAAAAGAAGGAAGAAAATAAAGAAGGAGTTTAGAAGAGGAGGTTGTTATCGTTTGTTTTCTTTCGCTTTTTTTCTTTATATTTTCAACAGTGTTGACGATTTTGTGGTAACCTCTTCCATATTTTTTGTTAACAGTGAATTTGTCAAAATTTTAGCCTATGGCCTGGGTTTTGTGTTTGGGTCGGCGGTGTCATTGTATTTAGCTTCAAAATTTTCCAGAATAACCAGAAAAATTTCATTTTTGGAATTTCTTGCTCCAGTGGTGCTGATTATTATCGGTACGTTAATTTTGTTCGGATTTTTTGAACGTTGATTTACGTTGAGGATTTGAAGTTTCTAAAAATTTGATGTCTAGTGGAGTTTTTAAATAGTGTCTAAATAGTCAAGCAAAAAATGACTGAAACCGTTTTAAAAGTAAAAAATTTGGTGAAAGTTTATCAACCGGAAAGTGTAAAGCCAGTGAAAGCTTTACAAGGTGTTGATTTAGAGTTGAAAAGGGGGGAATTTGTGGCTCTGATGGGTCGGAGCGGTTCGGGAAAGTCAACTCTTTTGCATCAGTTGGCTTTGTTGGACCGGCCGACATCCGGTGAGGTGAAAATAAAAGGTGTCAATATTGCCGAATTATCAGAAAAAGAGAGAGCGCGTTTTCGTTTGGAAGTTTTGGGATATGTCTTTCAGGATTATGCTTTAATGCCGGAACTGACTTTGTATGAAAATGTTGCTTTGCCAATGATGGCCCTGGGTGTATCCAAGAGAGAATATGATAAAGATGTGAGAGAGGTTATTGAAAAGGTCGGGTTAAAGGGAAGGGAGGATTTTTTGCCGGCGGAATTGTCCGGTGGAGAACAACAAAGGGTTTCCATTGCGCGAGCGGTGGTTAATAAGCCGGAAATTCTTTTCGCCGATGAACCGACGGCTAATTTAGATTCTGAATCGGCCAGGGCGGTGATGGAATTGATGAGCGACTTGGTAAAAAAACACGGACAGACGATTCTTTTAGTGACCCATGAACCCGATGATGAACGTTATGTTGATAGGAGTCTTTGGCTTCGTGATGGTCGGTTGGTGAATAGTAAAGTTGTAAATAAATAAGATGGGTATTTATAAATTTATTGACGGAGAAAGTGGAAGAGGTTTTGAGTTTAGAGTTCGCTTGAGCGATCGAGCTAAGACTTTGCTCGTGCTTATTACTAAGGATAGACGAGTGATTGTAACGATACCACGGAGAAAGGCGTCTTTTGTTAGGGCTTCGTTGGTCACAAAGTTTTTGGATGAAAAAAAGGAGAATATTTTTGCGGTTTTGGAAAAATACGAGCGATTGGCAAAACTCTATCCGGATTTGTTTGATTTCAGTCGGAAACATTATTTGCGATATAAGGAAGCGGCGCGAGATTTAATCCGGCGGAAGGTTGATTATTATGCCAAGAAATATGGTTTTCAATATAAACGTTTGTCAATCAGAAATCAAATGACTCGCTGGGGGAGTTGCTCGGCTTCCGGCGGTTTAAATTTCAGTTATCGTTTGTTGTTTTTGCGACCGGAGGAGCAGGACTATATAATAGTGCATGAACTTTGTCACTTGCGTCAACCAAATCATTCTGGAAAATTTTGGCGAGAGGTGGAAAAAATATTGCCGAATTACAAAGATATTCACCGGAGTTTAAAAGCCAAAAGCTGATTGACATGTTTGCTGGTGATTTTATGTCTTCAAGATTGTTGATATTTGTTTGATATTTTCTAATGCAAAAAGAGCTACCTCTCAGCTTGTTGTAGGGTAGCTTACTGCTTGTGGATTTTGTTTCCAGAGTCCAGTCCGGGTGACTTAACAGGCTGCGATAAATTTTGGCTACTTGTTTGAAATTATGGTCCAAATAAGTTGTTACCGTCTTTCTTTCCTTTGATAAATCTTGTACCTTTCTTTCGTTTTGACTAATGGATTCCGACTTTATCTTATTGGTTGATTTTGTTTGCTACCAAGATTGGAAGTATTATGATATTATTGATAATATCATAATAAAAGATTGATTATTTAAGAGATTGGAGAAGAGGGAGTTGTTAGCTCCGATTTTGTTTTTTTAACTTCAATATTCGGGGTGGTTTTTTGCGCAGTTTATCGATGAAACGTTAAATGGGCTATTCCGTGGTAAGCTGACGGAGAATTCTTTTTGATCAAATTAACCAACTGCATATTGTTGCTGAATTGCGATGTCATTTTTAATGATTTATCAAGAGAGCCGTCGGTATCATTTTGGATGATTTGATGCGTTAACTTGCAATATTTAAATCTCTGTGCTATCCTTTGGGGAGTTGATAGCCGAGAGATTGGTGTTTAGTTAAGCTTTTAATTTGAATCAATGGCAGTACCAAAGCAAAGACAGACCAGGGGTCGCACGAGAAGGCGAAGAGCCGGGCACAGAAAAATTACAGCAAAAAAATTGGTTGTTTGTTCCAATTGTGGCAGGAAGATTTTGCCACACCGAGCCTGTCCTTATTGCGGATATTACAAAGGCAAAAAGGTAGCCCCGGTGGTTAAATAGCGTAAATAAAAAGTAATAAAATGATTTCCCGTCACTTAGCCAGAGTTATAGCTTTGCAAAGTTTATATGAATGGGATTTTAACAAATTGCCCAAAGAGAAAGTGGGTGATGTTTTGGAGCATAACTTGGCTCAATTTGTCAAAGACGTGGAAAAGGATAAAGCCGGAATTGAATTTGCGACTGAATTGGTTTTTAACACGATAGAAAATCGAGACAAAATAGACCCGATTATTGAAAAGTGCGCCCCCGATTGGCCCTTGGAGCAAATAACGGTGGTGGACCGCAATGTTTTGCGTTTGGGAATCTACGAGTTGTTATTCAGCGATTATTCCAAAACTCCGCCGAAAGTGGCTATCAATGAAGCCATTGAGCTGGCCAAAACTTTTGGTGGAGAAAAATCGGGAAAATTTGTTAACGGAGTGCTGGGAACTGTTTACAAGCAGTTGGGTGAACCGATGAAGGAAGACGGGAAGGAAAAAACGAAGAATGAAGAACAGAAGAAGACCGAAAGTAAAGACCAAAAAAAAGATAAAGAACTTGGAGGGAAAAACATGAAAAATAAATCTTGATTGTAGATTCCGAGAGTGGAAGTTGGCTTGACTGTTTGAGGATTTTGATTACCAGTTTATTTTAAAAAAATGACGGAAGACTATAGCGAGCTAGAGAAAATTTTAAAAGTTGATTTTAAGAATAAAGATTTGTTGGCGGAAGCTTTGACGCATCGTTCCTATTTGAATGAGCACCGGGGTTATAGATTGGATCACAATGAGCGATTGGAATTCCTGGGTGATGCTGTTTTGGAGTTGGTGGTAACGGAATATCTTTTCAAAAACTATTCAAATCCGGAGGGGGAGCTAACTAATTGGCGAGCGGCCTTGGTTAAGGGAGATAATTTGGCGGTAGTGGCCGATGAGCTTGGTTTGGAACGTTTTCTAAAAATGTCCAAAGGTGAGAAAAATACTCTGGGGCGAGCCAGAAGGTACCGGCTGGCAAATCTGGTGGAGGCGATAATAGGGGCGATTTATTTAGACCAGGGTTATGTGAAGGCGCAGAGATTTATTTTGGATAATGTTGTGGTGAAATTGGATGAAATTTTGAAGAATAAAAGCTATTTGGACGCCAAGAGTTACTTTCAACAAAAAGCGCAGGAATTGGAGCGTCAAACGCCACACTATGAAGTGTTGTCAGAAAGCGGTCCGGATCATGATAAAACTTTTAAAGTGGGAGTTTTTATTGGCGAGGAAAAGGTGGCCGAGGGTGAAGGACATTCCAAACAGGAGGCGCAAAGAGTGGCGGCAGCTAACGGTTTAAAAGTGAAAGGTTGGAATTAGTTGAGATGATATTCGGGGTTGACAGAAATCTTTTTTGTGCTACATTTATCTAGCTGACAATATTGAGATATATCGCGGGGTAGAGCAGTCTGGCAGCTCGTCTGGCTCATAACCAGGAGGTCGCAGGTTCAAATCCTGCCCCCGCAACAAAAAGTGAAAGAGGCTTTCCTGTGGGAAGGTCTTTTATTTTTTTAAGTTGGAGTGGTACGCAATGAGAATATAGTGAGTGGCAAGTAATGAGTGAAATATCAGATAACGAAGTGGCGAGTAGTTAGGAAACTGGATAGTAAGAAGTGAAAGATGAAAAAAGTGGCCCTATTTTGTTTGTGGCTTTTCACTAATTTAGAGTTTGGAGCTATCTCAGGTTTGTTTTGTTGGGAACTTTATTGAAGGTGAATGTTGTATTTAAGATTGACTAAAACTTGCTTTTTTTGTAAACTTTGAGGGTGAATTTGGCAAAAGTTTTTGTTTAATTGGATGCCGAGGCTTATTTGGAGAGGCCAGGGTAGCTCAGTTGGTTAGAGCGCGGGACTCATAAGCCCGAGGTCGTGAGTTCAATCCTCACCCCTGGTACAAGCGAGTAAAACTAAAATATGAAAATAGGTATTGATATCAGGGCCATAGCCAGTCAGAGAACCGGTGATGAAACTTACACGCTGGAATTGGTGAAGAATTTGGCTAGGATTGACAGGAAGAATGAATATTTTTTGTACACAGATACTTTTTCCGAAGAAAAATTGGCAAAAATAAAAAAACTTTTATCTTTGGATAATGCTAACTTTTTTATAAAGTCCGTTGGTCCAACCAGTAAGCTCTTTTGGACATTTTATTCTTTAGCTAAGCAAGCGCGGAAAGACAAGTTGGATATTTTGCATGTTCAGTATATTGCGCCGATTTTTTTAAGAAAAGATATTAGAATAATTACTACTATTCATGATATTTCCTTTGAGCGTTATCCGCAGTTTATTGCCAAGAAGGATTTGCTTGCTTTGAAGTTGTTAATACCACCATCTTTGCATCGGGCAGACAAGATAATAGCTGTCTCCAAGTTTACCGCTCAGGAAATAAAAAATGTTTATCCAAGGGTAGCTGGTAAAGTTGAGATGATTTATAATGGCGGAGTGTCGGAGGATTTCGGGGTTGTGACAAAGAAAGACGTTTTGAATTTTAGGAAAAAATATGGTAAACTAAAACCGTATTTGCTGTATTTAGGAACCTTGCAACCGCGCAAGAATGTTCCGTTTTTATTAAGGGCTTTCCGGGAGTTAAAGAAAAAGCATTCTCAAAGAGATTCTTTGGTTAAGAATTGTAAATTAGTAATTAGGGGGACACGTGGCGGTCGCAACTATGATTGGCGAATAGACTCTATTTTGGAGGATATTCGCAAAGATAATCCGAACATCTACAACGACATAAAGTTTTTAGGATATCAATCAACAAAGGAATTGGCTGTTCTGTTGCGGGAGGCTGAAGTTTTTTGCTTTCCTTCTTTGTATGAAGGCTTCGGTTTGCCAGTATTGGAAACGATGGCTGTGGGAACGCCTGTTTTGGCCAGTGATAGTTCCTGTTTGCCGGAAATTGTAGGTGATGGCGGTGTGCTTTATAGAGGTGACAATCAAAGTGATTTTGTAGAAAAGGTCCGTCGTCTTTTGCTTGACAGGGATTTACGAAGTAGAGTTGCGGAGGCCGGGCGACTAAGAGTGAAAGATTTTTCTTGGGAGAAAACCGCCCGGGAAACTTTGGAGCTGTATAATAAATTAAGATAGTAATATTATGTCTATTTCTGTTGTGCCCAAATCCAAGAGTAATTTGTTTAAGCGTTGGTGGTTTTGGCTCTTAGTGGTTTTGGTGGTATTTTTTGCGGGGCTGGGCTTTTTTATTTATAAAACCGGTTTGACATTAAACAAAATCTCTACCAAAGATAGCTCTATTTTTCAGAGCTTGGCCGGAGTGGTGGCCAGTGGTTCAAAAAATGAAATAAAAGAAGACGACGGTCGCACCAATATTTTGTTGTTGGGAATGAGAGGAGCCAATGTACCGGGTGGAGGGTTGCTGGCTGATACTATCATGGTGGCCTCCATTAAGAATGATGAAAACAAAGTGGCTTTGATTTCCATTCCGCGTGATTTGTATGTAAAAATTCCCGGAACAGAAAATCGTTCCAAGATAAACGCTGTTTACGCTTACGGGGAGGAAAAGGGTAAAAATCAAGGAATGGAATATATGAAAAGAATTGTCAGTGAGGTAACAGGTTTGCCCATCCATTATGTAGTGGCTATAAATTTTGCCGGTTTTAAACAGTTAATTGATGCGGTGGGTGGAATAGATATTGATTTGAAGGAACCGTTTAGCGAGCCATTGCAGTTTCACCAAATGCAGGTTTGTGATCCTAATGTTTTTACGGTTAGGTCCGGAAAAGTGCAAAGAAAAATAGACCATCGGGGTAAAGTGGTGGCGGAGTATCCGCTTTGTTACAATAAGAATGAAGAATGTGGCGGAGAGTTTCATTTGCCGGCGGGTAAAAATCATCTGGATGGCGAAAAAGCCTTATGTTATGTACGCTCCCGAATGACTTCCAGTGATTATGAAAGGGCTAAAAGACAGCAGGTGGTTTTAAGTCTGTTGAAAGATAAACTGATTTCTATGGGTACTCTTGGTAACTTTTCCAAAGTGAATAAAATTTTGAGCGCTTTAGGGAATAATGTAACTACTGATATGTCTATGGCCACCATTAAAAAGTTTTATTCCAAATATTCCAAAATGAAGAATCCGCAAATTTATCGTCGGGTCTTTGAAAATTCGCCGGAGGGTTTATTGATGGTGCCAAAGAATTCTCCCAAAGAAGCCGGATTTATTTTGGTGCCGCGAGCCGGTTGGGATAATTATTCGGCCATTCATGATGTTTGTAAAAATATTTTTACTCTACCTTCGCAAAGTGATATCAAGTCTTTGGATGAGTTTTCTGTTTCTAAAAAACATGAAGTATCCGTCGGAGATGAAGCAAAAAATGGGGCTGATTCTCAAAGATAATTTTCCTTTTTGGGTCTATCTTAGAGTTTTATTTTTAGCTTTAATTTTAGGATTGTATTTTTTGGTGTATCGTCTTTAGTATGAAAGAAAAAGAGTTGTCTATCATTGTTACTTCTTATCGTAAGCCGGAGCTGTTGGAGTTGTGTTTGAATTCTATTTTTGCCAATTTGAAAAATGATTTAGACTACGAAGTGATTGTGGCTGATAGTGAAACGCGAGAGGAGACCAGGGATTTGATGCGAGAGAAATTTCCGGAAATAACATTTATTTCTAATGAAAAAAATGTCGGTTTTGGCGTTTTGGCAAATCAGGGAATGAGAAAGGCAAGGGGGAGTTACTATTTTATCATTAATCATGATATTATAATCAAAGATGACGCCATCCAAAGCTTGCTGAGCTATTTAAGGAATGAAAGAAATGTTGGATTGGTTGGTCCGAAGTTGGTTAATTTTGATGGCAGTATTCAACCCTCGGCTTTTCGTTTTTACAAATTGAGAACGATTGTTTTTCGGCGGACTTTTTTACAAAAATTTGCTTTTGCCAAAAGGCACCTGGATTGGTTTTTAATGAAGGATGAAATAGCTAAAAAAAAGATATTGGAGGTTGATTGGGTAATGGGTTCGGCGATGATGGTTTCTCGGGAGGCGGTGGAAAAAGTCGGTGGGTTTGACGAGCACTTTTTTCTTTATTTTGAAGATGTGGATTGGTGTTGGCGTTTTTGGCAGGCTGGCTACAAAGTGATTTACAATCAGAATGTTACGGTAGCTCATTATCATGGGAAGGCCAGCGGAAACAAGTCGGTGTTGGAAGCGGTTCTGCTAAATAAGTTTGCCCGAATTCACATTAAAAGCGCTCTTTATTTCTTTTGGAAACACTGGGGGGAGGAGCGTCCTCATTAGAATTGGTTTGCTGAGGACTAGAAAGAATAATTTGTTTGAGTAGAGTGAATAGTTTTTAGTTTTAAGATTAGAGAAAATGAAAAATTTTAAATATCATTTGTTGGCGATTTTGATTTTGGGATTGGTTTTTTATTCCGGTGTGGCTTGGGGTAAATATACTAGTAAACCCTTGTCTCCAGACAAAGGCACGCGGTCATTTTTGCAACAACTGGCTAATCCAAAGGAAGTTTTTTCCGGAGATCCGGAAGCAGAGAAACCGAAAAAAGTTCGTTTTGATATTTTCTGGAATGTTTGGAAGAAAGTTGATTTGGAGTATGTTGACCAAAAGACTGTGAAAAATACACAAAAGAGAGTTTATGGCGCAGTGAAGGGAATGGTGGCGGCCTTGGGCGATCCTTACTCCGTCTTTTTTGATCCGGAAGAAAGTAAAATTTTTACCACCGAATTGGACGGTAAATTTACCGGTATTGGGGCGGAGTTGACCATTAAAGACGGTGTTTTGACAGTAGTGGCGCCGATTGATGGAATGCCGGCGCAAAAAGCCGGACTTTTGGCCGGAGATAAAATCATTAAAATTGATGGCAAGTTAACCACCAATATAACCTTGTCGGAAGCGGTGAAAAAAATCAGAGGGGAGAAGGGAACAAAAGTGGTTTTGACTGTTTTACATAAAGGGGCGGAGAAGCCGGAAGATATTGAAATTGTCAGGGACGAAATTGATATTAAGAGTGTTGAGTATGAGAAAAAAGATGACAGCATTGCTTATATAAGGATTAAAGGGTTTATGGAGGACACGGCTGATGAATTCAGGGAAGTTATTCCCAAAATTTTGAAGGACAAACCTAAAGGAATTATTCTGGACGTCAGAAGTAATCCGGGGGGCAGTTTGACGGTGGCGGAAAACATAATCTCCAAGTTTGTGAATAAGGGAGAAGTTATTTTGTGGGAGCGAGATAAAAATGGTCGGGAAACGGCTCATTATGCCAAGGGCAAGGCTTTGTTCAATGATTTACCGGTGGTCGTTCTGATTGACGGAGGAAGCGCCAGCGCTTCGGAAATTTTGGCCGGTGCCTTGCGGGATATTAGAGAGGCTATGTTGGTGGGAGAGAAAACTTTTGGTAAAGGCTCGGTGCAAGCGTTTGAACGTTTGAAAGATGGTTCCAGTTTAAAAATTACTGTGGCCAAATGGTTAACGCCCAGTAAACAATCCATTGATAAGGTGGGAATAAAACCAACGGTGGAAGTAAAGTTGACTTTGGATGATATTAAGAAGCGAAATGACAAGCAATTGCAAAGAGCTTTGGAGGAATTGAAAAAGATGATTGCAACAAGGAAGGCAGACTAATTTTAGTTGACAGGGGAGGGTTTTTAAATTAGACTGAGTTGGTTGATTGGCGCCATTAGCTCAGTTGGTAGAGCAGTCGCCTCTTAAGCGAATGGTCGGGGGTTCAAATCCCTCATGGCGCACGGATTTTTGTTTGTTTTTGGAAGAGGATTGGTCTTTTATTTTTTGTTGGGCATCCGTAGCTCAATTGGATAGAGCACTTGGCTTCGGACCAAGGGGTTGCAGGTTCGAGTCCTGCCGGATGTACTTTTGATTTTTTAATATCTTTTAAAAATAATGTTGCCGGCTTGACATTATTTTTTTTAAAGCTATAATTCCTAGTAGTTTAGTAGGAATTAAGAAGTTGTTTTTGATGCTGATATGAAATTTTCCAGGGCAACCACCTACGGTTTGCGCGCTCTGGGTAACTTACTGTCGGCAGGAGCCGATGATATTTCCAGAGTAAAGTCTTTGCAGTTAATAGCCAGAGAAGAAAAAATTTCCTTGAAGTTTTTGGAAAGGCTGTTTTCTCAGCTTAGAAAGGCCGGAATCGTTGCTTCTGTCAGGGGCGCAAATGGCGGCTATTATTTGCAGAGAGGCGCTGAAAAAATCAGTTTGTTGGATGTTTTGCAGGCTCTGGGAGAGGATTTGGCTGTTTTCGGTTGTCTGGCGGATACAACCGGAAGAGTAAAATGTCGCCATAGCGAAAATTGTGGAGCGGTGCCGGTATTGCAGAGAGTACAGGGAGCGATTAATCAGACTTTGGGAGAAATGAGATTGAGAGATTTGATAGAGTCTGTTGAGGAATTTTGATTTGTAAATTTGTCAGCCCTAGGCTAATCAGTCTAGGACTTGATAAATTTTAGTTCAAATATAATTGTTCAAATTTTAAATTCTTCAAACAAGCTGTAAATTGCCGAACATTTTGTAATTATTATTGTTTTAAACATTTAAAATTAAGTTATTTAAAATTGAATTAAAATTTAAAATTTACAAATTAAAATTATAAAACCATGTATTCAAAAAAGGTTTTAGATCATTTTAAAAATCCTCGCAATCAAGGCAAATTGGAGGATGCCAATGCGGTAGCGCAGAAGGGTAATCCGGTTTGCGGAGATGTGATGAAGATTTATTTGAAAATTGAGAATGGCATTATTAAAGACGCCAAATTTGAGACTTTGGGTTGCGCGGCGGCCATTGCGGTTTCTTCCCTATTGACGGAGTATATCAAGGGAATGACTTTAGAGGAGGCAAAAAAGGTGACCAAAGATGATATTATTAGAGAAGCTGACGGTTTGCCTCCGGCCAAGGTTCACTGTTCTATGCTGGGAATTGATGCGGCTTTAACAGCTCTAAAGAATTATGAGGAAAGGGAAAAATAATTTGTGGAGCTTATCCTGTTAAGGTTTTAACAGTAGTGAAGGTTGATAAATCTATTTTGCTAAACAATTTTAATTTGTAATTTGTCAGCCCTAAGCTGATCGGTCTGGGACTTGATAAATTTTAGTTTAAATATAATTGTTCAAATTTTAAATTCTTCAAACAAGCTGTAAATTGCCGAACATTTTGTAATTATTATTGTTTTAAACATTTAAAATTAAGTTATTTAAAATTGAATTAAAATTTAAAATTTACAAATTAAAATTATAAAACCATGATTTATCTAGATCACAGCGCAACTACGCCGGTGAACGAGGAAGTTTTCCGAAAGATGAAGCCTTATTTTTCGGAAAAATTTGGTAATGCTTCCTCCATTCATTCTTACGGTTTAGAGGCTTTTGAAGCGGTGGAAGAGACCAGAAAAAAGGTGGCCGATTTTTTGGGCGCCGATCCCAAAGAGGTGCTTTTTACTTCCGGAGCGACAGAGTCAGACAACCTGGCTGTTTTTGGAGTGGCGGAGGCTCAAGAGAAAGAAGGAAAAAAATTGTCTGAATTACATTTTATTACCACTTCAGTGGAGCATCCGGCAATAGAAGAGCCGTTTTTAAAATTAAAAAGAAAGGGAGCGCAAGTGACCTTTTTACCGGTTCAATCAAATGGAATAGTGGATTTAAAGGAAGTGGAAAAGGCTATTCAGGACAACACGGTTTTTATTTCCATGGTTTATGTTAACAGCGAGGTTGGCGCTAAACAGCCGATAAAGGAAGTTGGGCGCTTGGTTAAGAATGTTAGAGAGATCAGAAAAAAGAAAAACAATCTTTTGCCTTTGTTATTCCACACTGATGCGGTTCAGGCAGCTAATTTCTTTACTTGTGATGTTAACGAGTTGGGAGTTGATTTAATGTCTTTGTCCGGGCATAAAGTTTATGGTCCCAAGGGCGTTGGCGCTTTGTTTGTTCGCCGAGGAGTGAAATTGATGCCTCAACAGATTGGCGGGCATCAGGAAAACAATTTGCGCAGTGGAACTTATAATGTGCCGGCGATTGTGGGAATGGGAGAGGCTTTAAAAATTGTCAAACGTGATCGGGCCAAGAACAATGTTTATTTGCGTTCTCTGCAAAAAAAGTTGATAGACGGAATTTTAAATAAAGTTCCTCAGGCTCATTTGACGACTGATGTTAAGAACTCCAGTCCGGCCCATGTGCATTTTATCTTTCCCGGAGCAGAAGGGGAATCCGTTCTGATGGATTTGGATTTGAATGGAATCTGTGTTTCCACCGGTTCGGCTTGCGCTTCCAGTAGCTTGAAATCATCGTCAACTTTGGCGGCTATGGGCGTTTCTAAAGAAATAGTGCACGGGGCGATTAGAATGACTTTGGGTTTAGATAATACGGAAGAGCAAATTGATAAAGTGTTGGAGATTTTGCCAAAGGTGGTAGAAAAGTATCGCTCTATGTCGCCCGATGATTTGTTTACTTCCGAGAAGTAAGCCAGATTCTTGATTTTTTGCAAAATCTTTACTGAAGGCGGAGTTAAAATTAGTTTTTTTATTGTTCCCTTTTTTGTTTTTTTTGATAATTTGTCCCTTTCCTTTTTTGTATTTTTGTGTTTCTAGAGAAATTGGACATTTTCTTTTTAAAAATTGTGAAGATGGACTATTATGATATTATTGATAATATCATAATAGGTGGCGAGAGATGGTTGTGAGTGGGACAGTGAGAAAAAGGTGGTCATCTAATACATAATCTTGAAAAAATCCACTCTTGTGCTATACTGTGGCGGTGAATTTGATTTTTGTGAATTGAAAAAATGTTGAGATGGCGGGTATAGTTCAATGGTAGAACACTGGTTTGTGGCACCAGTTACGAGGGTTCGATTCCCTCTACTCGCCCACTTGGTTTTGATTTATTGTATCTTTGATTAAGTCCGGTTTCTTCAGAGAAAGCAGTCGTTCCCGGCTGTTTTTTGTTTGGCAAATTTTGGATTTGGGTGTATAATGTCGTGACGAGAAACTTATCTAGGGTTTTTTCTTTCCGATATTCAATTAAACTTTTTGGATGTTATTTTCTATACTTGATGTTTGACACTTTGTTAACTGAAGAAGGACTCAAACATATGTCCGAAAATAGCATCCGGAAAGCTTGAAGGGCAGAGAGTTTGGGAGAGTAGTCCCGAATGAGTTAGAGAAATTAAAAATTAAAATTAAAAAATTATGAATAAAGAAACATATAGAATTTCCAAGGGAAAATTAGTTGTTCTTTTGTTGGTGGCCTTGCTGTTTGGTATTTTCTTAGCTTCGGTGGGAGACAGAGCTTTGGATAATTTGAGAACCGATTTGCATAACCAGAAGATTCTATTGGCGAAAAAAGTGCAGCGTTGGAAAATTTTTCCCAAAAATTTCTGGCGAAGTAAAAATATTGAGGGGCAAAAAGAGGTAATAAAAGTTGTAGATGAACAATCGCAAGTTATTAAAGTTGTTAAGGAAGCTTCGCCGGCGGTAGTGAGCATTGTGGCTTCGGCTCAAGTGCCAACCTTTGAGACTTACTTTGAAAACCCTTTTGGAGATTTGCCGGACGGTTTTGGTGATTTTTTTGATTTTAGAATTCCTCGGCGCAGACAGAATGGCACTCGAGAAATGAAAATAGGAGCCGGTACCGGTTTTATAGTTTCTTCCGATGGTTATATAGTGACCAATAAACACGTGGTATCCAATCCGGAGGCAAAGTATGTTGTTTACCTAAACAGCGGAAAAGACAAAGGAGAAAAAATAGAAGCCAAAGTTTTGGCGCGCGATCCTAACACAGATTTGGCTATTTTGAAGATAGACAAGGATAACTTACCTTATCTTAAATTTGGTGATTCCAGTAAGTTGCAAGTTGGACAGACAGCAATTACTATTGGCTACGCTTTGGGAGAATTTGATAATACGGTTAGCAAGGGAGTGGTTTCCGGTCTTTCCCGTTCCATAACAGCCGGTGGACCTTTGGGGATGGGAGAGGAAAGATTGGTTGGTTTGATTCAAACCGATGCGGCCATTAATCCGGGAAATTCCGGTGGTCCGATGTTGGATATTGCCGGCCGAGTGATAGGGGTGAATGTGGCGATGGCCAACGCAGAGAACATCGGCTTTGCCATTCCGGCCAATGTTGCCAAAGCTGATTTTGAAGAAGTGAGAAAGAATGGAAGTATTGCCAAAAAAGATAAAGCTTTTTTGGGAGTGCGTTATTTGCCGATTGATGCCGACATTAAAGCCAAAAATAATTTGCCTTATGATTACGGGGTTTTGGTAGTTAGAGGTCAAGGGCGAGGAGAGCTGGCGGTGGTCCCCGGTTCACCGGCGGATAAAGCCGGCATTGTGGAAAATGATATTATTTTGGAAGTTGATGGGCAGAGAATCAATGAACGAAACAGTTTAATAGATTTAATTTCTAAACACAAACCGGGCGACAAAGTGAAACTAAAGATTTATCACAAAGGGAAGGAAAAAGAAGTGGAGGTCACTCTGGCGAAGAGATAGAAAGTAGGTGGGAAATTAGTGAAAGATAATAACCGGAGCGGGCTGTTTGGTCCGCTTTTTGTTTTAGAAAAAATTTGTTATAATTTGGTTGTGGATTAGTTATCTAAAATTTAATTGTTATTTTTATGACTAAGCAACAAAAAAACAAAAACTGTCAAAAGTGTGGGCAGAAATTTGTTATTTCAGAAAATGATCTTAAACTTTATGAAAAAATGCAAGTTCCGGAGCCGGAATGGTGTCCGAATTGTCGTCTGGAGTACGGCTTGGCCTTTTGGGCTTTTGGGAAGTTTAACATTCGCCAGAGTGATTTAAGTGGGGAAAAAATTATTTCTATTTTTCCTCCTGAGGCGGATTTTCCCGTTTACCACTCTAAGGAGTGGCATTCTGATAAATGGGAGGCTCCGGAGATGGATTTGGATCTGGATAAACCATTTTTTCAGCAATTGAAAGAATTGCAGTCAAAATCTCCGCATCCTCATCAGTTGGGATCTAATAATGTAAATTGTGATTATTGTGATGATGTTTGGAATTCCAAGAATTGTTATCTTTGTCGTTCTTTGGCTAACGGGGAGAATTTGCTTTATAGTTATCGAGTGATAGGTTGTCGCGATTCTATTGATGTAACTTATTCTTATAATCTGGAACGAAGTTATGATGCTGTTTATTGTTTTGATTCTTACAATATTAAGTATGCCTTTAATTCCCGAAATTGTTCTCATTCAAGTTTTATTTACGACTGTCGCAATGTTGACAATTGTTTTATGTGTTGGAATTTGCGTAATAAATCATATTGTATTTTAAATAAACAGTATTCCAAGGAGGAATACGAGAAAAAAATAAAAGAATATAATTTGGGAAGTTATCAGGTGGTGCAAGAATTAAAGAAAAAATTTGCTGATATTTTACAGAAAGAGGCTATTCACAGGGAAAATATTGATTTTAAAACGGTTGATTGTACGGGAAATTATATTGATGAAAGCAAAAATTGCCACGACTGCTATTTTTTGGAAACTTCGGAAAATTGCTCTCATGTTTTTCGAGGTCTTAAGAATAAAGACTGTATTGATTCCCCCGGTCTTTTTGGTTGTGAATTGAGTCACGCTTCTATGCAAATAGCCGACTCCTACAACACGAAAAATTCTATGTATGCGGTTAATTGTAGAGACTCGGAATATCTTGATTTTTGTTATGATTGTGAGAAATGTTTTGGCTGCGTTGGTTTGAAAAAGAAAAAATATTGTATCCTAAATAAAGAATACAGTCCGGAAGAGTATGAGAGTTTGGTGAAAAAATTGAAAGAAAAGATTAAAGAGGAGGGCAAAGAATCGCACAACTTTTTCCCGTTAAACATGGCTCTTCTTGGTTACAATTTATCTCTGGCGGAGACCTATTATCCGAAAACGAGGGAAGAGGTGGAAAAAATGGGTGGCCGTTGGGATGAAGTTGAAACGGTTAAAAATACACAGAGAGAAATAATTCCTTTTATAGATGATATTAAGGATGTTTCCGATGATGTTTTGCAGAAAGGTTTTCAGTGCGAAGTTAGTGGTAGACCATTTAGTATTACTAAGGATGAATTAAAATTTTATAGACAAAATAACATTCCTCTTCCCCATCATTATCCGGACGAGAGAACGAAAACCAGGCTTAAAGCAATGACAGGACCGTTTCCTCGTCAGGAACATTGCCATTTTTGTCAGAAAGAAATTACCACTTATTACCCAAAGAACTGGGGTTATGAAAAGATTGCTTGCAAGCAGTGTTACAACAAAGAAGTAAACTAATTTGTATCGCAGAAGGTGGTTGAATGAGAACAGGTGAGGTGATTTTGTGTGCCGAATACTTTTTTGGTTTGAGTCGGTCAATCTCAATTGTGAAGTGGTGGTGTTTAAAGCGGGCTGTTTAGTCCGCTTTTTGTTTTGGATTTAGTTTGTTATAATTTAGTTGTGAAGCTGATTTGAGTACTTAAAAATATTGATGCTAAGTCAGGGTGAGAAAGCCAGATGTTGTCAAAATTGCCAAAAAGAATTTGCCATTAAGCCGGAATCTACGTCCTGAGCACAAAGAGGGGTTTCGCTTGATTAATCATTAAATTAAACATTGTGCAAGAAACAAGGATTTGCCAAAATTGCCAAAAAGAATTTATCATTGAGCCGGAAGACTTTGAATTTTATGAAAAAATTAAAGTGCCGGCGCCAACCTGGTGTCCGGAGTGTCGGTTGCAAAGAAGGATGGTTTGGAGAAATGAGAATAAGCTGTACAAAAGAAAGTGTGATGCAACGGGGAAAACTATTTTTTCTTGTTACAGCGAAGATGCGCCGGTGAAAGTTTTTGATACCAACTATTGGTGGTCTGATAAATGGGATGCATTGGAGTATGGGCAGGATTATAACTTTGCAAAAAATTTTTTTGAGCAATTACGCAGTTTGTATAAAGAGGTCCCGCTGATGAGTCGTTCTGTCATTGCTTTAATCAACAGTGATTATTGTATGAATGCCGGCTATTTAAAGAATTGTTATATGCTTTTTGATTCGGATAATGATGAGGATTGTTTATACGGAGTATCTGTCTATAATTCTAAAAAGAGTGTGGACAACGATTATTTGGAGTCTTCAGAACTGTGTTACGAAGACTTTCTCTGTGATAAATCTTATAAAGTATTTAACTCTGTAAGTTGCAAAAATTGTCAGGATGTTTATTTTTCCAAAAACCTTAAAAATTGTTCCAACTGTTTTGCCTGTGTAAATTTAAGAAACAAATCTTATTGCATCTTTAATAAACAATATACTAAAGAGGCTTACAAGCGAGTGTTGGCTAATTTTGATTTTAGTTCTTGGCAGTTTTGGGAAACCATTGGAAAAAAAGTGGAAAAATTTTTTCTTTCTTTTCCCAATAAATATTACCATGGTTGGCAAAATGTAGACTTCTCTGGTGATTATGTGTATGAATCAAAGAATGCCAAGAATTCGTATTTTGTTTATAGAAATGAGGACACTAAGTTTTGTCAGTTCAATATGGGAGGTGAGGTGAAGGATAGTTGCGATTATTCTATTTGGGGAAATAAGGTTGAACTTACCTATGAAAGTAGTCAGGTCGGGAACAATGCTTATGGAGTAAAGTTTTGTAATTTGTGTTTTGATAGTGTTCAGGATTTGGAATATTGTATTAGTTGTGTTTCTTCTCAAAATTGCTTCGCCTGCATCGGCCTCCGCAACAAACAATACTGCATCCTCAACAAACAATACTCCAAAGGAGAATACTTCCCAATGGTGGAAAAGATCAAAAAACATATGAATGAAATGCCTTACATTG
>JALVDV010000003.1 GCA_027008775.1 Candidatus Moraniibacteriota bacterium
ACCGGAAACATCTAAACTATAGGCTGGGTTGGTTTTGCCAATGCCAATATGACCATTACTGCCTTTGATAAATAAACTGTTATTGTCAAAAGAAAGATTGTGGTTGTCCAGATTGACATTGCGGTTACTGTTGAGAGTGCCGTCTTCGGTGTAAAGATTGGAATTTGTATGAGAATTGTCTTGATTGCGCCAAGTATGGCTGTTATTGTCATAAGTTAAAACTTGGCCATCTTGCAGGGAACTAATATTGACATCGGTCAGAGAATCCAAAGTCAAAGTTGTTGTTCCTCCGGAACCGCTGTCATTGATTTCCAAAGTAACTTCACTTACTCCGCCCGTTCCCGGGTAAGTGGGAAGATCCAAAAGAGAACGATCTATTTTTCCTTCTTCATTTAAAACGGGAATATTTCCCGGTTCGGTGCCGATTTTTAGCTTACTGAGAGCTTTCAGAAAAGTTTTGTTTAACTCCTCCTGACGAGAAAAGTTTTCTTCAATCAGTTGACTGGTTTTTTCGCTGAGTTCTTGGCTGACGTTTTTGATGCTTTCCGCTTGTTTCTTTTCTAAGTCCTCCCCCTCTCCTCCCAAAATAACCGCTTTGCGAGGAATCATTTCCGCGTCTTGATTAACACGAATTCCCAGATAATATTTGTTGTAAGGCAAGCTGGGAGGGTTAAGAGTGGCTTCCAGTTTGCCATCTTTGATTTCTATGGTTTTGTTAGTGGACCAGATTCTTTCTTTTAAATCTGCGTCAGAGGGATAAGGATCTTTTTTTAGGCGGTTGATTTTGTATAAGGCAAATCTTACTTGGTAAGAACCATCGGCTACCAATTGGCCGTTCTTGTTGAATATCAAAGCATGAACGGTGAAAGAGTTTTTCTTTTCCGCCAAAGCTTGGTGAATAAAAACTCCGATACTAAAAAGAACCACTCCCAAGAGCAGGCTCAGTTTGATTTTGTTTTTTGTTTTGGTTGGCATTTTTGATTTTGGTTAGTGAAGGAATAATGGAAGAAAGAATCAAAAGAAATCAAACAACACACCACTCTTCAACGCATCGTCGACTATTATAACACGACACCCTAATAATACCAAATTTTTACATTTTTTCAAAACGAGGAACTATCTGCTTCTTCCTGGAAACCAGCCCCCTAGCAAATAAAACTCCTTCCCCTCTTTCTTCAGCGGAAAACAAATTTTTAAATAGTTTCTTAGCCTCCTCATCAGAAGACAAAACAAAAGCTTCCGAATTAAGAATGTCCACCACCACAAAATAAACCGCCTTCAAATTATCCTCTTCTTGAATTTTCTTCAAGCCCGCCAGGATTTCATCCTTTCGTTTCAGAGCATAGTCAACATCTGTAGTTTCCATTACCCCTATCCCATATTTACCACCTTTAAACTCAAAAACCTTATAATCCAGCCTGATTAATTTATCCACCGGCATATCTCCCAAATCACTTTTAGCTTTAAACATTTCCAAACTATAAGTCTCCAAGTTGTCAATACCCACAATCTCATTCAAACGTTTCACCAATTCTTTATCTACCGCCGTGGTGGTTGGAGAACGAAAAAAAAGTGTATCAGAAATAATTGCCGAAAGAAGCAGGTCCGCTACCGATCTATCTAATTGCACACCTTCCTGAAAATACATATCCGCCACAATAGAGGCTGTGGATCCCCAGGGTTGAATCAATACAGAAATTGGTTTTTCTGTCTTCAAGTCAATTTTGTGATGATCAATAACTCCTCGCAAATCAAGCTCAGCCAAATTGTCAATACTTTGCCCCTTTTCATTGTGATCAACTAAAACAACTTTGCTTCCTTCCTCCAAAGAACTTACTATCTCCGGAGTAGCTACTGAAAATTTTTTCAAAACAAACTCGGTCTCCTTATTTGGCTTTCCCAACAAAAACGGTTCTGCCTCCATTCCTCGCTGACGTAAAAATTCCGCATAAGCAATCGCGCTACAAATGGAATCCGTATCCGGATTTTTGTGACCAATCACTTTATACATAAATTTCAAAAAATTAAAAATTATTTAGTTAACTTTACCAAAACTAAAACCTCTTTCCAAAAAATTGTCAAGACAACACTAGCTTTACTTAAAAATCACTCTTTCTACATTCTCTATCCGGCACAATTTTCCTCTTGTGTCCGCGCATATACTCCACTCCCCATTCTCTCACACCTTTTTCCCATCTTTCAAACTGGGGATCTTCCTCCGGATGTTCGGGAATATCGCCTAAAGGATCATCTTTGTCAACATAATACAAAATGGTATGGGCCACAAAAAATTTCTTCTTATCAACCTTGCTTTCCGGACAGTATTTATTAGCCAAGCAATATTTACCGTCATCATATTTACAAACTTTCACCTTATCCACCAATTTTATATCCCCGTATAACATTGGCTTATCAACCCTTTCTTCTTCCGGAATTTCTTCCGGTTTTTCAAATTCTTCCTTGGGAAACTTTTGCAAAGCTTCTAACATAAAATTATGCCAAATTGGTCCGGCTACATAAACCCCGGCCGCTCCTCTGCGCATCGCTTTGTTATCATTATTGCCGGCCCAAACGCCGGCCGCCAAAACAGGACTGGCGCCCATTAGCCAACCATCCTTGTAATCATTGGTGGTGCCAGTTTTCGCCATCACCTGGTAGTCCGGAATAACCAATGGATTGTTTTTGCCGAAAGCCGGCGTTCTAAGCTCATTATCAGATAAAATGGCATCGATTTGTAAGGCCACATTTTTATCCAGCACCCTTTTCTCCTTCACCTCTTCAAAATCGGCTATCTTTTTCCCCTGAGAATTCTCAATTTTCAAAATAGCTTTCTTCTCCGCTTTTTTGCCACCATTAGCAAATACTGCGAAAGCGCCCACGTGGTCCAATAGACGTACCTCCGCCCCACCCAAAACCAAGGCTAAACCATAATCTTCCGGATCCTTCAAAGTTGTTATCCCCATCTCTTTGGCCAGCTTAACCACCTTGTCAATGCCGGCTAAATACAAAACTTTAACCGCTGGAACATTTAGAGAAGTGGCCAATGCTTGCTTAATCTTCACCGGACCGCTAAACGTTCCCGTGTAATTTTGCGGTCGGTAATATTCACCACTACCATCTTTTCCAAAATTTGTTTTAACATCAAACAAAACGGTATCAGGTGTATAACCCTTGGACAAGGCCACCGCATAAGCATAAGGCTTAAAAGACGAACCCGGTTGTCTCAAACTGAGCGCAACATTATATTTCCCGTCAATATCATCGCTCCAATAATCTTTGGAACCAACCATTGCCAGAATTTCTCCGCTTTTAGGATCAATGGCTACCAAACCGGCATTGGTAAAATGATACTTCGGACCATTTTTCTTTACCCCTTCAGCCACCGCTTTTTCCGCTATCTGTTGCAAATCCCAATCTAAAGTAGTATAAATCTTCAAGCCACCTTTTCTCAATTCATCCTTGCTAAATTTCTCTTCCAATTGGTCAATCACATAAAAAACAAAGTGAGGAGCATTCAATCCTGTCCTCCTTGGCTTAACTTGTGACAATATATCTTCCTTCTTAGCTTCCTCTGCCTGCTCCTTGCTAATAAAACCCATTTCGGCCATTGTATCCAAGGCATAACGCCAACGCTTCAATAATTCATCGGTGTGCAAACCAGTCGGAGAATACCGACCAGGCTTATTGGGTAAACAAGCCAAGAGAGCGGCCTGCGCTAAGGTTAAATCTTTAGCATGCTTACCAAAAAAAGTCTGAGCTGCCGCTTCAATTCCATAAGCATTGGAACCGTAAGGAATCTCATTTAAATACATCCTTAAGATCTCATTCTTGGTAAATTTCTGCTCTATTTCCAAAGAAAGAATAATTTCCTTTACTTTTCTTTTGATGCTCCTTTCTGAAGTTAGAATTGAATTCTTTACCAATTGTTGAGTTATAGTGGATGCTCCCTCTCTTCTCCCCTGCGCATTTTTCAAAACTGCTCTGGCCAAGGCCCGAAAATCAACCCCGTGATGCTTGTAAAAATTGCGATCCTCCAAGGCCACCGTGGCCGCCAAGAGAGATTTTGGCATTTCTTCCAAAGGAATTATTGTTCTTTTTTCCTCACCGTAAATCTCATAAAGCAAGTGTTGCCCGGTGCGATCATAAATTTTTGTTGATTGGGAAATCACTCTCTTATTGATCTTGTCCGGATTGGGCAAGTCCTTGGAATAGTAAGCAAATAGACCTATTACTCCCACTACCCCCGTCAAAAAACCGAAAAACAACAACCAAAGAAAAAATCTAAACAAGGAACGCCAAAAACCGGAACTTTTTCTAGTCCCATTTTTTTTATTTTTTCTTTTTTTGACTCTATTTTTTTCCGACATTTCAAACAAAGCTGATGATTAACGTTTAGACCAGTATAGCACAAGCAAACAAAAAAACAACTAAAAATCTGAGAAATGTTTTTTGCTTTTTCTATAAACACTCTCCGCTAATCCAATTAAAAACATAGTCACCAACAAAAAACTGCCTCCATAACTTATGAATGGCAACGATAAACCGGTCACCGGTACCAGACCAATATTCATTCCCACATTTATCAAAAATTGAAAGAAAAACAAAACCAATACCCCGTTGACCAAAAAACTACCGAAACGAGTATCTGCCAACAAAACAATTTTTTTCAGCCTCCAAAAGAGTAACAAAAAAACCGCTAACATCAGAGAGACGCCCAAAAAACCGCTCTCCTCGGCAATAGTGGAAAAAATAAAATCCGTGTGTTGTTCCGGAATAAAATTTAATTGACCTTGACTCCCGTTACCCAAACCCTTCCCTCTCCAACCACCGGAGCCAACGGCAATAATCGCCTGAATAACATTGTAACCGCTACCCAAACTGTCTCTGGCCGGATCAAGAAAAGTCAGAATCCTTTCCTTTTGGTAGCCCTGCAAAAAGAAAAACCACCCGCTTATGGCCGTCAGAACCAAAACAAAAAGAAGCGCTAACAATTTTTGCCAACTGATTCCGGCCAAGAAAACCATTCCCAGCCAGATAATCAGCAAAATAATAGCTGAACCGTAATCAGGTTGCATAATAACCAAAATCACCGGAATAATTGTATAACCCAAAGAAAGAAAGATATCTTTCCAAGTTAAAAATTCACTTTTCAAACGAGAAAAGTAAAGCGCCAAGATCATAATTAAACCCACCTTAACCAATTCCACCGGCTGAAATTTTAAAAAACCGAGATTGAACCAACTGGTCGCTCCATTGGTTATGTGGCCAACCAACAAAACCAAGATCAACAGAAAAATCCCCAGAAAATAAAGAGGCCAAGCATAAATTTTCCAGAAAGTATAATCGGACAGAGCTGTCAAAAAAAACACAAACACCCCCAAAACAACAAAAGAAATTTGTTTCTGGTAAAAGGAAAACTCTCCAATAGCTCCACCCCGCGAAAGAGAATAAATAGCCAATAAACCAAACGTCAGCAACAATAAAATTGCCGACAACAAGACCCAATCCAATTTAAAAATCTTTTTTAACACGACTCTTAACCAATAAAACCAACGGATTTAAATTAAAGTCCATGCTTAAGCTTATTGCGTTTGTGTTCAGCAAAGTTTTTGGAGAAAACGGTTTCCCCTGTTTGGGCATCATTTAAAAAATAGAAATAATCAGATTGTTGAGGATTTATGGTGGCCAGAATCGCTTCCAAACCGGGGTTGCAAATTGGCGCCGGCGGTAAACCGACATATTTATAAGTGTTGTAAGGAGAATCAATATTGGTTTCCTTGTTGGAGTATTTCACTTTATTCGTTTTTAGAATATAAGACAAAGTAGCGTCACTTTGTAAGGGATGTTTCTGCTTAAATCGCTTCCAAAAAATACCGGCTATCAATCTCCTATCTTCATCACTTTTAGCTTCTTTTTCCACAATAGAGGCCATTGTCAAAACTTGATGCAAGTTTAAACCCTTTTCTCTGATGCTTGACCTGACCTCCTCATTCACCTTGCGTTGAAAATTGTCAAGAAATTTATTCAACAAAGATAAAGCCGTTTCTTTGTCGGCCAGAAAATAGGTGTCGGGAAATAAATAGCCTTCCAAAGTCGTTCCTTTCGGCCGTTCCCGCAAAAAATCATATTTTTCATTCAATTTTCCGCACAAACATTTCTCTGCGCCGGAACACCTGCAATTAGTCAGACGATCAAACTCACTGGCAATTTCCGGCTTTTGTTTTTTTAGTAAATCAACTATTCCCTCTATTGTTTCACCCTCCGGCACCACTAATTTGTTTATTTTTTCTTCAATTTCACCGGCGGTAAATTTCCTCACCATTGCCGGAATAGTCATCGCCTTGGATAACTTGTAAGCTCCCGCTTGTAGCTTATCATCAGTTTTCGTTTTCCAAACATAATACCAAAAATAGTACTTGTTGCGTATCAGACCTTGCCGAGCTAAATTCTCTCCCACTTCCGTAGATCCTTCACCTTTTTTTATCTGAAAAGTAACCTGCTCTTGATTTCGTGGATCAACGGCCGCCACATATGCCTCACGGTTAATTTTTAAGTAAACAGCCAAAAACAACAAAAAACCGATTAAAACAAAAATTATTTTTCTCATTGCCGATAGGTAAAAAATTAAAATAAACTATTTTATAAAATCTTTCTCAAATGTATCAAGCCTTCTATCTACTCCTTTTTCCCGATAACTTTCCGGCATATTTTTTGACTGCCTCTCTAAATTGCCTACCTCTATCAAACTCATTATCAAACATACCAAAACTGGCCGCCCCCGGAGACAATAGTAAAACTTTTTTTCTATCAAATTGTAACTCGGCGCTCTCGTTGGTCAACTCAGCAGCTTTTTTCTCCTCTTCTTGATCCATCACAATTTGCTCTGTTAACAATCTTACCGCTTCATTCATACTATCAACCACTTTCAAAAATTTTTCCGAACCGCCACGCTTTTTCACACTTTTCAGAATGCCTTCCGTAGCTCCGCCCTTCAGTAAAACCACTTTTTTAATTTCCGGCGTCTGCAAAATTTTCTCCACTAAAATATCGGGATCTAATTTTTTACTGGAACCGCCGGCAATTAAATAAATATCAAATAATTCCGCTCTGTTCAAAAAAGCGTTAATACCAGCCACTGCCGCTTCTGGAGTAGTCGCCGCCGAATCATTGTAAAATAAAACATCTTCCCTCTGAATCACCAACTCCAATCTGTGCTTCACTCCCTTAAAACTTTTAACTGCTTTAGCAATAATCTTTGGCGATATTTTCAATTTCAAAGCCAAAGCCACTCCCGCCATCACATTGTAAATATTGTGCCGACCCAATATCTTCAAATCTTTGACTGAACAAATAATACCATCTTCCTTCTCCCCTCGATATTTAATCATTTCATCCTCCAAAAAAACGTCCGGAATAATTGAATAAGAATCTTTTACGCTAAAGAAAGAAATCTCCGCCTTAGTCTCTTCGGAAAATTCCCGTACCACTTCATCATCATAATTCAGAACCGCCAAATCATTCTTTTTTTGAAATTGCACAATCGCCAATTTATCTTTAATATAGTCCTTCATTGTCCGATAATAATTCAAATGATCGGGAAAAATATTGGTTACCACCGCATAACGAGGGCTTTTCTTTTTGCGACGTAAAACTGACAATCGCCAAGAAGAAAGCTCAAAAACAACATGGGTGTTTTTATCAATCAATTTCAGCCTGTCCATCACCGTTAAAGTGCCAACCCCCACCAGAACCACCTTCTTACCCGCCTTTTCCAAAATATGTTTTATAATATGCGAAGTGGTTGTCTTCCCTTTCGTACCGGTTACACCGATAATCTTTTTGGAAGGAGATAATTTAAAAAATAGACTGGAATCCATCTCCACCGGAATTCCCCGTTTTTGCGCTTGTTGAATGTAAACATTTTTCCAAGGAACCGATGGATTTTTAATCACCAAGTCTGCCGAACGAAAATCATCAATTCTATGTCGCCCCACTATCAGTTTAACTTTCTTGCTTTCCACCAATTTACCTAATTTTTTCAAAGAAGAAGCCAGTGCTTCCTTTGTTTTTTTATCTGTCGCCACTACTTTCGCCCCTTGGCGAGCCAGCCATTTAATCATGGAAACTCCGCCACCATGCAAACCAATTCCCATTACCACCACTCTCTTATCTCTTAGTCGCACTTTTTTTCTTATTTTCTTGCGCAACAGAAACTCTCGTAGAAATCCAAACACTTTCCCAAATTTTTACTTTTTAAAAACTCTCAAATAAAATTCTTTACTAATCAACTCCATTTTTTACCACCCATCTCTCCAATTTTTTCATTTTATGCCTTAAATTTTCTGCCGACGTACTCAGCCAGTTCCACCAAACGATTACTATAACCCCATTCATTATCATACCAGGCTACCACTTTTACCAAATTACCGGCCACCACTTTCGTTAGTTCTTCCTGTACAATCGCCGAATGAGGATTGCCCACTATATCACGCGTTACCAAAGCTTCAGCCGTGACCGCCAAAATACCTTTTAATTTCCCTTTAGATGCTTCTTTTAAAACATCATTAACTTCCTCAGCCGTCACTTCTTTTTTTAACAAGGCCACCACTTCACTGATGGAACCAACCAACGTCGGCACCCGGTAAGCCATTCCGTCAAACAAACCGGTTAAAGCCGGCAAAGTTTTAGTGGTGGCAATCGCCGCTCCGGTAGTGGAGGGAACCACATTCTGCGCCGCCGCTCTTCCCCGACGCAAATCTTTTTTACTGGCCCCGTCAACCAAATTTTGGGTGGAAGTATAACTGTGAATGGTTGACATCAAAGATTTCTCCACGCCAAAAGCATCCTCCAAGACTTTCATTACCGGCGCAATACAATTGGTCGTACAAGAAGCATTGGAAAGAATGTTGTCGTCTTCGGAAATACTATCTTCATTCACCCCCCGCACAATAGTTTTAATGGTTTCATCTTTGGTTGGAGCGGAAATAATAACTTTCCGAGCGCCCGCTTTTAAATGTTTTTCCGCCTTGGATCGTTCCTTGAAAAACCCGGTGCACTCTAAAACCACATCTACTCCCAACTCCGCCCAGGGTAATTTTTCCGGTTCCGGCTGAGAATAAACTTTGATTTCCTTACCATCCACCAACAAAAGATTATATTCCTCCTCTGGTAAAATTTTAGTCCTTACTTCCCGATTGTAAACACCGTAGGCCGTATCATATTTTAAAAGATAAGCCAATGACTCTATTTCTCCCAAATCATTAATTGCCACCACTTCTGCTCCTTCTTTTTCTAACAAAACTTTAAAACTCGGTCGCCCGATACGACCAAAGCCATTAATTGCCACCCTCATATTTTTGTTTTAATTTTAAATTTTTAAACATCAAGATTACGCACATTTCTGGCATGCGCCTGAATAAATTTTTTCCGCGGAGCCACCTCATTACCCATTAAAACATCAAAAATTTGATCCGCTTTTTGAGCATCTTCAATTTTTACTTGCTGCATCACCCTATTCTCCGGATCCATGGTCGTCTCCCAGAGTTGCTCCGGATTCATTTCACCCAAGCCTTTGTAACGTTGAATTACTACACCGGCTGTCTTACCGGCTTTAATTTCTTTCTCCGACAAATTCTTTTTACCAACCAGTTTGGCCAAAATCTCTTCTTTCTCTTGGTCGCTATAAGCATACTTCACCACTTTTCCTTTCTTAATCTGATACAAAGGCGGTTGAGCGATATAAACATAACCCCTTTCAATCAACTCTTTAAAATAACGATAAAACAAAGTCAAAAGCAAAGTCCTGATATGAGAACCGTCCACATCGGCATCGGTCATAATAATAATTCTATGATAACGAGCCTTATTGACATCCATTTTATCTCCGACACCGGTACCCAAAGCCATCACCAAATTTTTAATTTCCGCCGAAGCCAACATTTTGTCAATCCTGGCCCTCTCCACATTCAAGATCTTGCCACGTAGAGGTAAAATAGCCTGAAAACGTCTGTCGCGACCTTGCTTGGCCGAACCACCAGCCGAATCTCCCTCAACAATATATAGTTCCGACAGCTCCGGCTTACGGCTGGAACAATCAGCCAACTTGCCCGGCAAAGTCAAACCATCCAGAGCACCCTTACGCACCACCGCCTCCTTGGCCGCCTTCGCCGCCAAGCGAGCTTTGGCTGAAACCAAGGCCTTCATAATAATCGCCTTGGCATCAGCCGGATGTCTATCAAAAAAATCCAACAAAGCTTCATTGGTAATATTATTCACAATTGTCCTGGCTTCCGAATTTCCCAACTTGGTCTTCGTTTGTCCTTCAAACTGTGGTTCCGACAATTTGACTGAAATAACCGCCGTCAAACCTTCTCTGACGTCATCAGCCGTCAAATTCGCGTCCTTTTCTTTCAAAATATTGTTCTTGCGCGCGTAAGTGTTGATTACTCTGGTCAAAGCGGTACGAAATCCGGTTTCATGCATCCCCCCCTCCCCGGTATGAATATTGTTGGCAAAAGACTGAACATTTTCCGTTAAGCCACTTTGGTACTGCACCGCCAACTCCACCAACATTCCGTCTTGCTCTTTTTCTACATAAAAAATATTTTTATTTACAACTTCCTTGCCCTTATTTAAAAACTCCACAAACGACTTAATTCCACCATCAAAACAAAAACCGCGACGTCTGAACATCCCCTTTTTGTCAAAACGCTCATCTATAATTTTAATCTCCACTCCCTTGGTCAGATAAGCCTGCTCTCGTAGATAATTAACTATCTTCTGCCAATTCCACTCAATCTTGGGAAAAATCGCCGGATCCGGCTCAAATTCAATGGTTGTACCCGTTTCTTTGGTTTTGCCCACCACCTTAATTTTGGAAGTCGGTTTGCCCATTTTGTATTCCTGTCGGTAGATTTTGCCATTTTGCTTCACCTCCGCTTTAACATAAGTGGATAAAGCGTTAACCACCGAAACTCCGACTCCGTGCAGACCGCCGGAAACTTTGTAGCCTTCTCCGCCAAATTTCCCCCCGGCGTGTAAGGTGGTCAAAACCGTTTCTAAAGCCGACAAACCGGTCTGCTTATGCTTACCCACCGGAATTCCTCTCCCTCTGTCTGAAACGGAGATTCTATTGCCTTCCGGCAACAGTCTTACTTCAATATATTTACCATAGCCGGCCATGGCTTCGTCAATGGAGTTGGAAACCACCTCCCAAATCAAATGATGCAATCCCTCCGTGGAAGTGCCGCCAATATACATCCCCGGGCGTTTTCTGACCGGATCAAGACCTTCCAAAACCTGAATGGAATTGGCATCATAATTTCCTCCTTTTGTCGTTTTTCTTTTTCTAGCCATTTTCTTTTTTTAAATTTCCCACTTAAAATGCTTTTTGAAACTTTTTATAAAAACCCTGTAAATCTGCCAATTAACTTACGGCGAGCAACTCAAACCTCCCTCAAAAAATCGCTTCAGTAAACAAAAATTAATAAAACATTATCCAACCGAAAACACTCAATTAGATAGATTAGACAAGCATTGCAATCAAGACATCGCCTAGAAACAACCACTCTTTTCTCCCTTATTGTTAAACACTTCAACCTCAGTTAAAATCCAATTCATTCCAAAGCAATCCAAAACAATTTTCATAAAAACAAATCTAACTTTCACCAACTCTTACTAAGAAAGTATAACACAGAAATCAACAAATGAAAAGCGAAAAAGTCAAAAAAATAGTATTTCTAACAAACGACACGAGAGAGCACGAAAAGCTGAACTTTCAGATACCTTATACTTGATTTTTTAAAAATAAATTTTACATTCGGCTTCTTAAAAACAACCTGCAAATCCTTAAAACTGAAAAATCACCGAATCAACAGCCATCAATGAGAACCAACAACAAAAAAGGTAAGTCACACCCCTCAACATCAAAAATCATTCTGCTCACAAATCAATTCCTCTCTCACTTCTTTATTATGATATTATCAATAATATCATAATAGTCCGTTCTCATTACTGGTAAGAATTTTGCCACTTGTAATATCATTAACAAAAACAAAAACAAGAACAACAACAAACAAATTCTAGCAAAGAGAAAATACTAAGTTCTAACAAAAGAAAAAACTATCAGACAATCAATTCTAAAAAACCAGTATCAAAAATATAAAGCCAACCTTAAACATTATTTGAAAACAAGTATAGCCAGCGCTTGAAGGCAAACACAACCACTGGACAAGCAGGTCAAACAAAGCAACTAATCACCAAGCCAAACAAACTGATTGACTTTTACCCCCTGCGTCTTATAATAAACAGCAAGAAATAAAAAATAACTTCATAAATTTAATGGCCACTCTCTACCGAAAATATCGCCCCCGGACTTTCAGCGAGATCAGCGGACAAGAATACGTTCTGCAAACCTTGACCAACGCCATCAGAAACAATCGCTTCGGCCACGCCTACTTATTCACCGGCCCCCGCGGAACCGGTAAAACCACCACCGCCAGAATATTTGCTAAAACAATCAACTGTTTAAAACCGCTTACCAAAACCAAAAAATCCCACATTAAAATAGAACCTTGCAACAAGTGTAAAAATTGCCAGATAGTCAACAAAAACCAAGCTATTGACATCATAGAAATAGATGCCGCCTCTCACACCGGCGTGGATAACATCCGCCAGCTTAAAGAAGCTATTGATACTCCACCTTCCCATCTGCGCTACAAAGTCTATATTATAGACGAAGTGCACATGCTTTCCCTGGGCGCCTTCAACGCCTTGTTAAAAACACTGGAGGAACCGCCCCAACACACTATTTTCATCTTGGCTACCACCGAACTTCACAAAGTTCCGGAAACAATAATTTCCCGCTGTCAACAGTTCAACATTAAACCCCTCACTAAAGAGGAGATCATTAAAAAACTGTCCTCTATCGCCAAAAAAGAAAAAATTAAATTAGACAAGGAGGCCTTGAATTTAATCGCCACTGAAGCCAATGGCGGAATGCGCGACGCCGAATCACTTTTGGACCAACTCATTTCTTTACACAATCGCCAGGAAATTAACGACGAAGATGTTCGCCACATTTTAGGATTATCTTCTCGTCAAAGTATTTTAAAACTAACGGAAAAAATTGCTGAGAAAGATCTAAAGAAAACTTTGGAAATTATCAATAATCTGGAATTCAGCGGAACCAATTTAAAATCATTCACTCAACAACTACTTAATTTTATGCACGACCTGCTTCTTTTCAAAACTACCGGCGCTCAAAACGAAATTCTGCAAAAACAACTGACAGCCGAAGAAATAAACGACTTGGAAAAACTGGCTAAAAAATTCTCCCTGCCGGAGCTTCTAAAACTAACTGAGCTTATCCAGCAAAGTTTGGAACAAAGTAATTACAGTGAAATTCCTCAATTATCACTGGAAATGGCCGTTTTAAAATTTCAGCTAGTGTCAACTTCTTCCAAAAAAGAAGAAAACTCTTCCTCCGAACAAGACTCTAAAAAAAAAGTCCTTTCTCCGCAAAAGAAGAAAAACGAGAAAATAACAAAAAACGAAATGGTTGAAGATAACCCGGTTCAACCCAAAAAAACACCCGGACCAAAAAGAAAAAGTTCCCAAGCGTCAACAGAAAAAGAGTCTACTCAAACACCAGAAAGCGAATCAGACAAAACAATAAAATCAAATCAGTCAATCAGTATCAACCAGTTTCTGCAACAATGGAATACAATTTTAGATGAAGTAAACAAAGTCAACAGAAGTTTATTCGCCTTTCTTAGCGTCTCTATTCCTCAAAATATTCAAGATGGTTCTGTTTGGATTAAAACTAAGTTTTCCTTCCATCAAGAACAACTTTCCAAACCGGAAAACAAATTGACAATAGAAAAGGTCTTTGCTAGAATACTGCGAGTGCCATTGAGGGTCAGATTTATTGTGGATGAAACAAAAACAGAAGAAAAATCGCCAACAACAGAAACTATTCCGGAAACAGAAAAACCCTCAACAACCGAAAAGGAAACCGCGCCAGAAGATGACTCGCTCAACAGCCAACAATCAGCAGAAGAAAATTTATTATACGAAGCTCTTCGTCAAGTTGGTGGTAGAATTGTGGAATAAGAAAACATAAGAATATTGCCCGGTCGCCAAGTGGTAAGGCACATGGTTTTGGTCCATGCATTCGGGGGTTCGAATCCCTCCCGGGCAACAACAGAAAACAAGAGTCGGGAAATCAACCAAAATCAAAATTTAATAGAAAACCCGCAAAAAAGCAAAAACAAAATGCATTCAAATCAATTCAACTATCTCAAAATTCCCCACGCTTTTCATATATTCAGAAAAGGGATTTATTCTTTGTATATTGCTCACGCTATCAGAGGATTTGTCGCCTCTTTAATAGGCTTTTTCATTCCTATTTATTTTTACAAAATCGGTTTAAACATTCCGGAAATTCTGCTTTATTATATTATTACTTATTTTTTCATCATCCTCTTCTCCATTGTCGTTGGCGGTATTGGCAATAAAGTTGGCCTCAAACACACTATGATTATTAGCCTGCCTCTCTACCTACTCTACCTCGGCGGAATTATGCTCCTAAAAAAATATCCCTCCCCAACCTTCCTCTACAGCCTAGCTATTTTCGGCGCTTTCATTTCCGCCCTTTATTGGGTTCCTCTACATTGCCTTTTTGTCCGCCTCTCCTCTAACAAAAATCAGGATAAACAAAAACAAGTCGGGCTACTGTTCTCCGTCCGCAGTCTGGGTAGTATGATTGCGCCTCTCCTCGGCGGTTTAATATCCATTCTCTTTGGCTTTGAAGCTCTTTTCGCCACTGCTATCTTTATCTTAATTATTCCCATCATCATTCTCTTGAACTCCAAAGATATCCATCCCCATATCAATTTTTCCAGTGCCGATCTTTGGCTCTTTTTCCGTAAACACACTCGTCTTTTTATCATTATCCTCCTAGACGCTTTCGCCACTTTTGCTGACGATATTATTTGGCCATTGCTGGTCTTTCTCATCCTCCGCGATACAGTCAGTGTCGGCGTGGTTGGTAGTCTTATCGGCGTTGGCACAATTGTCTTCACTCTGATTATCGGTAAAATCATCGCCAAAAATGATTGGCAAAGAATTATCAAAGTATCCGCCTTTATGTTGGCTTTTCTTTGGATTGTTAAAGCCTTTTTTGCCAATGAAAAAATCTCCATTTACACCATTTCCTTGGTGGCAGCCATGTTTGCTTTAATGTTTTCCGTCCCCCTTTCCAGTAAAACTTATTCTCTGGCAAAACGGAATAAAAACTTGGATGAGTTTATTGTCTTCCGCCAAATGGTCGTCTACCTCGGTAGACTGATGGCGGTTTTCTTTGCTATAATCTTGGTATCACAACTCAATATCTCTCTCTTACTAAGTGGAGTCGCCTACTTCATCATCAGCCTTTTCTAGAACAAATTCAACAACAATGAAAAAGACCTCTCCTTCACCACACCGAACTAAAATCGTTTGGACGGGATTTTTTATTAGATTAGCCGTCCTTTTTCTTATCGCGGTTCTTTTTTATTTGGGCAATTTCGTTTTCAATCTAAATAAAAATATCGCCCGCATAACCACCAATCAACAAGAATCATCAACCAAAGACCAAGCTTTCACCGAATTGAAAACATTTCAGGAAATTGTTAAATCATCTTCCGATGAAACCAAATTAAAACAACAAAATAATCGTATAAACATCCTTCTCCTTGGCGTTGGCGGACAAGGACACAAAGGCGCTTACCTCACCGACACCATCACCCTCCTTTCCATAAACACCCAAACCTATCAAACAGCTATGCTATCCATTCCGCGAGATCTTTATGTTCAAATTCCCGGCACCAACTATCACACCAAAATAAACGCTCTTTACACCTACGGCCTGAAAAACCAAAACAAATCTCCCGGCGAGGCCATCTCCCTCATCAAAAAAAGCGTGGAAAAAATCACCGGACAAAAAATAAATTATTACATTGTTCTTGATTTTGAGGGCTTCAAAGAAATAATCAAAACTCTGGGCGGAATTGACTTGGAAGTCCCCACCGACATTGTTGATAACCGTTACCCCGGACCGAATTATTCTTATGAAACCTTTAAAATATCAAAAGGCTTTCACCATCTGGATGCGGAAACGGCTCTCAAATACGCTCGCGTTCGTCACGTGGCTGGCGGAGACTTTGGACGCGCCCAACGTCAACAACAAATAATCGCCAGTGTCAAGAAAAAAGCGACCTCTCTAAAAATATTGTTTAATCCCTTAAAAATCAATTCCATTCTCAACAGCCTGGGCGAGCACCTGCGCACAAACATTAAACCTTCGGAAATAGCGCCCTTTATTAAACTGGCCAAAAACATCAACATCTACCAAACTAACACCAAAGTCCTTGATGCCTGGAGTAAGGATTCCCTACTTAAATCCGACCACGTTCAACTGGGAGGAGTTTGGGCTTACATTTTGCTCCCCAAAGACAAATCTTACCACTCCATCCAAGCGCTAGCCGAAAATATTTTCAATCTTAAAAATTTACAGGAGAAAAAAGAGAATATTCGCCAAGAGCAAGCTAACATAGAAATTCTTACTCCCGACTATAATTCCTACATTCATTTCAAAAAAATATTTCAAAACTGGGGCTATCGCATCCAACCTTATCGCCCTCAAAAATACACTCAAATTTGCCCCCTCAACCAAGAAATTCTTCTGGCTCCTCGCCAAACCAATAAACTATTTACCATTGACGATTTAGTTGCTAAACTTGATTTAAAGGTAATTTACTACACCGAAGAAGAAAGGAAAGAAAAGAACAAAAATGAAGCAAGTGAAAAACCATCTTCCACAACCGGAAAAACCGGAGAAAACAATAAAACTGACATCACTATTTGTCTGCTAAAAGACAGCTATCGCTATTTTGAGAATCAAAGCCGAAACAAAAACTCAAAAGTTGAAGAAAATTCAATTTTAAATACTCAAGGAGAAGTGCTTATCAATAAATAAATATTTTATGTCTGAAGAAAAAAATTATTTGGTCGTCGGTCTGGGAAATCCGGGCCCGGAATACGCTTACACCAGACACAACATTGGCTTCCGGATTCTGGAAAATTGGCTGTTTAACTTGAATTTGACCGACAACTCTCCAATTGACAAACTGAAGTTTAATCAGAAACACCAGGCTAAATTAGGCATTATCAAATTGAATAATCGCAAAATCATCGCAGCTGAACCTCAAACTTTTATGAACAATTCCGGCTCTGCCGTCGCCTCCCTACAAAAATATTATCGGATTCCTCTGGAAAACATTTTGGTCATCCAAGATGAATTGGATCTACCCCTGGGACAAGTCAGAATTTCTCGCTCCTCCGGACCGGCCGGCCACAACGGCCTAAAATCAATCATCCAACAATTGGGCAGTAACGATTTTTCTCGCCTCCGCCTGGGTATTGCCCCAAAGGAAAAACAAAAAATCAAACAAAAAGATTTTGTCCTAAACAAGTTTTCTCCTACCGAAGAAAAAATTATTGATCAAATTCTGCCTCTCTCTAATGAAATTATAACCTATTTCATCAAACATGGCTTCTCCGCCACCGCCAATAAATTCAACAATCCCGATAGCCTTGCAAGAAACAAAAGTCTAGAAAAATAAAAAGCGCTGTACCACCCATGGCACCTAGCAAGACATAGGAGGGAAAAGTCTTACTAAATAATCCACGGGCAGTACAGCACTTTCTGGTAATTTTAAAAAACCGCAAGTCATCTGCACAACAACCATCGCTCCAACAATCGGATAAAGCATTATAACAAAATCTCAAAAAAAGTCAAGAGCAATCAAAGAAAAAAGGGGATGATGCGCTGACCATCCCCCATAAATTTTTGCCACTCTCCCGGGAAACCACCGGGATAAACCGGACCGGACCCTGGTCCGGGGATTTTCAAGGGTTACAACGGCGTCTCAACAACTCTCTTAAGTGATCAGAGAGTTGTACATTCTTTCCCTTAACAATAACGGGGAAAGAACAAACCTTGTATTTTTCATCGGGCAACTTGTAAATCACCCAGTTGCCACAATGAAAAAGAAACTCCGAATACACTCCACCCCCCCAATCCAAAAAAGCCGGGGGATAAGCCTTTTTAGAAAAAGGTTGGCTTGGAGGGATGTAAATCTTTAAAAAATTTCCCTCCACATCAGCAAAAATCTCCTCCCTGTTATCGTTATTCACCATCACTACTTCTCCCTGTTTTCTAAAGCATAAAAACAGGGAATCAATGAACAAGCAAATGAACGGTGACAGTAAGAATAAAAAAATTACCAAAAAACCAATCACAAATCTCCTCATTTTTTTACCCTCCTCTTTTTTGGTATATTTTTAATATTTTAATGTACTTTAATACTTTGAAGAACTTACAAATGGTATACCAGCAAAAACAATTTTAATCAAGAGTCACTTCTGCCGAACTCCGAATGAAAACATTGCTTGCCAATTTTCAGACTAAAACATTATTGATCAAAAACCAATCCGCGCCACAGAAATCAAGTCCACTAATACACACAATTAATTAACCAAACTCTTACATCAGCAACTCTACTGCGTTTTGCACCGAATAACTCACTTCATATCAACAACTTCATTTATTTCACATCAAAAACCCCTTTCCACATCAAGAACTCTGACTTCATCTTGAAAACCATACTTTATACCGGAAACCTTATATTCTAATCAAAAAATCTCGTGCCAGAAACCATGTTTTACGACAGAGACACCAAAAGGGTTTATACCAAAGACTACATTTATACCGGAAATTTACATCAGAAACTACGTCTTATAAGAAAGATTGTAACCCACATTAAAAATTACATTTACATCGAAAACCTCACTTTTACATCACCAATTCCGTTACTTTACACATTAGAATATTTGCTTCACGTCAAAAACTCTATTCTATGTCAGAAACTCTATATTTTTACGCCTGACACTCTGCATTTTACACCAGAAAAATTTTACACCAAAAATCACATTTCACACCAGCAGTCCCACCTCAAAAAGAATCAAAAACCACACCTACTATCATATAAGGTTGTATGATAGTATTTCACAAATCCGTTTAAAAAAGCCAAAAATCAAAAGTCAAAAAGCCAAAAAGTCATAATCACTCTTATATAAGGTTGTATGATAGTATTTTGCAAATCCGTTCAAAAAACATCAAAAAACAAAAGAACAAAAAACCATAACCACTATCATATAAGGTTATATGATAGTGTTTCACAAATCCACTCAAAAAAATAAAAAATAAAAAAGCGCATCTACTATCATATAAGGTTGTATGATAGTACTTCATAAAAAACCAATTTATTCAGCTTGTTTGCGGTTTTTTGATCTATTTTACCTATTCCTATCCATTGACCGCGCTGCCTCAATCATAATGTAGCTCGCAAATACAAGTAAAAAGTATTATCACTTTCTCTTTTAAGAACAAATTTCAAAAACAAAAATACACTCACCCATCATCATTCAAAATTAGAAAACAGGAAACAAAAACGATCTATTTCAAACAAAAAAACCCGATAACGCCAACATGTTATCAGATTAACCGGCGCAATTACACGATAAAGGCGAAGAAATATTCATCAAGACAGTAATCGGGCGGTGTCTCACCAAAATCGGCAAGAAATACAACTCCTAATTTTTATCAACCAACACATCAACAATTTTAATTCTGGCTGTTTGCCCAACCAGAATTCGCACGTTTGACTTGGAAACTCCGAAATACTCAGCCAAGAGTTTAATCAAGGCCTTGTTTGCCTTTCCCTTTTCTGGCGTCGCCGTCAACCAAACTTTATACTCATTCTCGGTAATCTTTTTAACCTGATTTTTTCCGGCTTTAGGTGTCACTTTTACATAAATTCTCTTCTGCTCCATTGTCATTTTAGCTTAGTTTTCCCGATACGGAAAACTCTTTCAGCTCTATTCAAATAATTCCGCCAAAGCGATTTTGCATCTTTTTTCATCCGGTCTATTCAGCCTACGTCTAACTCTCGTTAATTTATGAGGATGTTTTTTAAGATAATAGCGCAACCTTTCCCTATCTCGCAAATCAAAACGACCCCCAATCAACTTACGGAAAACATTTTTTCTTTGAGCAAAGTTATAAACAATCTCCGGCAGGTCGCTCAGATCAAAATCATTACCCACTTCAATTCTATTTTTATCTTCATTAAACCGAGGTTCCATATCCCTTCTATACTTTTTAAGTTTTAATTTGGCCAAACGCTTTTTTAAAATTTCCTGACTAGCCTTCTCTAAATTACCACCCTCCGAATCACTTTTCTCTTGCCTATATTGCCCTGCCTTAAACAACGCATCCAGCGGAGCTATCCCTTTCTTGCCTCGCTCTTGTTCCTCCCAGCCCGACATACTCTTTATAGCTTCATTTTTTTTGCTGTATTGCCCTGTTCCCAGTAGCGCATCTAGCGGAGCTATCTTTTTTTTAGGTTTTGTGCTGCCACCCCTGTCTTCCAGAACTCTAGGCCCCTCCCCCTCTTTTTTCTTGCCAAATAAAATTTCAAATAATCCCATTTTAGAAAAAATAAATTATTACTTTGCAAACTTACTATAATCCATTTTAACTCATTTTAAAATAAGCAGATAAGAGCTCCGGAACACGCGAAAGCTCTCAACCCATTGTTTCACTAAATCACTTTCTCCCCAACAACTCTCCAATTGTTGTTTTCCTCAGACTGCTTTTCTCCCGCGATCTTTTTACCGAACTAGAGTGCAAATCAACATTTGCTTTTCGCAAACGAGTGCCCCCCTGACGAAAGACACTCTTAATTGCCGCTCTTTCTCTGGCTGAGATACTTCTCAGACCCGATTTCTTTCGTCCAACTCGACTACGCTCCATCGCCTTTATAATCTCCTTGGGCAAATTAAACCTATCCAGCTCAATTCCTTCTCCCAAGAGAAATACATTCTTTCTGCTGTTGTACTTTATTTCATCCGGTTGCAAACGACTACTAACTTTTAAACCGACATCCCAAAATGCGTCAGGTAAAACAGTCTTTCTTCCCACACTTTTACCGGACAACATTCCTCTGTCAGAGTTTATTTGAGGCTCCTTCCTGCGTCTATCCCCAACGAAAAGACGGTCAAGCATTTTATCCAGAGCGCCACCCCTTCTCTTTTCAACCTTTTTCTCGCCGGCCTTCTCCGCCCAAGACTTTCTTTGCCAAAAGTTAGTCCCGGGATCATTCATTGTTCCCCCAACCGAATGATTCCCGCTATCAGACATTCCTTTCGCCTGAGGTGTAAATCTGTTGGCGCGACCGGCGCCAAACTTACTTCTCGAAGAAGGAGCAGAAGAGAAAGCGGGTTTAATCACCCTCCTAAAACTACCACCCAATCCGCCACCGGAGAAATTTCTTCGCAACATAAAAATAATGCTTTTAATGAATTAAAACTTCTCTCACTTTGCCGACAAAAAAACTTTTCAATTTTTCTAAATCGATACTCTTACCAGCAATTTCTTTTCTCAACTTCGGATCTAAAATTTTTCCCTGATCCTGAAAGGCCTGCAAAACATAACGACGAGACCCGGATAACCAATCGGCTATCTCTTTAAATTCCTCTTCACTGTGCAAACCGGAAACTACCGTTGTCCTAAATTCATAATCGTCAGCCAAATCCCTAATCAGTTCAACGCTTTTTTTAATTTTTTCCAAGTTAGCTTCTACTCCGCAAACCCGGGCATAATTTTCCGGACTAGCCTTAATATCCATCGCCACATAATCCACCAATCTACTTTTCAACAACTTCCGCAACACTCCTGGTCGTGTCCCATTGGAATCCAATTTCACCGCAAAACCCAATCCCTTAACTTTTTTAATAAACTCAACCAAATTCGGTTGCAAAGTTGGCTCTCCACCGGTAATACAAATTCCATCCAACTTTCCTCTTCTCATTTCCAAAAATTCAAAAAATTCATCCATCCGTTTCTCAACTTGCTCATTACCGTGAACAGTGAAGTGTGAACTGTGAACCAATTCCGGGTTATGACAAAAAGGACAACGAAAGTTGCAACCGGGAGTAAATACGGTTGCCGCCACTTTGCCTGGATAATCTATCAAAGTCATCTTTTGCAAACCGGCTATCAACATAAAAACAAAAACTTTAAGACTAAAATATTTTCCAACTATCGCTTCAAAATTCTCTTTTGTCTCTTTCCGCCTGTATCTCCATATCATCTTCCGGACCGGAAACAACATCGGCCATCTGTTCCGCTTGCACCAGAACCTCTCGAGGCTTAGAGCCATTGGCCGGACCGACAACACCATTTTCTTCCAGCATTTCCATAATTCTGGCAGCTCTGTTATAACCAATTCTCAGAGCTCTCTGAATAAAAGAAACTGAGGCTCTACCTGATTGCACCACCGCCTCTTTGGCCTGTTCATACAAAACATCATCAGCCGAATTTTCTCCTTCCCGCACATCACCAGAAACAACTGTTTCTTCCAGCTTTTCTTCTAAGGAATTTTTCAAACTACCATCATGTCTGAAATTCAGTTTTTGGGCTTGCTTCTTTACAAATCTGATTAATTTATTTGTCTCTTGCTCCGAAACAAAAGGACCCTGAATTCTCACCGGTTGCGGATAACCGGGACCAATGTACAACATATCCCCATTACCCAATAATTTTTCCGCTCCCGGCGCATCTAAAATTGTCCGAGAGTCAACATTGCCTCCCACCCGAAAAGCAATTCGTCCGGGAATATTATTTTTAATTGTTCCGGTAATCACGTTGGTATCAGGTCGCTGAGTGGAAAGAACCAAGTGTATTCCCACTGCCCGAGCCATTTGAGAAAGACGGGTAATCAAACCTTCCACCTCCTTACCATGAGTGGACATCAAGTCTGCTAACTCATCAATCACAATAACAATATAAGGCATTCTTTCCAAAGGCTCCTCGTTTGCTTCTCCCGTTTCTTGATTTACAACTTTTCTAGTCGCGCCTTTGCCAACCTTTTCATTGTAAGAAACAATATTTCTGGAACCAACCTCTGCCAACTTCTTATAGCGCTCATCCATTTCAATGGTGGCCCATTTTAAAACATTTACCACTTTATCCATATCTGTTATTACATCAGTCAACAGATGCGGGATACCACCATAAGAAGACAGTTCCACTCTTTTTGGGTCAACCAAGATTAACTGCAAGTCATCGGGAGAATTTTTAAAAATCAATGAAGATAGAATAGCATTTACACAAACACTTTTCCCCGTATTAGTGGAACCGGCTACCAACAAATGGGGCATTTTATCCAGAGGAGCAATAACATAATTCCCGTTGACATCCTCCCCCAGAGCCATTGACAAACCGGGAGAATTCAAAAATTCTTCCCGACCAAAAATGCTACCCAGTCGCACCATAGTCGGCTCCTTGTTAGGAACCTCAATTCCAATCAAGGAAGTCCCGGGGATAGGCGCCTCAATTCTAATGGCATAAGCCTTTAGGGCCAAGGCCAGATTGTGTTGTAAACTAACTATTTTACTGAGCATTACACCCGCCGGCGGAATAAATTGGTATTGGGTAACCGTCGGACCGATATTGTAACCGCTGGGCTCAACCTTGATGCCAAAATCCTTCAATGTCCGTTGAATCAAAGCAATATTGACTTCCGTGTCTTTGCTCCTTTTCACTCTTTTCGTTTTGGCAAAAATACTCAAGGGCGGGCGTCGCCATTTTAGCCTCGGGCGTCTTTTTGGAACAGTTGATTTTTTTTGATTTTCAGTTTTTTTCTTATCTGGCAAAGTCACATTTCCCAACATTATTTTCTCGTCAGCCCTTTCCTCCTCCAAACCTATACTATCAAAATTATCATCTGTCATTGTGCCTTTATCTTCCAAATCTTTTTCCATTTCATCATCTTCTTCCACCACCTCCCAAGATTTGATATTGTCATCAACTTCTCTCAACTTCGCTTCTCGTCTGGCCTGTTTACTAAAAAGCCTTTTCCACCAAGGAATATTTTTATCCTCATTCTCATCCTTTTTGAAATCATTTTGACCGACTTCCTCCCCAGCAAATTCACCGTCGTCAGTCTCATCACTGCTCTTGTTCCCATGCTCAAGATCACTCTCCAGACTTAATTGCCTGAACTCGTCACCATCGTTAAACGAAGCTTCTTCCCCGCCTTCCCCACTTTCCAAGTTATCCCCTGATCTTTTCTCCTCAGAAAAAGCGCTTCGCCAAAAATCCTTCCATTTTCCCAAAAAAGTTAAGACGGGAACATTAAAAGCCAACATAAAACCTATCAGAGCAAAAACAAAAAGAGAAACAACCGTAGCTATCCGGCCGATTAATTTTACTAAAGAAAAAGCCACCGCCAGTCCGACGTAACCTCCCCCCAATCCGATTTTAGCCAACTCTTTCATTGCCCCTTCTTCATAAAAAGCATCCAGCAAGCCTAGCAAAGAAACAAACAACAAAAAACCGCCCAGTAGAACCAAATTCCTACTGGCCCCTTTTATTTTGCGAAAATAAACCGCCCCCCAAAAAATCAAGAGAAAAGGCAAAAAATATCGCCCCCAACCGAATAAAACGGTCAAAGCTTTATCCACCCACCGCCCTACTGCGCCGGCCTGTCCAAAAAGACTGAGTGAGAAGAATAAAGCAAAAACAAACAACAAAAGTGTTGCAATATGTTTTTTAACGTCCTGCCTTAAAACCGATTTTTCTTTTCCTTTTGCCTTTTTTCTTAGTTCCCCTTTTTTCTTCTTCATCAACTATAGTTAAAAATGAATACCAAAACGAGGCCCTTAAAAAAATAAACCCACGAAACATTATACCACATTCTCCAACTCTTGACTATTTTTTTGAAATATACTACTATGGGCAAAGTTGCTAGAAGATTGCCGGGTAATTGGCAATTTCTAAAAATTTGTCAAAATCACATGGACCAGAAATTAATAAAATTTAACCACTCACAAAGAAAAAAGAACTTGCCCGATTTGCGCGTCGGAGATACGGTAAGAGTTCATCGCAGCATCAAAGAAGGCGACAAAGAAAGAATTCAAGTCTTTGAAGGTCTAGTTATCGCCATTAAAGGAAAGCAGAGTTCGTCTCCCACGATTACTGTTCGCAAAGTTTCCAAAAATATCGGCGTGGAAATGATTTTTCCCATTTTTAGTCCGGTTGTCACCAAGATAGAATTGCTAAAACGTAACAAAGTCAGACGGTCTAAACTATATTATATGCGCCAGAGATTTGGTAAAGCAGCCAAGCTCAAAGTATTGGAAATATTCGGCAAAAAAGAGGATTCGGCGCAAACGCCAACTGAAGATAAAAATGACCACAAAACATTAGAAGAGAAAGAAGATTCTTCTACAGCGGAAAAACTTGAGGAAAGCAAAACTAAAAAAGAAGAAAAACAGGAAAAAGAAAAACCTGAAAAGAAAGAGCCCGAGAGCGAACAACAAAAGACAGAAGAAAAAAGCGATAAAAAGGAAAAGACTGAAGAAAAGAACAAAAAAGAAAAAGAAGTAAAAAAAGAAGAGAAGTAAGATTAAAATTCGGCCCCGGTGGTGGAATTGGTATACACACACGGTTGAGGGCCGTGGTCCTTTCGGACATAAGGGTTCAAGTCCCTTTCGGGGCACTGTCCGGACGCTTAGCTCAGCTGGTTCAGAGCACCTCGTTTACACCGAGGGGGTCGGGGGTTCGAATCCCTCAGCGTCCACCAAACAAAAAACAACCGGCGAATTAGATCCGTCGGTTGTTTTTTGTTGCCCACCACCTATCCCTCTTCATCCTTCGTTTACCAACTTTTGTCGGGGCACTGGGATTCGAACCCAGTCTACACGGTCCCAAACCGTGCGTGCTAGCCGTTGACACCATGCCCCGCGCAAAAACAGCTCTCACTATTATAAAGTTTTTCAAGTAAAAGTCAAACAAACTTCAACGATTCATTCTTCGCTCACTTCACTGACTTAAAAACTTTTTCACAAATTTTTCCGCCTCAACCAAAGCATCCGGTGTACCAACCGGTTGCCAATGAGAAGCCAGAACTACCTTAGTTTTTCTTTGGGGATACATTTTAGCCAAAGTCTGTGGTAAACCAAATTCTTTTTTTGAAATAGTCACCGGCGAAATATTAAAATAATCTTGACCTAAAACATAGGCCCCCGTGTTCAACAAAATTTCCTTTCTAGAAGAAACCTTTTCTCTAACCGCCCGCAAATAACCTTTTTCATCCACCTCTATTACACCGGACTGAAAATTATTTTTGGTCTCAATAGCCAGAACGGCCTGTTTGTATTTCATCAATTTCTCCAAATCTTTCTGCAAATACAGATCGTCACCCATCAAAACCAAAAACCTTCCTTTCACTAAATCTTTCACCAGAGAAACGGCTCCGGCTGTCCCATTTAAATCTTTTTGCCAAACATAATATACCTTTCTGCCCTCAAAATAATTCCCAAAAAATTTTTTGATAATCTCTCCCTTGTAAGAGACCACCAAAAAAACTTCTTTCACTTCTTTCGGCAAAGAACGAAAGCTGTAAACTAATTTTGGTCGGCCAGCTATTTCTAGCATCGGCTTTGGAATTTCCTCGGTTAAACTGCCCATTCTCGTTCCCCGACCAGCCGCCAAAATAACTGCCTGTTTCACATTACTCTTTTCCATAAAATTATTTAAGAAATTTATTCCTTCTAAAAACTTAACAAACAAATACAAATAAGCGCATAACTCCACACAAACGAACAATCTTACTTCCTCAAATACAACGCAAACATACAATGATCAAACAATAGAGCAATAAAGCAATGGAATAATGGAGCAATAGAGCAATGAAACAATAAAACAATACAACAACATAATAATACAATTAACACAACACCATCAAGCCAAAAATCATCTGGCAAATCTATCCATACTTCCCAATACTACCATATTACGTAATATGGTAGTATAAAAACAAATTTGAAGTGTAGAGCGGGTCTGGAGTGTAAAACAAATTTGAACACCCCACCTCTGTAAAAAAGAAATAAATATCAAATTGAATAAATCAAATATATAAAATTAAAAAGCCATTTCATTTGATTCCTGTCAAATCTCTCATTTAACTTTCTTATTCCACGCCATCTTGACCCCCGATTCACACACTCGCCAAACACGAAACTCACAAAACACTATTCCCCCAAAACAAACCGACAAACAGATAAAATCATTGAAACAAAACAATAAATATGTTAGAATGAGTCAGTAAAACAGTAAAACTCTCTCTAAAAAATAGTCAAAAAAATATGCAAATCACTTGGTACGGTCAAAGATGTTTCAAAATACAAACCAAGCCAAAACGAGGCGAAAAGGCGGTTACCATTATCACCGACCCTTTCATCAATGACATTGGCTTACGCCCTCCGCAAGGACAGAGTGATATCATCACTTTTTCCACTGTTACCCTGGCCGAAAAACAAAAGAAAAACAAAAAAAATCAAGCCTTTATTATAGATTCTGCCGGAGAATACAGTCTAAAAGGAGTTACCATTGAAGGAATAGAATCTTTTCAAGATGAGCAAGAATTGAAAGGCGCCGGTCGCAATAACATTTTTGTCATTAAAAGCGAAGATATCAGCCTCTGTCACTTGGGACAACTGGGAGAAGATCTTACAGAGAAGCAAATTGAAACTATCGGAGCGGTAGATGTCTTGATGATTCCGGTCGGACGACAGTTGTCAATCAAAAAAATAAAAAACATAATCGGTCAATTGGAGCCAGCCATTATTATTCCAATGGATTACAAGATTAAAGGACTTCAAGAAAAAGTGGAAAGCTGTGATACTTTTTGCCAAGAATTTGGTGGCAACCAAAAGGAAGCTCGTGACAAACTCAGTCTCAAAGCAAATGACCTCAAAGATTTGGAAAACAATGTTGTAATCCTAAAGAGAAGCTAAAGGACAATAATTTAGTAAACCACCTCAAAAGATTATGTATAAAAAAATATTGGAAAAACCGGAAAGTTATCGTCGCAAACTGGCTATCATTCTAACCGCCGTTATTGGAATATTGATTTTTGCCATTTGGCTATTCATCACTCAATTCCAACTCCGACAATCAATAGAACGAGAACCTGTCACCGGCCCCAGCGACTTGGAAGAATTTGAAAAAAGTTTACCTAATATATCAACAAATAATAACTCCGACAAAAAACCGGTCAACTAAACAACAATAGAAATGAAAAGAAAAAATCAACAAATCACCAAGGAGGAAGAACAAAATAATATCGGTCGTTTACAAGACCGTCCCATCGTCCAGGAAATGGAAGAATCCTACCTCTCCTACGCTATGAGTGTGATTGTCTCCCGTGCTCTGCCTGATGTTCGCGACGGTCTTAAACCGGTGCAACGCCGTATTCTCTACGCTATGTGGAAGCTCGGCCTAAAACACAATGTCAAATACCGTAAATCGGCCACTGTTGTCGGTGAAGTGTTGGGAAAATATCACCCTCACGGCGACTCAGCTGTTTATGAAGCTATGGTCAGAATGGCTCAAGATTTCTCCCTGCGCTACCCACTCATTGACGGTCAGGGAAATTTTGGTTCTATGGACGGAGACGGTGCCGCCGCCATGCGTTACACCGAAGCCAGATTGAGCGCCATCGCCGAAGAAATGTTGTACGATATTGAAAAGGATACGGTTGAGTGGGTTGATAACTATGACGGCACCCGCAAAGAACCGGTTTTCCTCCCGGCCAAATTACCCCAGCTTTTACTCAATGGCACAATGGGTATTGCTGTTGGTATGGCCACTAACATTCCGCCCCACAACTTGGAAGAAGTGGTTGACGGACTGGTTCATCTCATTGAGAAACCCAGCAGTTCCATTGAGGAATTAACTAAATTTATCCAAGGTCCCGACTTCCCCACCGCCGGTATTATTTATAACAAAAAAGATATTTTGGAAGCCTATCAAACCGGCAAAGGGGGGATCGTAACCCGCGCCAAGGCTGACATCGTGGAAAATTCCAAAGGAATGTTTTCTATTATCATCAGCGAACTAACCTACCAAACCAACAAAGCCACCCTTATCCAAAAATTGGCCAACTTGGTTAAAGAGGGAAAAATTCAAGGAATAAAAGACATTCGTGATGAATCGGACCGTGACGGAGTTAGAATAGTCATTGACCTAAAGAAAGAAGCTTTTCCCAAAAAAATCCTCAATATTCTTTACAAAACCACCGAATTGCAAAAAACTTTCCACCTAAATATGCTGGCTCTCGTTAACGGACTGGAACCGCGCATTCTCAATTTAAAATCAATCTTGGAGGAGTATTTAAATCATCGCAAAAACGTAGTTACTCGTCGCACTCAATTTGAATTGAACAAAGCCAAGGAAAGAGCTCATATTCTGGAAGGATTGAAAATAGCCTTGGATAATATCAATGAAGTTATCAAAACAATCAAAAGGTCAAAAACCAAAGAATTGGCTCACCAAAATCTGCGCAAGAAGTTCAAACTCTCCGACCGTCAAGCCGAAGCCATTTTGGAGATGAAATTGCAAACACTGGCCGGCCTGGAAAGAAAAAAGATTGAGGATGAATTGAAAGAAAAATTGGCTTTGATTAAAAAATTGGAAGCCATTCTTAAGAGTCCCCGCAAAATACTCAATATCATCAAAAAAGAATTACTGGAACTCAAGAAAAAATATCCCTCCCCCCGTCGTACCAAAGTTATAAAGGGAGCCGTCGGCGATTTTTCCCAGGAAGACTTAATTGTCAACGAAGAAACAATTATCAGCATGACAGAAGATGGCTACATTAAAAGACTGCCGGCCAATGTTTTCCGCACCCAAAAAAGAGGTGGCAAAGGAGTAATGGGTGGAAACATCAAAGAGGGTGACGCCGTAGACAAAGTTTTGGGCGCTATGACTCACGACACTCTATTCTTTTTTACCGACACCGGTAAAGTTTTCGCGCTCAAAGCCTACGAGATTCCGGTCAGCTCCCGCACCGCCAAGGGACAATCGGTTGTCAACTTTTTACAAATAGACCCTCAAGAAAAAATTACCTCTCTCTTGGCCATCCCCAAAGACAGTCAAGCGAAATTTATGGTCATGCAAACCACTCAAGGCAAAATCAAAAAAACCGCTCTAAAAGATTTTGAAAAAGTTCGTCGCAACGGCTTGATCGCCATCAAGCTTTCCAAAGGTGATACTTTGGAATGGGTGCAAACCACCTCCGGCCAAGACAGTATTATTATCACCACCAAAAACGGTCAAGCCATTCATTTTAACGAAACTCAAGTCAGACCGATGGGCCGAGCGGCCGCCGGTGTCAAAGCCATTCGTCTCAAAAAAGACGATCAAGTGGTCGGTATGAACATCGTTCGCAAAGAATACAAAAAACCGCAACTTCTGGTCGTTACCGAAAACGGCTACAGCAAAAGAACACCCATCAGTAAGTACAAAAAACAAACCCGCAGTGGTTCCGGTCTAAAGACTTTAAAAGTTACTCCCAAAGTCGGACACTTGGTTTCCAGTCGCGTTATTGAAGAAAAAGAAGCAGACACAAAAACTTTAATAGCCAGTTCCAACAAGGGACAAATTATCCGCACCCCCATCAAATCCATCTCTGTTTTGGGACGCGCCACCCAAGGTGTCAAAATAATGAATCTCAAAAAAGGTGAAAAAATTTCCGCCGTAGCTGTTCTGTAAAAAACTCTCCCACATTACTCTGATAATCCCTCAGACCAACAAAAGCCTCATTTAATAAAGCCAACAAATCACTTCTCCAACTAAAAAACAGGTTGCAATGTATTAATTGCCAACCTGTTTTGATATCCCCTCAATAAGACATCAGGGGCAGTTCAGCACGAAACCTTTCGGTTCCGGTAAACCGGCCATTTTACAGGCCAGTTTGATCCCTCCGGGGAATAATTTTTTAAATTCATCATCGTCAAGCTCAAAAACTTGTAGGAGAGAAATATATGCAGGAATCATCTGTGTGTTCTGATAGGTGTGCCGTAACCAATATATTATATTCCAATGTCGCTCCGTCAAAAATATATCGCAGACAACGGCAATAAATTGGGCCCAGTCTTCCACCCACTGACAATCATCAATAAGGTACAATTTTTTATTAGTTTTAAAAACTACCCCACTGATTTTAACCTCAATAACCATTTCGGTTCCTCCCTTCTTTTTTGTATTTCTGAAGAACTAAATCACCAACATTATAAACAAAAACACAAAAAAGTAAAACTAAAACTAGAAAATCACCCAAAAGAAAACCGGCCAGGAGCCGGTTTGTAAAAATACAAAATCAACGCTCAAAAAACTACCGACTGATTTTAATAATTTTATGCGCAACCGTTCGCCCATTCGGCAAAGTCATCTCCACTTCCTCACCCTTTTTCTTTCCTAGCAGGCAAGCCCCCAAAGGCGATTCATTGGAAATCAAACCGTTAGCCGGATCCGCTTCATTGGCGCCCACAATCGTAAAAACACTCTTGGTTCCATTTGTTTCCACTTCCACCACGCAACCGATTTTCACCACATTGATTGAATTATCCTCCTCCACCACTTCTGATGTCCTAATGATATTTTCCAATTCCATAATTCGTCCTTCATTCTCTCTTTGCTGTCTCTTAGCTTCAATATACTCAGCGTTTTCACTTAAATCGCCTTGTTCTTTGGCTTCTTTTATGGCCTGAGCGATTGCCCTTCGTCTTGATAATTTGCGCTCGTCCAATTCTTTCTTTAATTTTTCAAATCCTTTTTTAGTTAAATATTTCATCATTTTTTGTATTTACAGAGCCTTCAAATTAAGCAAAAACTTAATTAAAACTCGTCGTTAAAGATTAATTCCGTTTTATTGGTAGCCCGTAGGGGAATCGAACCCCTGTTACCAGGATGAAAACCTGGCGTCCTAACCACTAGACGAACGGGCCATTAATTCATTTTCTCCCTAAAAAACACAAAAAACCATCAAAATAGACAGACTTATACTACCCGAAAAACAAATTTTGTCAACCACCGACCCAAAGCGGAACTTGAAAAGATTCCAAAGTAAAAACTTAGACACTGTCAAAAGCCAAATAAACAAATCTACAATTCGCTCCAATTTTTACCCTGACTAACATCCACCACTAAGGGAACCTTTAATTTATAAACTCCTTCCATTAACCGCTTTATTTTTTGTCCAAATTTCTCTGCCTCTGTTTCCGCCACCTCCACAATCAATTCATCATGAATTTGCAGTTCCAACTTGGCTGTCGGAAATTTTGGCAAAAGCTCTTTGCCTATTTTTACCATAGCCATTTTCATAATATCGGCCGTCAAACCCTGCATCGGAAAATTTATTGCCGCCCTTTCTTCCGCCGCGCGCAACCTACCATTGTCAGAATTAATATTGGGAAAATAACGTCGGCGCCCCAATTCTGTTTCCGCATAGCCCTTTTTCTTAACCTCCTCCTTAATTCTCTCCAAAAAATTAACCAATTTTGGAAAATTCTTTTTATATTCTTCCATAAAAAATTCCGCCCTCTCCTTACTTACTCCGCTATCTCTCATAAAACCGTAAACTCCCATTCCATAAAGCATGCCAAAATTTAAAGATTTGGCTTCTCGTCTTTGTTCTTCCGTCACTTCTTCCGGTTTCACTTTGTTCACCCAGGCAGCCGTGGAACGATGAATGTCACCATTTTCACGAAAAACTTTTATCATCCTTTGATCACCGGACAAATGAGCCGCCACTCGCAAATCAAATTGGGAATAATCAGCCGAAAGTAAGACCTTTCCTTCTTCCGCCACAAAAGCTTTTCTGATTAGATGAGCCACTCGCCCGTATTTGGGAATATTCTGTAAATTAGGATTAGTGGAAGAAAGCCGACCGGTAGCCGTTCCCATTTGATTAAAAGTGGTATGAATTCGACCATCCTTCTGCACCAACCTTGGCAAAGGATCGGCATAAGTGTTTTTTAATTTGGCATATTCTCTAAACCTCTCAATGTATTTAATAATCTTGTGCTTTCCGCGCAACCTGGCCAACTGTTCGGCATCGGTTGAGTAGCCTTCCTTGGTTCGTTTAATATCGGTCGTTGGCAATTTCAGTTTTTCAAACAACACCTTCGCCAATTGCGCCGGAGAATTGATATTGAATTCTTCTCCGGCCAATTGATAAATTTTCTTCTCTAAAACAGACAACTTCTTATCCAAAAAAACGGAAAGTTTATCCAAAACACCTTTATCAACTTTGATACCGTTTAATTCCATTTTCGCCAAAACTTTTGTCAAGGGCTGTTCTATCTTTGAAAAAAGCTTAGCTATTTTTTTGTACTCTTTTGCTTGTAAACGCTTGCGATAAAGTGATGCCAGCCGACCAACCCAGCCAGCCTTCTCGGCCACCAATTTTTTTTCTTCCAAACTCAATTCACCCCACAAATCCGACTGACGTTTCGCCGGTAAATCATTTTGAAAAGTGGCGCCAAACTCCAAAAAAATTAACTTCTCCAGCTTCACCTTGCTTATTTTTCCCAAAAGAAAAGACACTAAAAAAATGTCAAATTGCTTGCGAGCTGTTTTTTGTAAATCAAAACCAAATTGGTAATCAACTAATTCCAGAAACAACTTTCCATCAAAAACATATTTTTTTATACCTCCGGATTGAAACAAATCCTTCCCTTGTTTTATCAAATCACTTTTTAGAAAATAAGTTTTCTGACCACCGGCAAACATGCCCAGTCCCAGTGGTCGTGCCGAATAAAATTTTTCCGTATCCGTAGCCAAAAAATAAGAAAATTCTTTTTTCCGTTTAATCTTTGCCAACAATTTCTGCCACTCCATCTCCGAGCTTATTTCCTGAAACTCAAACTTCTTTTTCATTTTTTTCATCGCACCTGTTAAAGAAGAATTTAAATAACCATTTTTGTCACTAAACAATCTCTTGTACAAACTCTCAAATCCCATTTCTTGAAAAAATTTCCCCAAACCATTCTTGTTTAAATTCTCTACCTTGGCTTTTCCCAAATCCAAATCGTCAATCGGCACATCGGTTTTAATCTTGGCCAAACTATAACTCAAAAAGGCCTCTTTTTTGTGTTCTAACAATTTCTTTTTAACCGCCGGCTTATCTATTTTATCCAAATTTTTGTAAATGTTTTTCAGGGAACCGAATTTCTGTAAAAGAGCCACCGCCGTTTTTTCGCCAATTCCTTTCACCCCCGGAATGTTGTCGGAGGGATCACCCCGTAAAGCCTTATAGTCAACAATCTGCTCCGGCTTTAGATGAAATTTTTCCTCCACCGCTTTTTCATCGTAAATCGCCGTGTCTTTTACTCCCCGCCGCAAAGTAAAGATACTGGTATCTTTATCTACCAACTGAGCCAGATCCATATCCCCGGTAACAATCAAAGTGTCCAGCTTTTTCTCAATCTCCGGATTCTTGGAAATTGTGCCCAACACATCATCCGCCTCATAACCCTTCTTGGTGTAAATCGGAATTCCGTAAGCTCGCAACATTTTTTGCGCCAGAGGAATTTGTTCATATAAATCATCGGGCGCTTTTTTACGATTAGCCTTGTATTCTTTAAACTCCTTGTGCCGAAAAGTCGGACCTTTAACGTCAAAAGAGGCGATAATGTAATCCGGTTTTACCTTTTCCATCATAGAAAATAAAGTCAAAGCAAAACCGTAAACCGCCCCGCTGGGACGACCATCTTTGGTCGTCAAGAAAGGTAAAGCGTGATAAGCCCGATGCACCAAAGCATTACCATCAATAAGAGCAAGAACTTTTTTCTTTTTATTCATTGTTTTTACAATCACGAATCTACAAATATTGTATTCGTAAATTCGTGGTTTATTTGTAGATTCGTGGTAATAATTACTTCTACTTTTAGATAATATTGTGGATTACAGACTTTCAACATTTTGCCTTTAGCTCTCTTATACTATCACAAACCACCAAAATCCGCACTAAAATTTAACAGTCCATCCGGAAAAACCTAAAATTAAAACATCAAGACAGAGTTCTTTTCACAAAAAATTTTTCAACCTCGCCTCGGAAGAGAAAACCGAGGCGGAAAGGAGAAATCGGTGAAAAAAAAGAAAATAAAGAAGAAAAGAAAAAACAAAAAAACAAAAGCCTCCGCTCATTCTTGCAATCTCTGCAACAAGCCACTGCAACCGGGGCAATATTCTCCCTGTCCCAAGTGCAGGAACACCGCCGTATATGCCTGCCGCTGGAAATAAGTTTACAAACAAACCCCGGCCAAAGCATCAAGCTGACCGGGGTTTTCACAAAATGGCAATTATATAGATGCCCCCGCCCTTACAGGCGGGGAATTCCCGCTGATTTAAACATCAAATCGCAAACTACACCCCACCCGTCTTCTTCGCGCCATCATTATCTCACGACCGTGTCATTATGAACAGCATACTATATGCGCTATTTTTCTGCGCTTCATCATCTCGCGGTCGTGTTATTATGAACAAATTCCAAAAACCCGCATCCATCAAACGCAAACCAATACCGATTTGACAAACAAGCCCAAAAAGCTTAAAGCTAAATTGATAATTTTTTATTTGGGTTATTTTATTGTTTTCCATTCAAGGTATTCTCGTACTTTTGTTTTTAAAAAAATTTTTACTTTTGATAAAGAAATGTTTTGCTGGTGTTTAAAGATAATTTCTTCTTCAACAACATCAGCAAAATAAGCCAAGCTTTTTAAAGCCTACTATCTTTTGGTTTAACCCCATAAACCAATAACCAAAGGTTTATGGATTTTTTGCTCCAGTCTGATTTAACAAAATTTTTAATTGCTTCTTTAATTTCTTTTTTAGAATAATTTTCCCTTAACCAATCAATCGCCTATTCAGTGCCAAAATCAAGAATGTTCTTAATAATAATTTGCTTGTCTTTTTCTTTGTCCATCGTTTCTAAATCATAAGACCACAAAAACAGCTCCAAAATACAGGTAGCTTCCTATTTTTTCTTACCACTTTGATTGTTTCTTTTGTACTCCAACATACAGTTATTGTAGTATTTTTCAGACCATTTTCAACTCTTGCCCCAAAAAGTTTGCTAGAGAAAAAAGAATATTTTATACTGAAGAACAATGCTTAAAGGCTTTGGCAAATTTTAAGTTTCAAATTAAAATTATTTCTTATGTCAAATAAAAAATTCACCCATCTCCATGTTCACACCCACTACAGCTTACTGGACGGATTGGGAAAAATTGATGATATCTTAGACCGCGTCCAAGAACTGGGCATGAACTCCATTGCCATTACCGACCATGGAGTAATGTACGGTGTTCCCGAATTTTATGATAAAGCCACTCAAAGAGGCATCAAACCAATCATTGGTTGTGAAATGTACCTGGCGCCCAATGGCTTGGAAAACAAAAGAGCCGGCATTGATGACACCCGCTATCACCTTACCCTTTTAGCCAAAGACAACATCGGTTACAAAAACTTGATGAAATTGGTCACCATCGCCCACTTGGAGGGATTCTATTACAAACCTCGTATTGACATGAAAGTTTTGCGAAAATATTCCCGGGGACTAATAGGTATGAGCGGTTGCCTGCAAGGAGAAATCGCTCAACTGGCCATCAGCGGAAAATACAAAAGCGCCAAAAAAAAGGCCTTGGAATATCAAGAAATTTTCGGAAAAGACAACTACTATTTGGAACTGCAACACTTGCCCAACCTTCCGGAACAAAAAATAGCCAATGAACAACTCTTGAAAATATCCAAAGAAACCGGCATTCCGGTGGTAGCCACCGCCGATCTTCACTACATCTACCCGGAAGATGGAGAAATTCAAGACATTTTGGTTTGTATTCAAACCGGTCAGAAACTGAGTGATACTAACAGAATGTCTATGACTGACCATAAACTCCACCTGAAATCTCCGGAAGAAATGTGGCGGTATTTCAAAGATATTCCGGAGGCCCTGGAAAACACCCAAAAAATCGCCGAGAAATGTAATGTCAATATTGAATTTGGTAAAACCAAATTGCCAACTTTCAAAGTTCCCAAAGGTTACAGCGCCAGTAGCTATTTACGTGAACTTTGCGAAAAAGGAATTAAAGAGAGATATTTGGACAGAGGTTTGGAATTCACCGAAAAACATCGTCAACGTTTGGAATATGAACTGGGCATCATCAAAAAAATGGGCTTTGACGCCTACTTTCTTATCGTAGCTGATTTCATCAACTGGGCTAAAAAACAAAAAATTGCCGTTGGCCCCGGTCGAGGTAGCGCCGCCGGCAGTTTTGTTTCTTACCTAACCAAAATTACAGATATTGATCCCATTAAGTACGATCTGCTTTTTGAACGTTTTCTTAATCCTGACCGTATTTCCATGCCTGATGTTGATGTTGACTTTTCCGATCATCGTCGCGATGAGGTTTTGGCCTACGTCCGCAAAAAATATGGCGATGACCACGTTGCCCAAATCATCACTTTCGGAACAATGGCTGCCAAAGCTGCCATCCGAGACGCCGGCCGAGTTCTAGGTGTGGAATATTCTTACTGTGACAAACTTTCCAAAATGGTGCCCGATTTCACTAAACTTGACGAGGCTCTCAAAACCAGCAAAGAACTGGCTCACGAATACGCCAATAACCCCGACGCCAAGAAAATCATTGATGCCGCCAAAAAATTGGAAGGAGTGGCTCGTCATGCCTCCGTCCATGCTTGCGGAGTAGTCATCACCGCCAAACCGGTAGTAGAATACTCCCCTTTGCAATATATGAGTGGCAAAGGCAAAAATGAAAATGCCATCGTCACCCAATACGCCGCCTCTTCCAAAGCTTCTTACGTGGAAAAAATCGGGCTTCTGAAAATGGACTTTCTCGGCTTGAAAAACTTAACCATCATTGAAAATGCCATTTCTATCATTAAAGCCACCACTGGAGACATTATTGAGGTCGACAAAATTCCTCTGGATGATCCCGTAACCTACAAACTTTTCCAACGAGGGGATACTACCGGAATCTTTCAACTGGAATCCGCCGGAATGAAAAGATATCTCAAACAACTGAGACCGACCACCTTTGAAGATATTATTGCCATGGTCGCCCTTTATCGCCCCGGCCCAATGGAATGGATTCCCGACTTTATCGCCGGCAAACATGGTAAAAAGCAAATTACCTATCTTCACCCCAACTTGAAACCGATCTTGGAAAAAACCTATGGAGTAGCCGTTTACCAGGAACAAGTAATGCAAATGGCCCAAGTTATTGCCGGCTTCAGCGGAGGCGAAGCCGATGTTCTCAGAAAGGCCATGGGTAAAAAAATTCCGGAAATAATTGCCAAGGAAAAAATAAAATTTATCGAGGGAGCTCAAAAACAAGGCCTTGATAAAAAGTTGGCCGAAAAAATATTTTCTTTCATTGAACCATTCGCCGGCTACGGTTTCAATCGTTGTTTAACCGGCGACACCTTGATTACAGACGCAAAAACCGGAGAACAACGAACGATAGAATCTCTTTTTGAAGATTATAAAAACAAGAAAAAACTACCAAATGTTTTAACTTTAGATGAAAAAACGTCCAAATTAAAAACCGGCAAAATCACAAAGGTTTACAATAACGGAATAAAGAAAGTTTATAAATTGAAAACCGCTTCAGGAAGAGAAATTGTTGCCACTTCTAATCACCCCTTCTATACTTTCTCCGGTTGGAAGACCTTGAAAAATTTAAAAACCGGAGATTTCATCGCCGTAGCCAGAAAATTACCAATTAAAAATAAGCAAAAATTTCCAATTAAAAATTTCCAATTGATTGTCCTCGGTTATTTATTGGCTGAAGGAAATTTATGTCACCCCCACGGTTTCTATTTCTACTCTACCGACAAATTAGAATTGGAAGATTATACCAACAATTTACTGAAATTTAAAAACACCAAGGCCACTAAAAATACCAGCAAATCAACTACATCCATTTATGCCGGTAGAATTAATCTAAACAAAGAATCAGAAGCAGTTAAATGGATAACCTCTCTCGGACTTAAAGGACAAAAAGCAACTAACAAAAAGTTTCCTTCCTTTGTATTTAAGCTAAACAACTCTCAACTATCTTTATTGCTGGCTAAAATGTTTCAAGGAGATGGCTGTATTAATTTAAAAAGAAAAGATCCTCAAATTTTCTATGCAACCTCATCAAAAACTTTAGCCCAGCAATTACAACACCTACTGCTACGATTAAACATGATGGCAACAATTCATAAAAAGAACTTTAAGTATCGCAACACCGTTAAAGTCGGCTACACCCTCACTATCAGTCGTTATGACAATATCAAAAATTTTTGTCAATCCATTGGTCAATATTTGATTGGAGAAAAAAAGAAAAATATCAAAACAATTTTAAAAAACCATCCTATTATCAATAAAACAATAAAAGAAAATTCCGCCCGAGGCAGTAAGGATATTATTCCTGCGGAAATACTTCCCCTGATAACTGCTTCTATAAAAAAGAATAACTACACCATTAAAGAATTTGCTAAAAAATACGGCTTTGCGGAAAGATTATTTTTTTCTGACAAAAAGAAAAAGGGGTACCTGCGCGAAACAGTTAAACTTATCGCTTTAAAATTAAAAGACGCCCAGTTACTTAACATTGCCACTTCCGATATTTATTGGGATAAAATTAAATCCATTCGTAAAAAGGGACAACAAAAAACTTATGATTTAACAATTCAAAACACCCATAATTTTGTTGCCAATGACATAATAGTTCATAATTCTCACGCCGCCTGTTACGCCCTAATCGGCTACCAAACAGCTTATCTCAAGGCTCACTACCCGGTTCAATTTATGGCCGCCCTTCTCAACTCCGACAAAGGCGACACTGACCGTATTGCCATTGAAATTGAAGAAGCTCGTAAAATGGGTATTAAAGTACTCCCTCCGGATATAAACGAAAGTTTCAACAACTTTGCCGTTGTTAAAAATTCTCCCACTCCGGAAAAAGTTTTAAAAGTAAAAAATGGCAAAGTCCTGAAACCGGAGGAAATAAAAGAACAAGCGGAAAAAATGAAGACTAAACACTCCCAAAAGCAGGATTCAATCGAATTTAACACCATCCGTTTTGGGCTGGAAGCCATTAAAGGCGTGGGCGCGCATATCGTAGATAAAATCATTGAAGAAAGAAAATTAAACGGACCCTTTAAAGATGTAGTTGATTTGGTGGAAAGAGTGCAGGATAAAGACTTAAACAAAAAATCCTTGGAAGCTCTAGCCAAATCAGGCGCCTTGGATAGTATCTCCGACGGCAATCGCAATAAAATACTGGAAAACATCCCTCTGCTTCTCAACCACGCCAAGTCTCACCAAAAAACGATTGCCAGCGGCCAGTCTTCATTGTTTGGCGGAAATGATGACAATCCCGGCCTTGAAGCTCCGCAATTGGTTCTCCAAGAAACACCCAATGTTTCCAAGAAACAAAGACTGTCTTGGGAAAAAGAACTTCTTGGCCTATACATTTCCGATCATCCCTTAAAAAACTTTCAAAATTTTTTCCAGAAAAATGCCACCCCTATCAGAAATCTTGGTCCCCAGCACTTAGATCAACTTGTAACTATTGGCGGAATCATAACAAAAATACAAAAAGTTTACACCAGACGCAATCAATTGATGTATTTTGCCACTCTGGAAGACGGGCTGGGAAAAATAGAAGTCTTGGTTTTTCCCAAGGTTCTGGAGAGAGACTACGATCTCTGGAAAGAAGAAAACATTGTTCTGTTAAAAGGACGTTACTCCGAAAAAGATGGCGAACCAAAATTGATTTGCGAAAACGGCTCTCTTATCAATGAAAAAGAATTAAAAAAGTACGAAAGCCAATCAAATACTCCCTTCTCCAAAAATCAAATATCCTCAACAAGAAAAATGTCTCCGGCAAAAAATCTAATTATTGAAATTTCCCCAAATACTCTGCAAAAAATAACCGCTTTAATTGCCCAACAAAAAAAAGGAGATAGCCGAATATATCTTACCGTCGCCAACTCCGACAAAAAATTAGAAACAAGCTATCAAATAGAATATTCCGACTCCCTCTTGCAAAAAATTACAAATATAGTTGGAACAGATAAAGTAAAAGTCATATAATTACCCTCTACTCCCTGAAAAATAAACTTCTCAAAAATTTAACTTTACAAATCAAAGATATGTTATATATTTAATGTACAGCGTTGAAGCGGTCTAACCAGCCGTAGAGTTGTCGTTAAGTCGTTGACGAAACAACACAAAGAGAGCCCATACTTTGGGAAGCTAAGTGGAACCGCCCTATCGGGTCTTAGCGAATTTAATGCTTTTTGTTATTAGATTTTATTCCACTGGTTTTTAAAGGTATGGGTTTTATTTTAAGACAACAAACTTATGACAAATTGTTATCTAGACAACGAAACTAAAAACATTGCCTTTATTGATGGTCAGAATTTGCATATGGGAACAACTCTTGACAAAGAAAATCCCTGGAAAATAAATTTGGCAAAGTTTAGAATTTATCTAAAAGAAAAGTATAAAGTTAGCACAGCTTATTATTATCTTGGTTATGCTCAAGATAAACATAAGGATCTATACAAACACATTCAAGAATCTGGTTTCATTTTGCAATTTCGCAAACACAACACCGCCATGATTAGCAAGAAAAAAGGCAATGTTGACGTTGATATTGTGTTTGACATTATGAGAAAAATGTACAAACAAGAAAAATTTAATAAAATAATATTGGTATCTGGCGACGGGGATTACAAGATGTTAGTTGATTTTTTGATAGAGGAAAATAAATTTGAAAAAATATTGTTTCCAAATAAAAAATTTGCCTCATCCTTATATAAAGACATTACGGCAAAATACTATGCTTATCTAGATGACATAAGAAATAAGATAGGAGCCAATTCTCACAAACACTAAACCAATGGCAACATTCACAAAAAAACTTTAAAAAAAATGAGAGGGGAACCTTAGGTAGTTAACCGTTCGGTGCCCTTCTCGTCTTCATACCAACATTATAATATTATGATATAATATTGTCAAGTCTTTAAATCACCGTAAAAATTGAGTAAAACTTTATGTCAAAAAAAGAAAAAGGGGTAGAAAAAATAAATATTAAACGGCATTCTCTAGCCCATATTTTGGCCATGGCTGTTTTGGAAATGTTCCCGGAAGCCAAACTGGGAATCGGACCGGCTACCGAAAATGGTTTTTACTACGACTTTGCTTTGCCCCGCACTCTCATTCCGGAAGATTTGGAAATTTTGGAAGAAAAAATGAAAAAAATCATTTCCAAAAATTACGAATTTCAAATGAAAGAAGTTCCCATCCGGGAAGCCCGACAGCATTTTCAAGAAGCCAATCAACCTCTGAAAGTGGAACTGATCAATGACTTGGAAAATGAAGGTAAAAAAATGGTTAGCATCTATAAATCGGGACCATTGGTTGACCTCTGCAAGGGTCCTCACTTGGAATCAACCGGAGAAATTGGTCCTCAATCATTCAAACTTACTAAAATTTCCGGCGCCTACTGGAAAAATGATGAAAACAATCAACAACTACAAAGAATCTATGGCGTGGCTTTTAGTGATAAAAAAGAATTAAAAAAATACTTACAACAACTGGAAGAAGCAAAAAAAAGAGACCATCGCAAACTCGGTAAGGAATTAAATTTATTCACCATCAACCCCAACGTTGGCGCCGGTCTGCCACTCTGGAAACCAAAGGGAGCCATCATTCTCAACACTTTGAAACGCTGGTTTGAAGACGAACAATTAAAAAGAGGCTACCTGCCGGTCATCACTCCCCATATTGGCAAAAAAAATCTTTGGGAAATTTCCGGACACTGGAACTTCTACAATAACTCTATGTTCCCCCCCATGGAACTGGGACAAACACTGGAAGACTGGCAGGATCAAAGAAAGGCGAAAGAAAGCGAGATTTATTTGCTCAAGCCGATGAATTGCCCTTTCCACGTCACTATTTATCAAGACGACAAACACTCTTATCGCGAACTACCGCTGAAGTATTATGAATTTGGCACCGTTTATCGCTACGAAAAAAAAGGAGAACTGGGCGGTTTGACCAGGGTACGTGGTTTTACTCAAGACGATGCCCATATTATTTGCCGTAAAGAACAACTGGCTGAAGAAATGAAAAAAATCATTGATTTTGCCCAGTTCGTCTTGGAAAAAACTTTTGATTTTAAACTAAAAATCTACGCTTCTTTCCGGGACAAAAAAAGCAATAAATACTTGGGAAATGATGAGCAATGGGATGTTGCCGAAAAAACAATTCGCGACGTTTTGCAAGAAAAAAAATTGGATTATATTAAAGAAATTGGCGAAGCCGCTTTTTACGGACCAAAAATTGATTTCAAAGTTCAAGACGCCATCGGACGCTATTGGCAACTGTCAACCATTCAATTTGATTTCAACTTGCCGGAAAGATTTAAAATGACCTACATAGACAAAAAAGGCGCAGAACAACGACCATTTATTATCCACCGCGCTCTTCTGGGATCTCTGGAAAGATTTATGGGCTTACTGATTGAACACTATGCCGGAGCATTTCCTTTTTGGTTAGCGCCGGTACAAATAGCTATTCTACCGGTATCGGAAAAATTTCAAACTTATTCCGACAAAGTGTTTAAAATTCTTAAAGATGAAGGCTTTCGCGTTGAATTGTATGATCAAGATGAAAGCTTGGGCAAAAGAATCGCCCTGGCCTCCCGAGAGAAAATTCCTTATCTGATTATCCTGGGAGAAAAAGAAGAAAAAGAAAAAACGGTCACTGTCCGTCAAAGAGGCACGAAAAAACAAGCACGACTGGAAATTGAAAACTTTTTAGAAAAAATTAAAAAAGAAAACCGAGGAAAAAACTAGTACAAATCAACTCCCTGGTAAAAAAGCCCCGTTTTCATTAATTCCAGAACTCTCTTCTTTACCACAAATCGTGGCAATTGTTTCTTTGGTAAAACCACCTTGGCGAGAATAGTTTGTAGAAAGTGTTCCTTGATGGTGTCAAAACCCAAACCGGACCTAATGGCCGCTTCCTGCACAACAACATCCAGATAATCCTCCGTAAACGAGCCCAAATTTCGTGTGGTAACAGCCAGCTTCTTTTTGGCTTCGTAAATATTATGATTGGAAAATTTATCCTCATTACTATTGCCGGACAGAACAAACTGAACCTCCAACGGCCGACTGACCAATAGAGCTCCTTCCTCCCCTCGCTTGGGAATTCGTACCTGACCTCCACTTATTTTAACATCTTTATAATTTATATCAGAGTAGGGATTCTCTCTGTCACTAAATATCATCAAATCACTCCCTTTAGACAAAGTTAAGCCAGCCAACAAATCCCTGTCTTGTAACAAATCATACATCTCCTGAGAAAATAAGCTGAGATTCTCTTTTAAATATTTATCTCTTCCTCCTTAAACAAACTCGTATTTTTAATCCTAACCGGCGAAGAGGCAAATCGCAAAAACAACTCCCGCAAAACAATTTCCAACAAAAATTTCAACTCCTCTTTAGAGTTAGCTTCAAATTTTAAACCTAGGCCGTCCTTTATTGCTTCCTCAACCGTCATTTCCGGTTTTAAGAGAAACTTGGTTACAAAACTGTTTCTGGATTTTCCTCGGTAATAGGAAACTGCTCTTGTCATACCGAGTGACTCCCGACTGGTTAAAAACATTTTCTCCAAAGATACCGCCACAATTTCATCGTAACCATCCGGCAATCTCCTAACAAGATGTAAAGTTTGTTCTCCTTCTTCGCCCGGCCTAAAAAGATTTTCATACAAATATCTGGTCTCTTTTAACAAGTGCTGAAGATCCTTTTGCTCAAACATAAAATTGCCCACCATCGCCTTCAACAACTCACAATAAGCCGGAGCAAAGCCCAAACTGCCTTTTTTACGCAAAGTAGCCGTCTTCTTGAAAATTTTCAATAAATCATTGGTTCCTTTAATTTGCAACTTCACAATCTCCTTCGGCAATCTCCGCAACAAGTAGTTTTCTATATACTCTTTTGAAGCCTGCAAAGAACGATCAATTTCTTCAATTCGTTCCCTAACATCATCCACCTCCAAATACGCCGAAACACTTTCCAGAAGCTCTTTATCGGATAATCCGCCGGCCATAGAAAAGAAATCAATCGGCGTCACATTAACCCCCTTAATGTTCAAGCCACCCAACTTCAACGCTCGCATAAACTGATGCTTATCCACCGCCTGACGATACAATGTTGTTAAAACTTTGGCCCAACGCTGATAAGGCAATGGCTCTATCTTCTGTTTTTGGTCACCAACCCCAATTGTCACATCATTGTTATTAAAATTTTCTTTCTTCATAAACAAGCTAATCAATATTTGACTTTTGTTTCATTATACCATACCCTGGCAAAGAGAATAAAATCTCATCAACAACAAAATGAAATACGTCATCAAAACTTTTGGATGTCAGATGAACTTTTCCGATAGTGAACGGATTATGACCCTTATGAAAGAAAATGGCTTCAATCCTCTGGACAACAGCAACGATTCTAAATTAAAAACTGAAGAAATTATCAAAGCCGATCTGATAATTTTCAACACCTGTGGAGTCCGCGCCAGTTCCGAACATCGTGTCTTTGGACAAATAAATAACATTATTAAAGCCTCAGAATCCGCAAATATCCCAAAAAACAAACGCCCTAAAATTATTGTTACCGGCTGTTCCGCCCATCGCGCTGATTTTCAAAAGACTTTACAAGACAAGGTTGATTTATTCACTTCTATCAAAGATTTTCCCCAAGCCCTGCGAAAACTTAATCTCCTACAAACAGAAGAACAAGAATACAGGGATTATTTATCAATTCAGCCTCAATACAAATACAGCGACACGGCTTTCGTGCCTATTATGACCGGTTGTAACAATTTTTGTTCCTACTGCGTTGTCCCCTACGCCAGAGGGCGAGAATGGTCCAGGCCGGTAGAAGATATTCTAAAAGAAATTAAAAATTTAGCTGACAAAAATTACAAAGAGGTAACCCTGCTTGGGCAAAATGTTAATAGTTATCAGTTCACAGTTCACGGTTCACAACCAAAAGAAATTACCTTTCCTATGCTTTTGGATATTTTAGCGAAGCAATTTCCGGAAATTACTTTTAAATTTTTGACTTCACATCCCAAAGATTGCTCAATGAACTTGATCAAGGTAATCAAAAATAATAAAAACATTCCCAATGAATTACACTTACCAATCCAAGCCGGCAGTGACAAAGTTTTAAAAGATATGAATCGTCCTTACACCCAAGAATACTATCTAAATTTAATCAATAAAATCAGAAAAGAAATTCCCAAAATAAAAATAACCACCGATGTTATCATCGGCTTCCCCACCGAAACAGATGAAGATTTTCAAGAAACCGTTAAAGTGTTCCGACAGGTGAAATTCGCCGAAGCTTTTCTGAACAAATACTCTCCCCGTCCCGGGACGGCCGCCTACCACCTGGGCGATCCGGTTCCTTGGTCGGTTAAAAAAAAGAGAGAAAAGGAACTCTCACAACTACTGCAACAAAATAACCACCAATCTTCTCGCTAAAAACAGAAAAACGCAAGAAGCAAAAACGGGGCTACGCCCCGTTTTTGCTTTAAATTCGCCTTAGAACCCTATTTAGACAAAAGTTTGCTAGCTATCTCTTTCACCATTGCTCCATCAGCCGATGCCCCCAACTCCTTCATAGCCACACCCATCACTTTCCCCAAGTCAGCCGGGGATTGCGCTCCAACTTTTTCAATAATCTCTCTCAACTTTTCCTCCACTTCTTCTTCCGACATCTGTTCCGGTAAATATTTCTCTAACACAGCCAATTCCGCTTCTTCTTGCTCGGCCATTTCCTGATTGCCACCTTCTTTGAATTGTTCAATGGAGTCTCTTCTCTGCTTAACCATCTTTTTTATCACCTTTATCACTTCTTCATCTGAAAGACCTTTCTCCCGAGCGCCCGACTCTATCTCCGCATTGGCAATCTCTGATTTTAGCATAGACAAAACACTCTTGGCCAAGGCATCTTTGTTTTTAAAAGCCTCTTTAAAATCATTCAAAATTCTTTCCTTTAAACTCATTACTATTTTTTAAATTATTAATTTTTGTTTTCTCGCCAATTTCTCGCCAAATTGTCTAAACCAACTACAACTTGATATTTTTTTTAATATCTCGCAGTTTTTCCTCGGTAAAAATACCCATTCGTTTCAAACGATCAGCCTCTTTGCCAACTTTAACCCTGTACAAAGCATTTTGCTTCAAGACTCTTTTACTCTTTTTCTTGGTAAAAAATCTCTGATTTCTAACTTTTGGCAAAACTTTGCTTTGTTGAATAGCCCTGGTAAACCGCCTGATAAGGCTTTCCGAGGTTTCATTATCTTTTTTTCTTACTTCTACCATAATCTACCTCCTTTCTCTAAATTTAAAAACTTAAAATCCATAAACAATTTACCAACCGGAAAATCGTAACACAGTTCAAAGAAAAAATCAAGCTCCCGCCAAACCAATTTCCTCTTTTAACTGACCACCTCCTATCAAATGTAAATGAATATGTGGAACCTCCTGTTGCCCGTGCTTATTTACTCTAAATAATAATTTGTATCCGTCCTCAGCTATTCCTTTTTCCCGAGCTATTTTTTTAGCCACCAAAATCAAGTGTCCGGCCAATCGCTCTCCTTTTTCTCCCTCCAAATCATTTATCGTTTCTATATGTTCCTTGGGAATAATCAAGATATGAATCGGCGCCAAAGGCTGAATATCGGGAAAAGCCAACACCGACTCATCTTCATAAACAACTTCCGTTGGAATTTCTCCGGCAACGATCTTGCAAAAAATACAATCAACATTTTTATTTTCGCCAGACATAGAACATATTCAAATAATTATTACTTCTTTCTCCTCGTTTTTTTCTCGTGCTTCTTTAGTAACTCCGCGTTTTTCTTCAAGCGTTTTTTTACTTCCTTTATTATTTTATCAGCCGGCAAAACTTCTTGACCGCCACTGTTCATATCCTTTAAAATTACTGAGCCGTCTAAAGCCTCCCTCTGCCCGATAATTAAAACTATTTCCGCCTTTATCTTATTGGCTTGTCGCAACTGTGTTCGCAAATTCCCTCGTCCAAAACTTTCCGCCACCATTATTCCCGCTCTTTCCAGTTCCTCAAAAATCTTCAAACTTTTTTTCTTGGCCAAATCTCCCAACTGCGCCAAATAAATTTTCGGAGACTGCTCCGCTTGAGGCAACAAATTATTTTCCTTCATCAAATTGACAATCCGATCCATTCCACAGGCAAAACCAACCGCCGGTGTGGCCGGACCACCCAAAACTTCCACCAAATAGTCATAACGACCGCCTCCGCCCAAAGCAGATTGACGACCCTCATCATCCTCCGCAAAAAACTCAAAAACTGTCTTAGTGTAATAATCCAAACCTCTAACCAACTGCGGTTTCAACAAGTAGGGCACTTCAATTTCATCCAAATATTCTAACAAAGAAGTGAAATGTTTCTTGCAACTGGAACACAAATGGTCAACTGTCTGCGGAGCCTGCCTAACCACCTGCATACACTTTTCTTCCTTGCAATCCAAAATTCTCAAAGGATTAGTCTTCAGTCTCCGTTTGCAATCCATACACAAAGATTTTTTTCGGTTTTTCAAATAACTTATTAAAAGTTTATTATAACTCGGACGACATTCTTCACAACCAATACTGTTTAGGTGCAAACTAACGTTTTTAATCTTCAGACTTTTAAAAATTCTCATAGCCATTTGAATCATCTGAGCATCCAGAATAGCATCCTTCTCTCCGATAGCCTCAAAGCCAAACTGAAAAAATTCTCGGTAACGACCTTCCTGCGGACGATCATATCTAAACATTGGCCCCCGGTAAAACAGCTTTACCGGTTTAGGTTGAGAATTCATTCCGTGTTGCAAGTAAGCCCTGATAACCGAAGGGGTTCCCTCCGGGCGCAAACAAACATTCTCGCCGCCCTTGGTTTTAAATTTAAACATTTCCTTGTCAACAATATCAGTATCCTTACCTGTTCCTCTTTCAAACAATTCAACGTTTTCCACTATCGGAAATTCCAAACGGTTATAATTGTAATCGGCAGCCACCTTATCAACCACCTTTTTTAATTTTTGCCAATAAGGTTGCTCCACCGGTAAAATATCTCGCATCCCCCTAACCGTTTGTAAGCGCTGTTTTTTTCTTTTCGATTGTCCGCTTGTTTTTTTCAATGGTTTTCTTCCCATAAGCAATTATTTAAAAATACTAAAATCCGCCAAAGGCCAAGCTCGTAAAGCAACTTTCCCGATAATGAGATCCTTTTTCAGAGGTCCCCAGTACCTGGAATCACTACTATTGACTCTATTGTCCCCCAAAACAAAATACTCATCATCTTTTAAACGCACGTTTCTGCTTGGAACAGTCTTGGTTCCGGGTGGCAAATAAGAACTTTCGTCCAAAATAAAACCCTGGGGAGTTTCCCGGTTGTAAATCATCACTCTGCCACCGGAAATAACCACTCTTTCTCCCGGTAAACCGATAATCCTCTTAATAAAAAACTGCTTTTGATTGCGAGGATTTTTGAAAACCACTACCTCGCCTCTTTTTAATTTTTCAAACGGTTTCACCGTGAATATTTTTTTGGAGCCAGCCGCTATAGCGGTTGTTTTGTAACCCAATTCCTTCACAATCAAATAATCGCCGTCATGAAAAGTCGGCTCCATAGAATAACCCTGAACAAAAAAGGGCTGAATTACAAACATTTTTACCGGCAAAACTATCAAGAGAGCCAGGAGAATAGTTTTAAAAAGTTCTACAAAAAAATTTATTCCTCTCTCTTGGGGGTCAAATTTTTCATTTTTCTTTTGCGCCCGTACCATAAAAATAAGCCTAAAGAATCAAAAACGTTTTTTCAGCTTTAATCAAGTAGTCAATCGCTAAAACCATCCTTAACTAAAAAAATAAAGTAAAACATCATTCCAAATATACCTAAAAAAGCGCGCTTTGTCAAACAAAGCGCGCTTTCTTTTCCGTTCAAAATCCCTATTCCAAAATACCGTCTAGATTAACATCATAAAGTATTTTCTCGTTTACCAAGGAATACTCAAAAATTTCCTCCGGGTTGAACCAGTGTTTTATTTCCGCCTTCGCCTCCTCCGGACTACCGGAAGCGTGAATTAAATTTCGCACCGAACGCCCATCTTTGTCAGCCAGTTCGTACGAATCTAGAACATAGTCACCTCTGATTGTTCCCACATCACTGGTCAAAGGCTCTGTTCCACCCACCAATTTCCGCACAATGCCCACAGCATTTTCTCCTTCCCAAATCATAGCTATTACCGGACCGCTGGTCATATAACGCTTCAAGTTTTCCAGGATAGTTGCCGAAACTTCCAAAGGATCTTCCGAAGGTGGCTCCAAACCTTTGGCCTTGTAGCTCTCAATAGTCTTCTTTCCGGTTACTTCTCGCCAGGAAGGATCCAAAGTATAATGTTTTTCAATGTGATCTTCGTCCACAATCATCATTTTGTTGGCCACCATTTTTAAACCAACATTTTCAAAGCGTCTGGTAATTTCCCCTATCAAAGAACGCTGCACACCATCAGGCTTAATAACCACCAATGTTCTTTCTTTCATATTTTTTTACTTAATAAATTAATTGTTCAACAAGCCAAAACTTCCGTCAAAATAATGAGCCCTAACTAAATTATAACAAAATCAATTCTTTGTCCAATATTTCCCCAGAGAAATAGAAATAAGAAGTAAGGTAAACAGATAAATCAATGACCAAAAAAGTGATTTTTCCCCTATCACCAGTAAAAACATCGCCCCAAAAAGAATTACCAGCAACCAAGTCAATCCATTAAAATTTTTGTAATTAATATTCAACCGCCAATTAAAAATTAAAAACAAAGACAACAAAAATACCACCAACCAAAACAAAACCTTAACATCAAGATTATTAAGCATCAAACCGGGCAACAAAATCTCCAAGCTCCAGAAAAAGAGAAAATCAAAAACCAAAACTATAGACAATTTTAGAAAAAAATCCGCCCAACACTTCTTTGCCGTCATCTGAATTTCAAAACTTACTTATTAAAATAGTACCCGTAACGCAATAAAAATAGCGTTTTTGCTCTCCGCAAAGTTATTCTTGGCACGCTCCAATCATTCTTTGCGAAAGTGGAAATAACAATTTCCAAGTGTTTATTTAAAACTCCCTTGTCAAACTGCAAAATCAAATCTGCCCGCGGAGAAACAAGCTCTTGACGATCCTTAAATATACAAACGAAATCACCCGACTCTTGCCGACAATGAAAATCACTCAGTTTTTCCAACATTTTCCTGTCAACCTTTATAACAGAAAAATTGTCAACAACATACTTCCGCAGAATATCATTATCTTTATCCAGAGGATATTTAATGTGATTTCCCAACAAATAAATTTGCTCCCCGACTTGCGCAAAAGAATACGGCAAATAAAAAGTGCTTAAGGTAATATTACTTCCTTTCTTTAATTTGCTTAGAAAATCATTTTTATCCGACCTCACCTTATTCCAGTCAAAACCAAGCTGATCAAAAGTTTCCGCATTGGCAAAAGCTCTATACTCCCCATCGCCGATAAAATAGACCGCTCTGCCATCACTTAATAAAGTTCCCTTTTCCAGTCCCTCAACCGAATTCAAAGTCAATCTATTCTTCAAATCAGACAAAGTTTTTATTTCTTCCCCCTTCTTATAAATAGCCAACTCGTTTTGGTAAATATTTTTCAAAGGCGCGGTCTTTTCTCCGCTTTCCTTTAAAAACTTCCCTCGTATTTTCACTTTATGAAAAGGATAGCCATATCTCATCTTTATTTTTACAAAATGCTTTCCCTCTATTTCCGCCAGATTTCTCCGAGTCAATGATTGCCAGGAAACCGTAAAGACAGGATACAAAACCCGATAGGACACAAAAGCAAAAACAGCCAGACCCAACCCTAGAGCTAAACAGAAATTTCTCCGCCTCAATTTTTTACTCAAATTATTTTCCATCTTTCTCTGTAAATATCCAAAAAGCCCTAAAAATTAACAAACCCAAACCGGCAAAAAGCAACGGCACCACCAGTAAACCGTAAGATCCGGAAACCAAAACATCAAAAAGAGTGTGAATGCCCACCGGAATAATTACCGCCAAAAATAAATAATAAATCTTTTTCAGCAAACCATCTGCCAACCAAGCATCCACTAAAAATGATCCCAACAAGCCCGAGTAAATAATATGCGCCGAGGTGGACAATAAAAACCTCAACAAAACTATCGGCAACAACTTCAAAAGTCCCACTTGCACAAAATTATTGGCAAAATAAACTCCGTTTTCTGTCACCCCAAAAGCCAAGCCAATCAACACACCGGCTAGCAATCCGGGATTAATCTTCAAGTTTTTCAAACGAGGTGATTTGGCAAAAGAACGCAAAACTAGCATAATTCCCAAACCTTTGGAAAATTCTTCCACTAAAGCCACAAACAACATCGGCATTACCAATGTGCTGACCAAATAATTCTTGGAAAAAAACTGAACATTCTGCGCCCAAATAGAAAAATAGTTCAGATTTTGTTGATAATTTATAATTTGAATAACACTGGCCGGCACTGCTGTTAACACCCCCCAAAAAAAAGCAGTCAAAAGAAGCTTAACACCAATTCCTTTATTTTTTCTAGACATTTTCAACAGCAACCAAGAAATAACAATCGCCGGCAAAATACCTATGGCCGCCGCTATAACAATGATTCTGTAAGCAATCATTTAAAATACAGAAAAAATTTAAACCAGGTCACTGATTTTTTAAATTCAGCCTGCAAATCTTAATTCAAACACCACCCGGATACTCAACAAGCAATAAAATAAATCGGGATACGTCTCCAGCAAAAATTATTATAGCATTGCTGAGAAAACAAAGAAAGTCAGAGTTGACTGTTTATGTCCTCGGGAAAATTCTTCTTAACAAAAATTTTTCGCCAAAGAACCTCCAACAAATCTTTTAATTCCTCAATTTTTAGTAACCAAGCAATCAAAACAAAAACGACCAATCCAGACACGACCGATAACAACAACTGGGTCAATACTCCCCAGAAAGTGTAACCACTACCAAAAGGCTCGGCTCCCACCAATTGTTTAACCAGTTGCGCCACCGTTAGCATCGCCAAAGTTGCCAAAAGAAGTTTCCAAGAAAAATCTTTCCAGGAAACCACTCCTCTCACAACCAATTTCGGCTTCAACCAAGCAAACAACAAAATAGCATTTAAAACACTGGCCAGAGAAAAAGCCCAAACCAAACCTAAAACTCCAAGCGTTTTTGCTAGCCAAACAGCCACAACAACATTAAAAACTCCGGCTAAAAGTCCGGCCAAAAAAGGAATCCTGGTATTGTGCATCGCATAAAAAGCTCTGGCCAAAAGCGGAATAAGACCCTGCGCCCAAAGTGACAGAGCAAAAATTCCCAAAGCGGTGAAAGTCAAATAAGTATCCTGCCAATCAAATTTACCGGCCCCCAAAACCACTCGGACAATTTGCGCCCGAACCACAAAGACCAATGCTGACGCCGGAATTATAAAAAACAGAATTTTACGCATCGTTAATAATAGCCTCCGACCAAACTCCTCCCTCCTTCCTTCTCCCCACAATCCCGCTAAGACAGGAAAAGAGGCAATAGAAAAAGAAATACCGAACAAACTCAAAGGCACGCTCTCCAAGTTATTGGCCAAATTGAAAATAGCCAGACTACCGGAAGTTAAAGTTGAAGCAATGGTGACAATAATCAACAAATTTAACTGAGCAGTGGCAATTCCCAATGTCCTGGGAATCATTAGAGCTAATATTTTCCTTAAATTTTTATTGCGCCAATCAAGATTAAACCTAAATTTTAAACCACAACGCACCACTTCCGGAAGTTGAACAAATAAATGTAAAAACGCCCCCAGAACAACTCCCCAAGCCAGACCCAAGACACCCATTTTATCAACTAAAACTGTTGCGCCCAGAATAATTCCCAAATTATAAAAAATCGGCGCCAAAGAATAGAAGAAGAATTTCTTGTAGGAATTCAGAATTCCGCCCAGAATTCCGGAAATCCCCAACAAAAAAGGACTCAGCAACATCACCCTGGTCATTCCTACAGCCAACTGTTTCTTTTCTTCATTATAGCCAAAAACAACCAAGCCGACCAACTGATCGGCAAAAACAAAAAACAAGAACGATAAGAAAAGAACCATCAAGGAACCGATTGAAATAATAGCATTTACCAAATCCCAAGCCTCTTTTTCTTTTTTTCTAGCCAACAAAGAAGAAAAAACGGGAATAAAAGCCGCCGATAAGGCGCCCAAAATAAACAAATTGTAAATCAAATCGGGAATCTTAAAAGAAGCGTAATAAATGTCCAAGACATCTCCGGCTCCAAATTTGGCCGCTAAAATTCTGTCCCTCAACAATCCAAGAATCTTGCTGGTCAAACCCATCACGGCAATCAAGATTGCCGACTTGGTGATAGAATTGGAAACTTTTTCTCCTTTAAAAAAATTGTACGCCAGCTTCTTTATCATAACCCCCTAAGCAAAATTACTTGTTTTATTTCTTTTTATTTTCTAAGTCTTGTTCCTTAGCTTCTTCGCCACCTTTTTCAAGCGCCGCGCCTTTAGCCAAACTATCATTTAAGACTTTCAAAAATTCCTCTCCATCAACTCCAAACTCATTGATGATGTCACCCAGGCTTTCATAACTGGCCGCTATGCAACCGGCGCAAGGCAAACCATACTCGGCAAAAATCTCCACCGCCCCCGGAACAGTTTGGACCACTTCCATAATATTTGATTCTAAAGTAATCCGGTTATTTTTATCTTTTTTCATTTTGTTCATTTCCTAATCAATTTAAAAATTTAAGAAGGATTCAACCCTGATAAAATAATATAATTTTCAAAACAAAGCAACCGCGCAATAATATCATTTTCCACTAATTTTGGCCATCATTTCATTAATCTGCCGATAAGTCTCCTCTAACTCACCACCATTGTCAATCACAAAATCGGCGTATTGTTTCAACAAAGGCACATCTTTGTCCGCCGGTCGCTGATGATCTTTTTTAAATTCTGCAAAAGTCTTGGAATTGTCATCTGTTTTTTCTCCCCGCTTAATCAATCTCTCATAAGATACCTCCAATGGCGCTTCCACAAACACAAAAATAAAATCATCTATTTTATTTTTAAAATAATCCAATTCCGCCTTTTTTCTAATACCATCAAAAACAACCAATTCCGCTTCTTTTTTTTGAATGTCTTGCTCCAAAACTCTGGACAAAATATCCTTACCGAAAGCATTACGCAAAGCCTCAGCTAATCCGGCTAAATTTTGCCGCTCATTAGGCAAATAAAGCCTGTCTAAAACATCCTTTAAAATATTAGTATAAGCCACCGCTTCCGCCCCGTATTTCTCAATCAAATATCTTGTGATTGTTCCTTTGCCGGCGCCAATATTTCCGGCGATTCCAATTACTTTTTTCATTGTTTTAATTTTAGCTATCTAGTTATTAACCAAACGAAAGAAAATTAAAAATCAATTTTTATCCTTTTCTCGCGACATCCACCTTTTTGCCACTTCTACTACACCCTAACAATAGTTTTCTCTCTGTCAACTTTTGCCCTGCTCTCCCGACAACTTATTTTATTATTTTCATTGAAAAAGCACAAACATACACTCTCCTCTGTTTATTGATTCGCCAGACAGTAAAAAAACCAGCTTTCACAGTCTTACAAAATTAAATCCTTGCCAACAATATAAACATGCAACAAATGCTAATTACAATACGTTGTCAGCTCCTACAAAAACATCAATCCCTCAAATTAACTTATCTTTTAAAGCTATTCCTCACCGGCAATCTCCTTTTCCAATCGCTCTAAAAATTCTTTAAAAAACGCTAGCCTTTTTCTGGCCATTTCCCTGGCTTTCTCAGTATACAATCTATCAACCACAAATTTCAATTTTGTTTCAAACTCTATTTGCGGACTGTGTTTTGTTTTATCCTTGATTCTTCCCTTGAGCTTCCCTCCCAAATTTTCCTCAGCATACTTTTCAATGTCAACGTCACTGTAAATTTTGGCCTTATTTTTCCCCACCCAAACAAAACTTCTCGCCACTCCTATCGCCCCCAGGGCATCCAGTTTGTCCGCATCAAATAAAATTTGCGCTTCCCTGCTCTTTGCTCTGCAACCTGTCCTGTACCGATGAGAAACTATACATTCTTGAACATGCCTTACCTGCTTTTCTGAAAAATCCAATTTCCGCAAAATGGGTCCCGCCATTTTCGCTCCCAAGACCGCATGATCGGTTTTTCCGGAAGAATCTTTATCCTCTTTAACTCTGGCAATATCGTGCAGTAAAGCCGCCGCCCGCAACACGTCTTTATCAATATCGTCGCCTTTCGCCAATCGCAAAGCCAAATTATAAACTCGCAACACGTGCTCCATATCGTGCGCTGAACAGGAAAGCTCTTTGGCCACAATTTCTTTGATTTTTTGAAACCTAGACATTCAAATTCTTTTTAATTATCGTATCCAAAAAATCGCTCAATTTCCACCCGGCCGCTCGCAACTCTTGCGGATATAAAGATGTCTCCGTCATACCGGGCAAAGTATTTACTTCCAGCACGTATAAACCCTTTTCCTCGTTAAAGATAAAATCTGTCCGGGAATAATCAGCCAAACCCAATACCTTGTGAACTCGCGCAGCTGTCCGTTGAATTTCCTTGGCCAAGTTTTCATCCTCAATCACCGCCGGACAAATCTCCTCCACCGCATTTTCATACTTGGCTTCAAAGTCAAAAAATTCCTTTTGAGGAATAATCTCCACAATCGGCAACGGCTCAATTTGACCGGCTTTTTGTTCCAAAACACCACAAGTGAATTCCTTTCCCTCAATATACTCTTCCACCAAAGCCTCATTGCCAATCTCAAAAATCTCTCGCAAAGCTTGAGCCAATTCCTCAGCCGAGTCGCAAATAAAAACACCAAAGGAAGATCCGGACTCACTAGCTTTGGCCACCACTTTTTTCCCCTGAAATTTTTCCACAATATTCACCGCTTCCTCATTCAAATTTCCAATCTTAGACCTTTCCAAAGACAAAAACGGTGGCGTTTTAATACCGCTTTTTTCAAACACCCATTTGCTGGCAATCTTAGAAAAAGATAATTGCGAAGATTTTGCCGAAGAGCCAACAAAATTAATCCTCTCTTTTTCTAAGACACTTTGCACCTGACCATCCTCTCCGTAAGAACCATGCAAAACCGAAAAAACTATGTCAACCCTGCCCTTTAAATCCCGCGGAATAATTTCTTTTCCTTCCAAAAACCACCGACCATCCTTGGCAACAAAAATGTCCACAATTTCATACTTACCCGAGTCCAAATTATTCTTGATTGTCTTGCCGGAATTCAAAGAAACATCATGTTCCAAAGAAACACCTCCACTCAACACCCCCACTCTTATTTTCTTTGATTCATTTGCCATACTTCTGAATTTATCGCAAAATTAAAACTCTCAACGCCTCTTCTAAAGAAAACAATTATCGATCATCTCCATCTCCATTAATAACCCCTCTTTCTAAACGACTGTATAATTTTTCAATATTTTTTTGTGCTATTTCATCCAAATTTAAGCCAAGTTCCGTAGCTAACTGAGAAAGATACCACAGCACATCACCCAATTCTTTCTGCACACTCTCCCTAAAACCATCGTCAATAATTCCATCTTTATCTCTAATTAGTTTTTTAATTTTTTCCGCTACCTCACCCGCCTCTCCAACTAAACCCAGAGTCGGATAAATAAAATTATTGTCTTTATTCGGATACAGGGCTGTCTTCCTTGACTTTTCTTGATACTCTTGAAAATTCATAAACAAATTTTTAATTCTTAATCTATAAAACACAATAGAAGGCATAACAATAAGAAGAATATCAGGCAAACCAACATTTTGTATCAAGCTTCTTTCAAAACTCCAAATCTGGTAGAAACAATAATTTTCCTCAATAATTCTCCTCAATATCAGCTTTCACACAAACACAAAATCCCACCAAACTAAACCTCCACATCAACATCACCAAACATTTTCCCAACTCCCAACCATCACTTACTACCATATTACGTAATATAGTAGTAAAAACAACGGCAGGGAAAACAACGACAGTGGCGCTGGTCAATTATCACAATAACAACATACTACAACGATAATAAATCTTTCAAAAATCTGTATTGAGGATAACGATCTAACAAACCTTCATTGTATCTGACACTGCTTCCTTTTCGGCCACCTTTCTCCTTCGGCCATCTTTTTATCATTACTTTTTTATAAGCTTCATCTCTTTCGTGTAACCATCTATCCACTTTTGAAATAGTTCCGAATCCAACACCAATTTTCTGTCTGATATCATCAAAAGTATCTCCATCAATGATACACTTGGCTATTTGCAGTCTTCTCGCCAACATAAGTGATTCGCTGGGAGTCAGGAGACCGACAAATAAATCAATTATTTCCTGTTTGGTTCTCAAATTGGAAATTAAACCAAAGAAATCACCGATAATTTTACGTCTTTTTTCTATGGGTATATTTTTTGGTTTTACCTTAGCCATATATTTTTGATACTTTTTATGTTCCAAATTACTCCTATAATACTACCATATTACGTAATATGGTAGTATTTAGATTTTGATTACATGTAAATATACTGGATGGAAATTTCTGAAAACTTTTGAAAATTTCTAAAAACTTTTGAGAACTTTTGAAAACTTTTTAAAACTTTTTAAATAATTTCAAATAGTAATCCATAGCAATAACAGAAAATGGCAATCAGCGACATCACGATACGCACAGCGCCCTATTTTATCACTTCTCCAACTTTTTCCCAAACCATCTCCGCAATTTTTTCCCGACTGAGCAACTTCCCGTTGCGAGCACATCTAATATCAATCCAATTATTTTGCTCTTTCACTAAATTCAAAGCGCTTCGTTTGGCATTTAATAAATGTTGCGGGTCACTTTCATGAGCATCTTTTTTCCCATCCAAATAGGCCTTTCGTTTTTTGGCATCTCCATTTTCCAACAATTGCAGACTCAATTTCAAAGGCACATTCAAAAAAACAATGGCATCCGGTTGCGGTATTTTAAAAATATCAAACTCCATCACTTGCAACCATTTCAAAAATTCTCGCCTCTTTCGAGCGTCTTGAATTTTTCCTCCTTGATGAACTTGATTGGCGCTGGCATAACGGTCAGCAATAACCACAAAGCCATCTTCCAGCCATTTTTTAATTCTCTTACTGGATTCAAAACGATCAGCAGCGTACAAAACGGAAGCAATTTTCGGGTCCAATCCAACAAAATCACCATGCTTTCCCGCCAAACACTCTCCGATAAACTTTCCAAAAAAATTATTATCATACTGTGGAAAGTCAATTGTTCTCACTCTAAATCCCTCTCGTCGCAATCGCTTGATCAACAAATCCGTTTGTGTTTTCTTGCCACTCCCATCTATTCCTTCTATCACAATTAATTTACCTTGCATCCTAGTATCTCTCTTCATCCTCCTCTGCGATTTCAATCTATTTTTCATTCGTCTTTTTTCTTTCATTTTTTACCCAAAACCGTGAAATTTTAAATTCAACTTACTTTTTTTCCACAATATCCTGCTCTCCCCTCCGAACATCAAATCTATTTGACTCGTCGTCAATGTGAAGAACTAGACCATATTTACCAAACAGTTTTTTTAAACTGGTGACCATTTTTAACATCTGTTCCACTAAAGTCGGATGCACAAACCTGGTGGAACGAAGCTCCACCAAATAAGTTAACGCCTTCAAATCTCCCACTACTCGACAAGGAACTTGATAACCCATCGGGATGTAATATTGTTTAACAAATTTATCGGCCTTCAATTTTCCAATCAATTTCTTCTGTTCTCCTAAAAATTTCTCTGCCTCCTTTTTTAATTCTTCCGGCATCTGTTCCAAATACCATTTATGAAAACCATGTCGCATCGTCAATAAAGGCATTCGTTGAGCCACTGCTCGATGTCTTTGTAAATCCCGAAAAGAACCAAAGTCAAGCAAGAAATCATAACCGACCACTCCGGCAGTGGCAACGGAATTTGGCAATTCCGTTTTGGCCGGTCGTCTTTTTAGCTCCTGCTTGAATTCCGCCAAAACATCTTTATCCACCCCGTTAAATAGCAATTTAAACCCCTTCAATTTACTATTCTCAAAATAATATTTTTTCTGCATCAAATATTCATTATATTTCTCCGTCTTTTCATATCTTTTATGCCCAAAAGACTGGGGATACATTTTTCGCAACGCTTTTTCGGTTTTCTCAGCAATATCCCGTACCTCCGCCAAAGGATGATGTCTCAACAACATTAACTCATCGGCAAATTGCCTAAAATTCATTCGCCATGCCACATTAGTCGTTGCTCCCGCCGGCAACCAACAACGAGTACTGTCAAAAGCTCGAGCGATAATCGCCTTTTCATAAATTTTTTCATTTTCACCTTCTTGACGAGGATGTTTTCTTCTAAGATGCTCTCGCATCGGCTCTTGAAGATGTAAATAAAAATCCCGCCAATTTTCCAATATCCTCTCGCCTGTCTTGGTCTTGGTGGGATTTAAAAAAATTTGTTTGGAAAAATCAACGTAACGAGTGGAGGCTTCCTGTCCGGAATACAGTCGCCAATCTTGAATGGCCTTTGCCGCCAACATTGAAACTCCTTCCACAAAAACCGTCGCGCTTCCACAATCACCAATTGATTTATGCCCGTAACCGACATAAAATTGCTCCATAAAATTCTCCGCCCCTTTTTCTTTTAAAACTTTTAAGTGATGTTTTATACCTCCGGTGGAACGAGAATGAAGGGCTTGCAACATTGCTTCCGCCTGCCCATCAATTTCCGCCCCATTATTCAAAACCAAAACAAAGCTCCCATTTTGTTTTAATTTTTCCACACTATGTCCTTTCATTGTTTTATTTTTTAGTGCTTTTTATTTTGTAACAAAAAACTAGCTTTATAAACAAAAAGCTATCCCCCGGATAACTTTCATTCTACAACGTCCTTTCATAATCACACTCTAACACATCAATTTAAATTTTCCAAACACAAAGCTCTCCATTGTCATAAACAAAAATTAAAAAACTAAAAATTTTTATGCATACTCGACGGTTTCACCGTCTTATCACCATAGTACTTACTATTCAAACTTTTATCGCCATACGGACGCAAACAAGGCGATGACAATTTTTCAAAAGCCATCTGGGCAATAGGCATTTTATAATATAACTTAATTGGTAAAGAACCGGCATTAAAAAGTTCCAAAGTCATTTTTAAAGAATTGCCGGGATCCAAAAAGCCGGCCGTTGTATGCACAATCAACCCCAATCGCCCTAGAGAACTTTTACCCTCTAGACGAGCCACAAATTTCTCTGACACTCCGGTTTCTTCATAAACAAGAGCCAGAGCAAAGCTTCCCGGATGCAAAATAAATGATTTTTTATTATTGATGATTATTTTGGTCATCAAACCCTCGGCCGGCTTTTTAACGTCAATTACATGATTGTCAACCATATTAAAAACCATAAACTCTTTATCCAAACGCAAATCAACACTAGCCGGTTGAACCATTTTTTTATTAAAGGGTTTAATAATAATTTCCCCCTTCCTCACCTCTTTGATGATATCTCTGTCTGAAAGTATCATTTGTTTATTTTTATTTCATTTTAACCCTTTATCAACATTCTATAAAATTATTTGCTTCCTCTTTGAAAGTAATAAACTGATTTTAAATTTTAAGCTTTAAATTTTAAATGAGTTTTAAATGATTGATTTTTAATGTTGAATGTATGATAACAATCTTTATCAAAAAAACTAAGGCTCAAAATCAAACATTTACTTAAAACTTAAAATTAACTCCACAGACTCTTGATCAGCGAATACCCACTCAGTCCATAGATTACTTCACAGACTTTAGGGACTTTATAAATTCCCCTAACACTCCCCCTCCAGCGTGTCTAACTCCTGCTTCTTTTTCAAAATTATTTTCATCACATCGTCCACTTGCCACAACAATTCATCCATTGAACCGTTGTTGGTGATTTTAAAGTCGGCCTTGGCGCCTATTAAAGGAATATCTTTCTCCGTTTCCGCCGTTGCCTCAAATTTTTTAAATTCTTCCAAAGTTTGCTTGTCATCGGATTTTTCCCCGCGACCAACCACTCTTTTCCATCTCACTTCTTGATCAGCCGTCACATAAATAACATAATTATTCTTGAAGGAACGAATAAATTCCAAATCTTTCATCATCCTCATTCCATTCACGCACATTATTCCATCGTGTTGTTCCACATAACGTCGCACTCCTTGGTGTAAAACATCTTCCCCAAAACGCTCCTTAAAAACCGAATACAGCCAAGACTGATCCTTTTTGGACGACTTAGCAAAAAACAAATCCAAAGTTTTTTTCAAAGGCTGGCTGAAACGCAAAAGTTGCACATCATATCGCCTTTTCAAATAATGCGCCACCGTATCCTTACCGCTTCCCGTTTCTCCCACCAGACCGATAACAATTTTTGACATTTTCAAAAAATTATTTAGTTAACCAAAACAACAACATTATATAGTCAATAAAAAAATAGTCAACAGCTCTCATCACTTCCTACATATCATCATCACCATCTCCAATTGCCATCCCAACCTGCCCACCATCCAAAACAAACAAAATTCAAGCAAAAAACTTCCGTCAACTGCCGGCGTAAGCAACAAAACAAAAACTTTATTTAATTCAATTTAATGTTATAATAAAAACAAGGTAGAAACTTCTTTTAAAGGACCGAGACAAACAACAAAAAATAATCACCTTAACCAAAGACATTATGAACAACGAATCTAGTTTTAAACAGTATCTCGGGGGAATTTCCGTCAGTCTGGCAGTTCTATTGCTTCTTATCGGTGTCAGCAGTCACCAAGAGATATTCACCAATACTCCGGCCGAAATAGCCCAAAGTTTTCAAAAAATAAGCACGGCGCTCATCCATCGCAATCAATCCCCTCAAGAAACAAACAAGGCTCAGCAAAACATTTATCCCTTCAATGTTCAGCGTCCGGGCGATCTCATTGAAACGGAAAACAACAATGGTTCAATAGTTTTAAAACATTACCGCGCCCTTTATGTGCCCGCTCTTGTCAATGACTTTGAGGCTCTACCCAAGTTAGAAGTGGAGGTTTTAAACAAAGGTAAAAAAGACTGGATTGAAATTCCTATCTACAAAACCGACCGTCAAAATGGTTTGGTGTACTTTCTCTTAAAAACAGAGGAAAACGGAAATAGCGAATATGCTCAGGTTTTCACCGGCCGAGCCAGAGTACAGTTGATTAGATAAAAAATTAACAAAAAAACAAAATCAACTAGCAAAAACTCCCATCAGCAAAACGGGAGTTTTTAAACGGCCAAATCAACTTTCTCAACGTCTTAAATCTTCCCTCTTTTGCAACTCAACAATCAACTTTCTAATTTTATCCGGATGAGGCACGTTTTTAAAAATGAACCTTCCTTTTTTTCCGGCCGTTTGAATATAAACATAACCGAAATTCAAGAGAGTCGGCAAGAAACCGTGGATTTCAGTGGTCACATCCTGCACTTTACTATGTTCCAACTCACTGACATTTCTGTTAAACAAACCCAATTGCTCAATATCAACCACCCTGTGAGTTGTTACAATCCAAACATCAAAATAAAAGTCAACCCAAGAAATAAAAAACAAAACCCACAAAACTATTCCCACCACCAATTCCAGAAAGATAGCCAAATCGCTGTTAAAAGCGGGAAAAAAGACAAAACCGTATTCCTGTAAAACAAAATGAACAACAACCAAAAAAATCAAGGCTATAATATAGGGCAAAAATTCGTAAAGAAACACCAACCAGTGTTGTCTAACCACCAAAATAATGTCCTCATCCGCCTTTTTGTTTTTGAAATCATAATTTTTGTAGCGCCTTTTGTACTGTAAAATTTCTTCTTTTGTCATTTTAAAAAAATAAAATTTATAATTCTATAACAAAAACTCCGCCAACAAAACCTCCCAGTCTATACGGTAAAAATAATAGACGTTCAACAATAAAAGGATTATCGCTCCGGACCACATCAAAGTTATCATAAAGCGAGCCAAGGAAGGATTCAGGCGAAAACTCAACAAATGATAGGTAATCATTACCAAGGCTCCCAAAACAGCAACAATAAATCCCAAATAAAGTAACAACAAAATTTCCACCATAAAATTGATCGTGAAAAATTAATCAAAAATTTTATCTGTCTCCGGATAATCCAAATTCAAATGTTCATAAGCTCGCCTGGTCACCATTCTTCCCCGCGGAGTTCTCTCCAAAAATCCCTTCTTCATCAAAAACGGCTCATAAACCTCTTCAATTGTCTGTGGTTCTTCCGAAAAAGCGGCCGCCAAAGTTTGCACGCCCACCGGACCGCCGGCAAATTTTTTAATCATTATGGACAACAATTCCCGATCCGCCGGCTCCAATCCCAACTCATCAATCTCCAACATATCCAAAGCTTCCCGCGCAATCTTCCTGTCAATCACCTTTTGCTCTCTAATCTGAGCCAAATCTCTCACTCTTTTCAGCAGGCGATTGGCTATTCGGGGAGTATGCCGAGAACGCCGCGCTATCTCCCGACAACCACCCTCATCAATTTCAGCCTTTAAAATCCGACTGGATCTTTTTACAATCTGCGCAATCTCATCTTCCGAATAAAATTCCAAACGATAAATTACACCAAAACGATTTCGCAAAGGCGCCGACAACATTCCCAACCTGGTAGTCGCTCCAATTAAAGTAAATTTGGGTAACTCCAGCTGAATGGTCCGCGCCGAAGGACCCTTCCCCACAATAATATCCAAAACGCCATCCTCCATCGCCGGATACAAAACCTCCTCCACCACCTTGCTCAAACGATGGATTTCATCCACAAACAAAATATCACCATCATTTAAATTAGTGATAATGGAACCCAAATCAGCCACCCTTTCAATCGCCGGTCCGGAAGTGGATTTTATGCCTGCGCCCATTTCCCGCGCAATAATATGCGACAAGGTTGTTTTTCCCAACCCGGGAGAACCAAACAATAAAACATGCTCTATCGTCTCCCCTCTTTTCTTGGCCGCCTCAATCAAAATCTTTAAATTATTTTTCACTTTCTCCTGCCCAACATATTCGGCAAAATTCAAAGGCCGCAGAGTGGTTTCCAACTGCTCTTCCTCCTGATCAACTCGCTTGTTTGAAGTTAACATTTTCTTAAATCAAAAAGCTTGACAAATTTAAACAATATTGCTATAATGACACGTCTTGTTGTTAACGCTCATCTTAAGAAGCCGCAATTAGACAAGACATACCGGTTCTCAATATCATTTTCAGTATACAACAGAAAAGCTCTTTTCACAAAGCATTATTGGCATCCGCCTGTAGACAAGGGGAAAATATATCTGGTCCCGAGGGATTAATTCCTAGTCTAGATCAACCCAGTTTCGGCTTGGTTGTTTCTCAGAATTAATCCTGATTCGTATATACCATATACGAACATTGTCTACAGACTGATGAACAGTAATCATTTTTTCCTCACAAACTTAACATCATTTTTCTCCGAATCATAAACGGCAAAACTAACCAAAGAATTCGGATACAAAGCCAATTTTCCCGGATTAACTGTCAGAGTATCTCCCCGATACTCTTTTTTTTGTTCGTGCGTGTGTCCGTAAAAAACCGCCCGATACTTACCGGACAAAGCGGCATTTTCCGCCAACAAAGGATAGTGGGTGATAAAATACCTTTCTCCCGCCAATTCCACTTCGGCAAAAACTCCTTTTTTAAAATGAATGGAATTGTTCTTGTCAGCCAAAACCGCTTTAAACATGGCCACTTTATCTCCGTCATTATTTCCCCAAACGGCTGTCACCGGCACCCCGACCAAACCCAACCTCTCCACTATATAAGGACTACAGTAATCACCCAAAGCAAAAACATGTTCCACTTGTTCCCGACGCATTTCCTCCAAAGCCCACTGCAAATTGGCCACTTGGTCATGAATATCGGAAATAATTGCAATTTTCATAATAAAGTAATTTAAATTTGTTAATACTTTTTATCAAATTTTATATATCTTTACATATTCCAACCGGGCAAACAATCAAAATCTACAAATCGGCTACTTTATCTCCTCAATTTTTACTTCAATCACTCCCGCGCCCAGAGGCGCCAGCTTTCGGAAAGCCTCCTTGTCCAAATCCAAAATTTTTCCGCTACTGGGGTCGGGACCGTAATCGTTAACCTGCACAAAAATTTGTTTGCCACTGTTCACCGCCGTCACTCGTAACCAAGTCCCCTTGGGAAAAGTGGTAGAAGCGGCCGCCATTTTACCGGTATAGGCATACCAGCTGGCCAATCCCCTCTGCACCCGTCCAATCTTAATCTTGGTCCCCACCACCACAATTTCATCCACCGGCTTTTTCAAAATTCGCGTAGCCAATTTCTTTCTCGCCACCTCCTTGCCGTTATGATAAACAACCAGATATTTCACTTCCCTTTTTCCCTTTTCACCGGCGCGTTTCACTTTTCTCACTCCCCATTTCAACTTCTTGTCCTTTTTCTCAATGGTCTTAAAATCAATTTCTTTGATTTCGGTAACCTCCTTGCGTTCCACCCGAGTCACTGTAACTTTCACATTTTCAAAAATAAAGCTATCCAAAGATGGTTCCACCTTATCAAAAGGACCCAAAGTTAAGCCGACTTCCCTCAAAACATTTTCCACTCGGCGAGACAAAACTCTAACTTTTCTCTCCTTTCCATCCGCTTCTATCACCACCGGAACAGACCGCCGTAAAAAAATTCTTTCCCCTCCTCGCAGACTAGCCGATAAACCAGGATAAACTTCATCCTTTTCATCAAGTTGCCAACCGATTTCCGCCAAAACATTTTTAACCGTTTTCTTATCGGTTCTCCAACTAAGCAATTGAAAACCATCCACTACCACAACCACTTCTTTGTTTTGAGGAAAATAATTTCCTACGCTTCTTTTCCAACAAAAAGAGCTTTCTCGCCAACAAAACAAAAACACCCCCGCCAAAATAACTGACCACAACACCACTTTTTTCATCAGCAAAACTTAGTAAAATTAACAATTCAAGACTCTCACAATCCTAACCCCCTTATATTTCTAATATTTCCCACCAATCTAACACCTCTCGTAACCGCAAACATTCACCTCCATCCCCCCTCAAGACAACTAAACCTTTTTCAATTCAACTACCGCTTTGGCCAACTTTTTTACACCCACTCCCGCAAAAGCCACCGTTACAAGCTCTTCATCCACTGAAACCACAATTCCTTCGCCAAAATATTTGTGCTTCACTTTATCGCCATCTCGCCAGGCATCATTTATTTTTCTTTTCTTTTCCGCCTGTCGTTGTTCTTTTTTCTTTTGCGCTAAACCGGATTCTCGCCAAAAAATCGGCTTCCTTTTGAAAGAATTCTCCTCTTCTTTTTCATAAATAAATTCGGAGTCCTCCTCATCTTCTTCCGTCAGTCTCTCTTCCAACAATTCCTTATCAATTTCCTCAATAAACCGAGAAACCAAGCTTGTTTGTCTGGAGCCGTAAATAGCTCTTTCTCGCGTGTAAAGCAAATACAATTTCTCCTTAGCGCGCGTAATGGCCACATAACACAGACGACGCTCCTCTTCCATTTCTTTTTCCTCAAAGCCGGCCTGGGAGTGGGGAAATAAACCTTCTTCCATCCCCACCACAAAAACCACTTTAAATTCCAATCCTTTGGCGCTATGGATAGTCATTAAAGGCACCACCGACTTGGCATTTAAATCACGATCGGTCTGAGAAATTAAAGTCACATCTTCCAAAAATTTCCTCAAGACTGCTCGTCGCCGTTCCGCTTCATCAACTTTCACCGACCGACTGCTTGGCAAATCCAAATCATCCAATTCCAGGTTGTCATAACTCTCCGCCACCGTCAATAATTCCAAAATATTTTCCTGTCGCCCCAGACCCTCGTCACCCATATTCGCTAAAGAAGCCTCATATCCACTCTCCCGATAAAGATCCTCAACCAGACTTTTCAAAGATTTTTGGCCGGCCCTCTTTTTTAAATTTAAAATCAATTCGGCAAACTGTCGTAAAACCACCAATTTGCTTGCCGGCAAATTCAACTTCCCTTCCAGCGACAACCGCTCTAAATTTTGCAGAACCTGCAAAACATCACCGCCATACTCTTCCGCCGCCAACAAAATTTTTTCCACTGTCTTAACACCCAGCCCGCGCTTCGGTTCATTGATAATCCGCAATAAGCTAACTTTATCTTTGGGATTTTCCAAAAAGTAAAGATAGGCAACAATATCCTTGATTTCCTTGCGTTGATAAAAACGCAAACCACCCACAATCTTGTAAGGTAAACCAAATTTCATAAAGTACTCTTCCAAAACACGAGACTGGGCATTCGTTCTGTATAAAACCGCCATTTCTTCAAAGCCGATTCCCTCTTCTTTGTTTAATTTTTCTATCTCCTCCACCACCAGTCGCGCTTCATCCTCCTCATCGTCGGCGCAATGCAAAACAATTTTTTCTCCTTCCTTTTTCTCCGTCCACAATTTTTTTCGCTTTTGCCATTTATTGTTTCTAATCACCGAATCGGCCGCATCCAAAATGATTTGTGTACTGCGATAATTCTGCTCCAATAAAATTACTTTGGCCTCCGGATAATCTCTTTCAAAATTTAGGATATTTTCAATGTCCGCTCCGCGCCAGCGATAAACCGATTGATAATCATCTCCCACCACGCAAAGATTACGATATTTTTCCGCCAACAACTTCAGTAATCTGTACTGCGCCCTATTCGTATCCTGATACTCATCCACCATCAAATAGCGGAAAATTTCCTGATATTTTTCCAAAACCTTGGGAAAAGTTTCAAAAAGCTCAACTGTTTTCATTATCAAATCATCAAAATCCAAAGCGTCGGCTTTTTTCAATTCCGCTTGATATTTTTTAAAAATCTTAGCCAACAACTCCTCCTTGTAATTTTCCACCGTCCGTCCGTAATCTGCCGGCGTCCACAATTTATTCTTGGCGGAAGAAATCACCGCCGTTGCCAAGCCAACCTTTACCTCCTTGTCTGAAATAGACAACTCTTTCATCACTCTCTTTAGCAGAGCTTTTTGGTCTTGGTCGTCATAAATCACAAAATTTTTCTTGTAACCCAAATATTCAATCTCTTTCCGCAAAATCCTGACACAAACGGAGTGAAACGTTCCCAAAACCGGCAACAGAGAAGAATAAAACCCCGCTTCCTCGGCAACACCTAATAATCGCCTCACCCTCTCCGCCATTTCTCCGGCCGCTTTGTTGGTAAAAGTGACCGCCAAAATATTTTGCGGATTCACTTTTTTTTCTTTAATCAGATAAGCAATTCTATGGGTCAGCGTTCTGGTTTTGCCGGAACCGGCGCCGGCCAAAATCAAAACCGGCCCTTCGGTTTGCAAAACCGCCTCTCGTTGTTTATCATTCAATTCCCGCAACAAATCACTCATTTTAATAGCTAAGATAAAGACTAAGCAAACTCCATTTTAGCACAACTCCTCTCGCCCACCAACCGTTGCCATTTCCACAAAATTGTGCTTAACTAACAGTAAACAAGTTCTTTTCAATTAAAAAACAAGGGGGACAAGAAAATGGAGCAGTTTATAACAGAAAATCTTACCAAAATTTCTTTTGGCCTAACTATTTGGCTTTTCAGTTTTTTTTCTATTTATTTATTTCTGAATAAAAAAGAGATTATTACAATTCCCAACTATCAATACCCTATCGCAATAAGTTATACGCTCCTGGCAAGATTTATTATAGCGCTGACAGCAGGAGCAATCCTTGCCACATTTTTTATCTTCCTATTTATCAAATAAATTGGATAATTTGTAGCTTTCAGTGGAGCCTCAAGGCTCCACTTTTTTATAAATCAAGACCCGACATTCACAAAATCGCAAAGGTCTGCTCTTTATCATCCGGCCAAATTTGTGTAACAAGTTGGCAAAAAGCAAATATCTGATTGACAAAAATTACCATTTGATTTACACTCAGTCGTTAATCAAGCGCTGTTTTTTAACAAGAAACAAACGCTTGATTACAGCACATTGAACAAAAAAAACCTAAAAAAGGAGGAAACAAAAAATGGCCTGGATTTACACCTTTTTGACCGCCCTTGGCTTCGGCGGTTGGCCACTAGTGGTCAGGGAGTCGTCAGCTCCCCCGTTGACAACCTCAATTTTTGTTTTAATCGGCACCTTGGTGCCGCTGATTGCTCTGACATTTTCGGGTATGGAGATTTCCATTAGTGCCCGGTCGCTCATCCGGCCTTTGCTGGCCGGAATGCTTAATGGAGCAGGATTTATCGCTTATGTCCTGCTCTGTGTGAAGAAGGAATGGGCGCCAACTTTTGTGCCCATTTCCCTAGTCTTAATGGTTCTCGTCGTAACCATCGGCGGAACCATTTTCTACGGAGACAAATTAAATACCGGTAAAATTTCCGGTATTATTCTATCTCTGGCAGCCGTTTGGCTACTGGCAAAATAAAAAAGGAGGGATTATGGACGAAAAAAATCTTGTAGCTGAAAAATTTATTTTAGAAAGGGAGGAAATACTGGACATCCTCCCTTTTGCCCCGGAATGGGTTATCCCGAATCGGATATCCAAAAGATATAAATATCCAGTTACCGGGGAAGTAATAGGGCTGTCCGCCGAGCAAAGGGTGGACGGCTCCGCCTGGTGGACCAAAATGCATTTCCCCGGGAACCCGGTTTTTCCCGGGGTGTTAATGCTGGAAGGCCTCAATCAGGTGGCCGGCATCCTTCTCTTTTTAACATCACAAGAGAGAAGGAAAGGAATACCGCCGGTCTTCTTCACCGGTTTCGGGAACGGCTTAATCAAAAAACAGGCCGTTCCCGGAGACACGGTGAAATATACCGTTTGGAAATTGCGCCAGCGTTTCCGAACGGTAAAGTTTGTTGGACAAGTAAAAATAGAAGGAAAAAAGGCAATGGAAACAAGCATTAGTTTAACCATCGCCGAATAAAAACAAAGCGACTCATTGCCAACCGGCGATAAGTCGCTTTTAAAATTTGACAAAACAATTTTTTATCAGAAACAACTTTGGTGGGGATGGTGGGACTCGAACCCACACGCCGAAGCACTAGTTCCTAAGACTAGCGTGTCTACCAATTTCACCACATCCCCAAAAAACATTTCATCTTGGCGGAGAGACTGGGATTCGAACCCAGGGAGGCTTACGCCTCAACGGTTTTCAAGACCGTCGCATTCGACCACTCTGCCATCTCTCCTTCAATTTCTAGAATCAACCGGGCTATCCCAGGTTTTTCCGCCCTAGGCGGACCAGCCTCGGGCTGGCAAGACCGCAAAACAACAAACTCCAAACTGCGTCCTAAATTGTCAAATTGCTACCCAACCGATTTAATCTCTGAGTAAAAATTTACGATTTTCGCTTAAATTGGTAAAATCATCGGCCACCTCCAACAAAAGACGAGAGGAACTTTCCTTAAAAGCCATAACCTCCACTCTGGTTCCCCTGTTATATTGCAAATAACGCACCAACGGAACGTAGTCTCCATCACCGCTAACCAAAACAATTACATCCAGATTACTGGCCAACTTGACGGCATCAATAGTAATACCCACGTCCCAATCACCCTTTTTCATTCCTCCGCGAAAAACTTGCAAATCTTTAGTCTTCACTTCATAGCCGGCTTTAACCAAGGACTCAAAAAATTTCTCTTCCAAGCCCTCCTCCGTTCTGATACCATAGGCAATTGCCCTGATCAATTTCCGGTTGCCAACAGCTTGCTTCAAAATTTCTTTAAAATTGGTCTTTCTTTTGTAAAGAACCTTGGAACTATAATACATATTTTGGATGTCAACCAAAACACCTACCCGTTGCTCCGGAAATTTAGCCATAAATCAAATTTTATTTTTTAAGCCCGGTTTCCTTCAAAACCTTTTTGTAAAGTTTTTCGTTCGTATTTTTCAGATAAGCCAACAATTTTCTTCGCTTGGAAATCATTCCCAACAAACCTTTGCGGGAATGTTTGTCCTTGGCGTTTTTTTTCAAATGCTTAACCAACTCGTTTATTCGTCTGGTTAAAATAGCTATTTGCACCTCAGCCGAACCGGTATCGTTCTGGTGTCGCTGAAGTTTCTTCATTGTATTCTTTTTCTGTCTAGCTGTTAGAGCCATAAACTTACTCACCGCTTTGCCGTAAAAATTACGAACAAACCAGCTTCATTAACTTCTTATAATTTCACTTCACCGATACTAACACAAAAACTTCAACAATGCAACCTTCATTGACGCCAACGCAAAGCTCGGTTACCATAACAACAAACATTTCTCTCAAAATCAAAGAATTAAACAACTCACCTCCGTCAATCAATGACTCAAAAGACTTTCGCAAAAATAATTTACAATCAATCGCAACCGCAAAGATTGGATAAATTTCTGTCGGAAAAATTTCCCGAGTTTTCCCGTCGCTTTTTTCAGAAGAACATCAAGAATAAATTGATCCTCGTTAATCAAAAACCACGGACACCCAAATTCCAACTAAAATTCCGGGATGTTATTGAAATCAAATTAAAACTGCAAAAACCGTCTCAACCAACTTCACTGCCGGCCAACCCGGCAGTGAAAATAAAAGTGGTGACCAAATACCCCGACTTTTTTATCATTTACAAACCGGCCGGTTTATCCGTTCACCCCAGTCTTTTTGATGTGGAAAATAATTCCCTTCCGCCCACTCTGGCTGGTGGTCTGTTAAATTTTTCACCAGATTTAAAAAATGTTGGCGAAGACTTCACCAGGCCGGCCATCGTTCACCGTCTAGACAAAGACACCTCCGGCCTGATGATTATTCCCCGCCACCAAGAAGCTTTTCGTAAATTTAAAAAAATGTTCCAGCAACACAAAATTGAGAAGACCTATTGGGCCCTTTCCTATAATTTACATAAAAAGAAAGGCCTACCAGCGAACTCGGACAAAAAAAATCCTTTCCGCCGAATTAAAAACTACATCGGTAAATCCAAGCGAGACCATACCAAACAAGCCACTTCTCATAACCCGGAAAAACTGATAAACCCTAAAGAGGCTGAGACTTTTTACCGCCAACTCCGACAAAGTCAATTACCTTGTCCTCACCGCTTCAACGGTCGCAAAAAACAAAGCATCACTATCAGTTTACTGGAGGCTCGCCCAACCACCGGACGCAAACACCAAATCCGCGTCCACCTAAGCTCAGTAGGGTTACCCTTGGTCGGCGACCAAAAATACGGCCGTCGTTTTCTAAAAAACTGCAACCGCAACTATCCCGGCCACTTCTTACAAGCGCAAAGCCTAAAGTTTAACTATCAAGGAAAAAACTACTCCTTTCAAGCTCCCGAACCGGAATGGCTAAAACTGGTTAAGAGGTAACCTGAAAATTTCACTCGGCTAGTTCTCTTTTTTTCGCAACAAAGCGATTGCCAACAAAGGCAACACTCCCCAAATCAACTTGGCTACCTTGGTGGTAAACAATTTTAAAGTAAAAGGAGAAAGCAACTTAACAACCTCTTTGGTTGGCAACCAGTCCAAAATAACTGTTGTCATTAAACCAACAACCGTCAAAGCGATTATTATTCTTTTCAACCAACGCAAGAGATTTCCCCTACCCAACTTTACCGATACCAACGGAGCCAATAGGGCATAATGGATTAAAAACGCCAAGAATAAAAAGACTGTTATCTTACCAATATAAGTTGCAGTGAGTTCAAAATAACTCAAACGCGTTAAAAAATAGGCCACGTAAACAGAGAAAGCAAAAGCAACCACTTTGTTTTTTTTGACCAGAAATATTAAAACCAAACTGCAAACCAGCATCATTAGAAATAAATTCAAATCCCCGGCTTGCGTCTTAGACAATCCGAGACCAACAAAAAAGTCAATCATCTTTTTTTATTTTATTTTTTATAAAATGAAATAATTTTAACCACGAAAATTTATCCTCTTCAATTATACATTTTTTTAGACAAAACAAAAGCCGGAAAATCCGACTTTTGTTTATCTAAAATATTTTTCCTTGATTTGAGATTACTCTTGTCCCAAGGAAGGCATATTTTGTTGTAAATTTTTCAGTTTTGACATTGAATCTTTCAAAGCTTGACATTGGTCAACAAACTCCACATTCTTGGGAACACTGAAATCAACTCCCGACAAAACCGGCGTACACTTTATTTCTCCCTTTTCCACTTTAACATCCATTTCATCCACATCGTACTCTTTGGGACTAATTTGTTCATCGCCACCTGGCAACGAAGAAGCCAGGTCTTCCATACAATCTTGTTTCATTTTATTTCCCTTCTTAGCGCCTTCTTGCCAATAATACATCACTCCATCTTTCACCAAAACATTCATTGTCCCATCACCAATCTTGTGTTGGGTTTTAATATCTTTACTCTTAATATAAATTACCGATGCATCTTCACCCATTTTACTTTCACACTTCATCACCTTCCCACTGCTAAGAGCCTTTTTTAAATTTTTCACCACTCCTTCCCCTTTCTCTACCGCCTGATTATTCTTAATGGAACTCATCAAGTCTCCGCTCGCTTTCTCTTGTTCTGCCTGTTTACCACAACCAGCCAAAACAATTGCCATCATTACCACCAGAGCCATCAACCCAATTTTCGGTATAGTTTTTCCTCTCATTTGTTTGTTTTTAATGATTATTTTATACTTGAAATATAACATAATTTTTCAATTAAACCAAATGCTCCCTTTTTGGGCAGACTTGCCTCTTCATCTCAATCCGGTCATTTTCCAAATCGGCGGCCTTTCTCTCCGTTGGTATTCTCTCTCCTATCTTTTGGCTTTATTGACAATTTATCTGCTCTTAAAAAATCGCCTGTCAAACAATAGAAACATTCCTGCGAATCTCAACCTTGGCAATTTGGAAATTATTTTATTCTCCGCTTTTCTGGGCGCCATCATCGGCGGTAAAATCGGCTACCTCATTTTTTACGATTTTTCCAACTTGGTCCATCACCCTCTTTCAACGCTTTCTCCCTTTGATTCCCAAAACAAATTCATCGGCTTTTACGGACTCTCTTTTCACGGCGGATTAGTGGGAGCTCTCCTGTCTTCCTGGTGGACCAGCCGGAAATACAAAATAGATTTCTACTCTTTACTAAATTTTGCCACGCCGGCTTTTCCTCTCGGCTATTTCTGGGGACGCTTGGGCAATTTTTTTAACCGTGAACTTTACGGACGCCTCACCGACAGTCCCCTGGGAATGTACTTCAGCCCCACCGAGAAAAGAGCGGGTCTCCTCCGCCATCCTTCCCAATTGTACGAAGCTTTGGGAGAAGGTCTGGTATTGTTTTTAATTCTCCAATACTGCCAACGCTTCCCCACTTGCCAAAATAAACTTTTCCCCTTATTTTTAATTCTCTACGGAATAATTCGTTTTCTGATTGAGTTTTTTCGTCAGCCGGATCCTCAACTTGGTTTCATTGCTCTCGGTTGGCTGACTATGGGACAATTACTTTGTCTGTTGATGATTTTTATCGGTATAACCGTTTTACTATTCTACAGAAAAACCGCTTCTAAAATTTAATCATTATTGACTCTCATTTCGGTTTCCCAATCTCCTCTCAATCACTTAATTCGCAAATCTGCGACTCCTTAACTTCTTAAATAATCATTTCAACCATTATGCTAATTCTTTCTCTGGAAACATCTTGCGACGAAACAGCGGTGGCCATCGTTCAAGCGCAAAAAAACAAATCTAAAACCCTTGCCAATGTGGTAAGCTCCCAAGTAAAATTGCACGCTGAATGGGGTGGTGTAGTTCCTAACCTGGCCGCCCGCGAACACCTGAAAAATATAACTCCCGTCCTCAATGAAGCTTTAGAAATAGCCAAGCTTAAACTCTCCGACATTGATTTATTCGCCGTCACCAACGGACCCGGACTGATTCCCGCTCTTCTTCTCGGTGTCAACAGCGCCAAAGCTCTATCTTACTTTCAACAAAAACCTTTGGTGGGTGTTCACCATATCGCCGGTCATATCTTATCCGCTTTCTTTGACGAGCAACTAAACTTTCAAATTTCCCCGGAACAATTTCCCCTTTTAACCCTTACTGTCTCCGGCGGCCACACTCAGCTGATTTACAGTAAACAACCATTTGCTTTCCAAATCATCGGCGAAACCCAAGATGACGCCGCCGGCGAAGCCTTTGATAAAGTTGCCAAAATTCTCAACCTCGGCTACCCGGGTGGACCACTTGTTTCCCAACTGGCCGACAACTATATCCGGAAAAACAAAATTAATTTAAACAAACTGGACAAGCAAACAAACAGTCCCTCCCAAAAAAAACTGTTCCCCCGTCCTATGCTCAACAAACCGAACTTTGACTTTTCTTTTTCCGGTTTAAAAACAGCTGTTCTGTACCACAGTCAAAAAAACAATCTCTCTTCCCAGGAGTCCAAAGAAAAAATTTGCTTTGAATTCCAAGAAGCGGTTGTAGATGTCTTGGTTACTAAAACTATCCGCGCTTTAAAAAAATATCCCGCTAAAACCGTCAGCCTGGCCGGTGGAGTTTCCGCCAATACTCGCTTACGTACCAAATTGCAAAACGCTATTGAAAAAGAAGGGTTAGCCCTTAAAATGCCACCCTTAACTTTGACCGGCGACAACGCTGTAATGATAGCTATTGCCGGATATTATAAATATCTTTACTACAAACAAAGCAACAAACTAAAAATCCCCAGAAACAACTGGAAAAATCTTGACGCCGACGCCAATCTCAAACTAAAACCTCTTTGTATCAAAATTGCATAAAAGTGTAACTTTACCACAATAATTTAGCTTCATCATAATAACACGACCGTGAGAAAATGATGAAAAACAGCAAGCGTCATCTCATCATAATAACACGACCGTGCCAAGATGATGAAAAAGTGTATTGATATACAATCATTCAATTGAATAATTGTATGGATTATATCAGAAGGATATTTTAATACAAAAAACTACAAAAAATTTAACACTCTGTAGAAAACCACAAATTTAGATTTCCCAAAGTTAGCGTAAATCCGGCATTCACATTTAGCATTAATCTTGATCGATAAAGTTGATAAAAAAGAGCCAAGGAATCAATTAATTCCTTGGCTCAAAAATTATCAACGAAAAAAGATTTTACTTATCTACACAAAAAGACATAGAGGTGGAGCTAGTACTAGACCCGGCCCCTGCTTCAGGACTTTCGCCCGTCTCGACGACCTCAGACTCGCCGTCACTCTCATCTCCGCCGGTTTCAGCCCCGACAGAAGCAGAACTTTCGTCTGCACCCCCATCATCATCGACTTCGGAATGAGCAGCCTCCAACTTAGCGCAGAGATTAGAAACCATGGCTTGCAACCTAGCAATCTCCTCATCCTGTTGCTGTAAAGTTCCTTTTAGATTCCGGTTCTCGGAGCGAAAACGCTCGTTCTCATGCCAGAGACGAGTATTTTCCTCTTCAAACTTAGAAATTTTCTCCTGGAGTCTCTCCACCTCCTTCGCCAGGAGCTCCCGCTCCTCGGCGAACCCGACAAGAGCGCTCTGAAGCATCAGAATCTGGGCCCTCAAACCAACATTCTCAGCCGACTCAAAAATATGAGTCGGCTCCTTGTGCTCAGACATGGCATTTTTTAGGGAGTTATCCTCATCCCCCTCTGTCTCGAATATTGCTCTCATTAAATCTTCAAACGCTCCAAACATAATAAAACCTCCTTTTTTTTGATTTTTTCTAAAAATTTTAAAAAAACACTAGCCCATTGACTAGCGTCCTCACTCTAATACGAAAAAAAAATTGTCAAGACCCGAATGACGTCAAACTCAAAACCTCCCATTCAAAAACCGATAATCCCTCAATTTTACTCCTAATTTCAAAAATCTAAAATTTAAAATTAAACACTCTTTTAGAACTTACCACCCCAGACCGGTCCATCCGCCCAGGGCGAAAAAACTTAAAATTTAAAAGGAGGAATCACTGATGGCTGATTTTAATAATGGGATTACTGACTCAGAAAAAACATTACTGTTGACAATTTACACCCTGCACTATTTTAATGATTTTGCATCTCAACAAGTATTAAAAAATATGAATTTTGAATATACTGAGAGACTTACCGTGCTGCAATCCTATGGCTTAATAGTCTTAAGCGATGACGATTAACACCTGCCGTACTTGAACTTGCCAAAAACACATCCTCGGCATAAAAATAAATCAAAAACATTTCTTACTGGGAGGTGTTGTCATAACTACTAATGAATCAAGAAAAATCTGGGATTAGATGTTTTTCAGCGAGGTGGGTTTTTATTTTCAAAAAAAGAAACTCACCCAAAGAAAAAAACAAAGAGCAACTAGGAGAAGAAAGTAGAGAACAACCAATGAGGGAAAAGAGAGGTATAGGAATCTACTATACCAAATATGGCTAATCCTCATACCCTCAATATTAAACCGTCGGAGCGACACCTCGCCCCGACGGTTTTTCAACAGTTTTTCAAATCTCATCATAACAACACGACCGTGACAAGATGATAAAAAATAAATATCACTTTATCATAATCTCACGACCGTGCCAAGATGATGAAAAAGTGTATTGATATACAATCATTCAATTGAATAATTGTATGGATTATATCAGAAGGATATTTTAATACAAAAAACTACAAAAAATTTTAACACTCCATAGAAAACCACAAATTTAGATTTCCCAAACCAAGTGCGACCACACTTGGTTTGGAACAAATGTTATAAAAATGGCTACGCAAGAATGCTTCCCGACCTACTCCAACAAACTCTCAAAATCATCCAAATCATCATTCTCTTTCTCTTTTTCCTCCGACTTTTCACCATCTCCCGTCACCGATTTAAATCGTCTTTCAATTTCCTCTTCCACAATTTTTCGTGAGCGACCGTATTTATAGCGTGACAACTCTTTCAAAAGTTCCTTCATTTTTTCATCTCCCTTGGTTGGCGGATAAGTTTTCATATTAAATGGCGCCGTCGCCTGATTGTTGATCAGCAACTTGGCATAACATTGGTAATTATCTAAATTTATCAAATCATTGGCGTCAAAAACCGGCGCAAATTGCTTTTCCAAAAACTCCGCGTCTTCCGCCCCCACTCTGAAAGCGGTCATAGAACCCACATTTCCGAAAACCGCTTTGGAAATATTCTCCGACAATTGCCCGATAAACTGATGCGCAATAGTCAAAGATAATCTGTACTTCCTGGCCTCCGCCAAAATTTGCGAAATGGAATCAGTGGTAAAATTTTGGAACTCATCAATATACAGATAGAAAGCTCTCCTTTCCTTTTCCGGCATATCCACCCTTGACAAAGCCGCCATCAACAACTTTCCCACCACCACCATTCCCAAAAGGTGACTGTTGATCTCTCCGATTTTCCCTTTTGACAAGTTAACCAACAATATCTTGCCACTGTCCATTACTTCCCGAAAATTGATAGTGCTTTTCTGCTGAGCGATAATCGGCCTCATCATATCATTGGAGACAAAAGTTACCAATTTGGAAGTTATGTAAGGAGCGATATTTTCCATCGCTGCTTCCCCGCCGGCCTTTTCCGCTTCCTTCTTCCAAAAATCAACCACAGTCATATCCTTACAACGCTTCAATTTTTCCTTCCTAAATTCAGGGTCGCGAAAAACTCGCGGAATCTCCAATAAAGTTGAACCCAATTCCGGACTGTCCATCACCAACAACATCGCATTTCGCATATATTGCTCAAACATCGGGCCACCAGTCTGTTTCAAGTCATATAACTTGTCAAAGATGGAAATCATTTCATTGATAACAAAAGTTTTTTGCTCCGGATATTTCTCGTCGTATTCCATCATATTTAAACCAAAGGGACGCTCCGTATCCGCCGGGTCAAAATAGATAACATCTTCCGCCCTTTCCCGAGGGATTGAGCCCATTACATTATCTATCAAATCCCCGTGCGGATCAATAACGCACATCCCTTTGTTGTTGTTGGCATCCTGTTTGGCCATCTCTTCAATAAAGGTTGACTTACCGGTACCGGTTTGTCCAATGATATAAAGATGGCGCCAGCGATCGCTATCGCTTATCCTGATCTCTGTTTTTACCCCACGAAAATCATTGTAGCCCAATAATAAACCCTCCTCCGGTAAATTCTCCGGCGGTGGCGCTTCTTTTGCTTTTAGCATATTTAGCTTTGGAGTCTCAGTGGTAAAAATCGGCAAATGAAAAACACTGGTTAATTCCTCCGTGCTGAGAACAATTCTCTGTTTTGAATCAAAAAATCTGTAAATAAAATTCCTGGCAATCTCCCGTGCGTTTTTTGATTTGTCTCTAATAATTTTAAATTTATTTAACTGACCATTGTCAAATTGCGCAAAAGAATTTTCCATAGCCTGCAAAACCACTTCCGCTTTCTCCGCCGTAGGCGCCGTCGCCAGCAGTCTAATATTAGCGTCAAACTTCACCTTGTTCGCCTTGTTCTCCAGCTGCTTGATAATTTCTTGCTCCTCCGGTGTCAAGGAAACCGGCTCCTCAGAAAAATCGTTTCTACTATCATCCTCTTTCCTTTTAAATAAAGCTCGTCCCATTTCTTTACCCACAGCCCGCAAAAACTTTCCGGAAACCGTGCTGTTTCTAACCGCCTCTTTCAAACGATGACCCTGTTGCATTTCCTGAGCCACTTTATCTCCAATTAGACGCCAATTTCGCTTGGTCTTATGAAAAACAATCTGAACAGCCGCCCCTTCATTCTTCGGGTCCAATTTGGAAAGAGCATTCGTGATATTGTGCAAAGGATCAGTTTCTAAATATTGATAAGTTTTAATAGGATAGAAATCACTTTTGGCCAACTTTAAATAAGATCCCTTGGTAGCGCAACCGGGTGTAAAAATGTTATACATCTTTACTCTTTCCAAATGAGCTGAGGGAAAAAAACTGTGAATTTGTTTTTCCACCACCTCTTTCAGGTAAGTGGGATAACCAATATAAAAAGAAATTTGCTCTCCTTTAGCCGGCACCGCCATTTCAAAACTGAGATTAACCGCTTGTTTACGCCAGAAAGATTTCTTTTCTGTCAAACGCGCCAGAGCCACCAACAATTGTTCCATTCTGGAAATTTCCTCTTTCTCCACTTGCTCCTTGGAAACGCCCCCCTTATCAGCGCCAGCATCACTTTTGGTCTTAACCACTTTAATAACGTCCAAAGAAATATCCAGAGCCTCCTCCAGACGTTTTTTGCGAACAAAAAAATAATCGCGAACAATCCACACGACAGAAAACAACATTACCAACCCGCTAAGCAAGGCGATTGAAAATAATAACCAAATGTAATTCATAACAACACAAAAACAATTAAGAAAATTGCTCTGTCAATCAACATCTCCACTCTTCCCAAAAATCAGTCGCTAAAAACTTATTCTTCAAACGTCAATTCGGCTAGCACCTCACTGAGAACATACGGTTCAGATTCCTCAGCCAACTCCAAAGACTCCTTCGGTTCTTTCTTTCCTAATATTAAAAGATAATTTATTTGTTGTTTTAAAATAGATGGATCCCCATTTGCAACTTTTTCCAAACCAGAGTTTCTATCTATATCGTTCAAGCGCTCCCTGATAGAATCAAGTTTTTCAGTATCTAAAGAGGAATCTTGCCCTTCTACTTTTTCAACAGCAGAAGTTTCTAAAGGTTGATTTTCCAGCAACTCACCGGCCTCAATCTTTGTTCCACCTCTTTCTTTCTTGTTATTGCCAAAAACTGTTTCCTTCCGATTTTTTCCAAACATCTTTCAATTTAAAAAGTAATTTTTTAACTATTCAAAATTTCCTCTACCTTGGCAACAGATAATTTCAACCCCCGGTCATCCAAGATAACTTTTATCTCATCTTTTGGAGATAAAGACGACCACAATTTTTCATTTTCCAAAATGGCCCCCTTCCTGCCATAACCCTTTTCCGCCATCGCGCGCAAACTTTCTTTCATCAAATCAGTCAAGATAGAATTGGCCATACTCCTGGCCTCATCCTCGCTAACTTCTTTGTCCAACAAAAGAATTGCTTCCTTTATTGCCGGCAACAATTTCTCCGGACCCTCAACAGATATTCTCACTTCTTTTTCATTTACCTTTTCCAGCTCAAAACCGGCACCGGCCACTCGTTCTTTTTCTTTTCCGATAGAAGACGGTCCTCCCTCTGTCCGCTCTAACTCCGACTGCTTTTTAGCGGAAATCGGCTCTTCTTTTACCTGCTCTGATGCCAAGCGATTCTCCATATTATTCCCGGTAACACCCTTAAGCTGATTTTCCCGAACACTTTTCACTCCTTCAGCCAAAGCTCTGTTCTTCATTAAAACAGATTCTTTGACAATCTCTTCGGCTACCAAGGTATTATTCTCTATTTCCTGCAACAAACCATCAACCACTTCTTTTAGATCCGCTTTTAAATTACTAACTCTTTCTTCATTTTCCTCAATTTCTCCTTTCAAAGCATCTAAAGAAACTCCGTTCAAACCGGCGTCTTCCACTTTGTTTAAAACATCGCGCTCTTGTCCTTTCAGTTCAGTCAAAAGCACTTGCAATCTCTCCAATTCTTCCTGTAATTCTTTAAATTTACCAACCAACTCAACCAATCGCTCCTTTTCTTCCGATGATAATTTCTCTTTTGTTTCCAAAGCACTTTCCTCTTTTTCAGTTCTATCCTCTGCTTTCATATCTACCTCTCTCTCCTCGCTACTATTTTCACCACTATTTTCTGAAACCGGTTTATTCTTTTCCTCCTCACCAACCGCTTGTCCAACGGGAGTCACTTCCCTTTTCTTTTTTTCCTCCATCTCTTTTTCCTCCTCTTTTTTCATCTCTTTTTCTTCCCCTCCGGTTACCACTGTGGTTCGCTCCGGTTGCCGACTTGTAAAATCATCCGGTTCATTTTTCTGCTCCGGCACTCCTACTCCGGCCTCCGCTGACAATTTATTTAAATCTTCAAATTCGCCCTTTCCGCTTTCACCACCTTTCCCTTTACCACTTGGCTCAGTTTGCTCTCCTGTTGCCTTCTCTTCGTCAACACCACCAAATTCCCCGATTTCAACATCACCCTGACCTACTCCTTTCCTGCCCTCAGCCAAAGACCCCAAATGTCTAGAGATTTCCCCCCGGCCATAAGTTGGAATATTAGGTTCTTTTATTCCCTTTTTTTCTCTACTTTCCAAAGCTTCTTTGTTATTCTCACTGTTAGCAAAAATGTCATCACCCGAAGAGATGCTAACTGGTTGCCTCTCTTCACCAGTCTTTTTTTTCTCATCTGCAAATCTATCTAAAGTAAATTCTTGAACCTTATTTTCGCCATCTCCGGTAGTCCCTTTCCCTGTCGCCGGCAACTCCGTACTCAAGTCAATTATACCCCTTTTAATCTTGGCGCCCTCATTTCCAACATCCAAACCGCCTGAATCACCGGCAACTCTACTTTCAGCAACTCCATCCTCTGCCGGTATCCCCTCTGCTTCGAGCCCCATTTTCTCCACCACAGACAAAGCATCAACTCCCTCACCCGGCTTAACCGTCTGATGCAAATCCCCGGCCGGCAAATTCTCTGAAAGAACCCCCTCTCTTTTCTCACTCCCGGGAGGCATGTCTGATTTTTCCTCTTGCTCCCCCTTTAACCGCAAAGTATCACCACTACCATAACCGGAACCCGGGGCATCCAAAGAAATAACCCTGACAAAATTAGGATTGTTATTTTCAGGTTTTGAACTTGGACCGGCTGAAGCTCGTCCCTCCATTGTCATTGTCATTATTTTTGTTTTTATTTTTAAGTATTATTTAAACCTAAAGACGAACGTATTATAACATATTTTATTTACAACACAAAATAAAAATACTAAAATAAAGACCGACACACTCGTTCAAATAAAAAAAATGACAAAAACAGACAAAAAAACAAAAAATCTCATCCTAATTTTCATTTCATTTTTCATCATTATCCTCGCTTTCTTTTTGCGTTTCCGGCAACTGGACCAAATTCCTCCCGGAGTTTGGTATGATGAAGCCTACAACGCTTTGGATGCTATTTCCGCCCTAAATTCCGGCCACTTTCAAATTTTTTATCCCGAAAATTTCGGCCGTGAAGGATTGTTTATCAATCTTTTGGCCATTTCCTTTAAAATTTTCGGTTTTAACAACATAGCTCTCCGTCTGGTTTCCGCTCTCATTGGCGTCCTCACAGTTGTCGGTTTTTACTTTCTTCTCCGACAATTGAGACTACATCGTACCTCCATTGTTTTGGCTGTTTTTGCTCTTTCCACTTCCTTCTGTCATCTAAATTTCTCCCGCATAGCTTTCCGTGCTATTATGGTGCCCTTTTTCCTTGTCTGGTCTCTTTACTTTTTCCTAGCCGGCTATCGACAAGGCAAAGATTCAAAGAAAAAAATAAAAAGTTTCTTTTACTTTTTTCTGGCCGGCCTTCTCACCGGTCTTGGCCTACATACTTACATTGCCTACCGCGTTGTTCCCTTAATATTTATCATCATTTCTTCTGGATTACTCTTCACTCAAAAATCACTCCTCAAAAAATACTGGCTACATTTTTTAATCTTTCTGTTCGGAGCAATTTTATCCGCCGGTCCCCTCTTATTATATTTCACCCAACATCCCGACAGTTTTTCCGGTCGATCAAACGCTGTTTCCATTTTTAACCCCCAAGATGATCAAACACCTCTTCAGGCTTTCGGAAAAAGTCTATTTTTGCACCTTCAATCGATATTCTTTGTCGGTGACGGTAATCAACGACACAACTATAATTCTTTCCCTCTTCTGCCGGCTGTTTGGGGGTTATTCTTTTTTCTGGGCTTTCTTATCTCCCTCAAGGAAATATTCTTGGGAATTATCAATTATTTCCGCAAACGACCTCTGCCAAAACTTTTCCTTGGTTCTTTGGTTGCCCAAAGCATTTTTTGGGTTATGCTTATTCCCGGCGTTTTAAGTTTGGAAGGTATCCCCCACTTTCTCCGCATCATTGGTATTACTCCGGCCATTTTTATTATGCTAGTTCTTCCCTTTGAATACCTTCGCCGATTATACCTCCATCTTAAACACTCTCCTCTCTACCCTCTCAAATTATGGCGCTGGCGAGTGATGCAAACAGCCTTTCTCATTCTGATAACTATATTTTTCGTCACCGGTTTTTTCCAATCCTATCTATATTTTAAATTCTGGGGACGCAACCCACGTACCACCGAAGCTTTCCAAAATACACAATTTCAATTTGGACAAATTATCAAAAGCCTTCCCCTCAAAAAACAGAACTATCTTCTGCTCAACAATGGGATTTCCTTTCAGAAAAGCAATCCTCTCAGCATCTCAGAAAAAACTTTGGTTTTTTCCGCTTACCCACAAATTAAGAGTTACCGCCCATTTCACTTAAACGACGTGGACACAATTTTGGAAGATAGATCATTGGACTGTTCTCAGGCTCAATTTATTCTCCAACCATACAATCCTCTACTCTCTCTTAAAAAAATCAAAAACTATTGTCGCAATCTCAAATTGGAACAAATACAATTCAAAAAAAACGGGATACAAATCCCCGCTGTCAAAGTTTGGGTCTTGAGATAGTAATTTTACTCAAAAACAAAAAAACCAACCACAAAATCGGACTTTGCAAAACAAAATTCGGAAGCCTTTAATGTACCTTGACCTCATATCTCAATCTCCATCAATAATGGACAATGGTCGGAACCGAGCTGCTTGGTCAAATATTCAATTCGCTTAACCCTGGGCAAATATTTCTTATCAATAAAAAAATAATCAATCCGCCAACCAACATTTCTCTCTCGCGCCCTGGTGAAAACATTCCACCAAGAATAAACATCCGTTACTCCCGGATTTTTCGCTCGCCAAACATCCACCCAACCATCAGCCACCACTCTGTCCAACCAAGCCCTTTCCTTGGGATGGAACCCAATTTTACCATCATTTTCTTTGGCTCTTTTAATATCCAAAGGAGTGTGCGCTACATTAAAATCACCGCCGACTATCACAATATGCCCCCGCTTTCTCAGCTTGTTCATATAATCCAAAACCTTGTCATAAAACACTAATTTTTCCCGCCAAGCTTGCTCACTTTTTCCTCCGTTGGGAAAATAAATGGAAAGCAAATCATAAATTTGCAAAGGTTTACTTTTCGCAGATTTACAAAAATCCGGCTGACGGGAGCAATCAATTTGGAAAGTCAGATGTGAAATCCGCCCCTCATCCATATTGGGAGCCTTGGGAACTGTAGTTTTAAATTCTACATTCTGCAACTTTTGAAAAAAACTTTTTCTTACCCAAATTCCCGTTCCGGCATATCCGGGCTTTTCCGCGCTATGATAAAACTGTTTATACTCTTTATTATTCTTCAACCAATCATCAAATTGTTCCACTTTCCCCTTAATTTCCTGTAAAAACAAAACATCCGGCTTCTCTTTCTCCAGAAGTTCTTTTAATTTTCCTTTCTTTTCTATAGCCCGCAGACCATTCACATTCCAAGTAATAATCTTCATTTTTCCACCATCAATTCTTAAAAATGCACCCGCTTTGCAAATACAAAATAACAGAACAACTTTAACTTAGTCAATTTTCTCTTGCATTCCTTCCTCTGCTCCCTCTTTAAATTTGTAAATTATTCTGTCCTTAATCCTTAAATCAATGTAGTCTAAATTCTCCAAATCAGTCGGTTTAATTTTTTTCTCGAAAAAAAGCCTCAGTTTTTTCAACTGCCAATCCAAATCTCCAGCCAAATCAAAAATCAACTCACCGTTATTCTCACTTTCTATTTTAATTTCTTTGGCTAAAAAAGATGGAATTTCCGCCAACAAACTGTCGTCATAATAAAAAGTTTTTCGCAAAGCCTCCAATATCTTAAAATAAGCATCCTGAATTCGCCGACGTTGCTGATAACTATCTCTGGCAAGCAAATCCTCCTCCAAATCACCCAGTTTCAAAATAAAACAAGGGACATTCAATTTTTCTTTTTCTTTTTGGCAAACTTTCTTTATAGACTGCTTTTGACAATCAAACCGCTCTACCAAATTCACATCTTCATCAAAAAGAAAACACTCCCCACCCTTCTGCCAGAGAGCAATTTTTTTTCTTTTCTGAACAGTCACTGTTAAAGTATCCGGAAAAATTTTTCTAAAGCGAATCTTTTTTATTGTCTGATACTTTTTTTGCAAACTACCAGCTAACTCATCTCCGGAAAACAATAATAAATTATTTTTCGGCGCCACTTTTCCTTGCCTATTTTCCAAAAAAGACAGAACTTCTCTTTTTACGTTCTCTACCTGGACACCATCCAGCTCTCCTTTAATTTCCACTGTCCTAATTTGCAAAACTCCAGAGAAAAACAAAACCCAAACAATCAAAGCAAAAAAAGATAACAACAAAAGAAAAAAGAAAATTTTCTTTATATTGGTCTTTTTTGTTTTTCGTCTGAATTTCTTTTTTTTCCTTTTATCCTTTAAATCCCTGTTTCTTTTATTTTTTCTAGCCAGCGCCATCTCGCCAATCTTTTAACCATATTATCCATTTCTACAAATCACTACCTTACCAAACAAAGAGAACTATCTCTTACCTGACCACCGGCCTGCAAGCAAGCATCAATATAGCGCAAACGTTGCCAACGCATTCCCAGCCACAAACCCACTACAAAGGCCACCAATAAAAACACCAAAAACAAACCGGCCAAAAATCTTTTCATCGTTTTTACTTTTTATTTTTTAACAAAAAAAACAAAACGACCACTTTTTATCCCTTCGCCACTGTTTTCTTCTTGATAATTTTCTGCCCAGCCATAAACGGCCTCAAAACTTCCGGCACCACCACACTACCATCGGCTTGTTGATAATTTTCTAAAACAGCAATAAAGGATCGCGGTGAAGGTAAAACCGTATTGTTTAGCATATAAACATATTTTTTCTTCCCGCTCTTATCTTTATACTTCACCTTCAACCGACGCGCTTGCCAATCCAAAAAATTTGAAGCGCTACCCGTTTCCCCCCAGCGATTACTGCCCGGCATCCAGGCCTCCAAATCAAACATCCTATATTTTCCGGCGCTCATATCACCAGTACAAATCGCCAACTTACGATAGGGCAATCCCAAATCACTATGAATTTCTTCCGAAATAGACACCATTTCCTCCTGTAATTTCTCTGTCATTTCTACATCAGCTGGCGCCAATATAACTTGCTCCACTTTCATAAATTCGTGCACGCGGTACATACCCCTGGTATCTTTTCCGTAACTACCAATTTCACTGCGGTAACATTGACTGTAACCGCACATTCGCAAAGGCAACTGCTCTTCCTTTAGAGTCTCCCCAGCATAATAAGCCAGCAGAGAAGGCTCGGCCGTCCCCACCAAAAATTTCTTCTCTTTGGCAGTCTTTCCATCCGCCTCTTTAGTCTTGGTCGCCACTTCGTAAATCTCATCCACTTCGGGATTGTAAGTTGTTCCTTTAAAATAACCGCTACCAAAAAGAGCAAATTCCTTTACCAAAGTTGGCGGAATCATCGGCAAGAATCCTTTTTCAATCATCTTTTGCAAAGCGTACATCATCAAGGCCATCGTCAACGTCACTCCTTCGTTTTTCAAATAATACCCGCGGTAACCGGCCACCTTTACTCCTCGCTCAAAATCAATGATATCCAATTCTTTGCCTAACTGAATATGATCTTTAGGCTTAAAATCAAACTTGGGTTTTTCTCCTTTTTCATAAACAACCACATTATCCTCGTCACTTTTCCCCACCGGCACATCTTCCGCCGGAACAACCGGCACCAAGACCATCAACTCCAAAAACTTCTGTTTCACTTTTTTTAACTTTGGTTCCAATTCCTCTATTTTCTCCTTGATTTTCTTGGCTTTTTCTATTTTCTCCCGTCGCCCAGCTTCATCTTTAGCCCGAGCTATTTCCTGACTAATGGCATTCCTCTCAGCCTGCAAATCTTCAATTTCTCGCATCAAAGCAACCCGTTGCCTATCAACGTCCAACAGTTCGCCAACATCTAATTCTATATTTTTATTGTCCGCCGCCTTCTGAATTTTATCGGCATTTTCCCTGATATATTTTATATCCAACATCACTGCAAAAATAGAAATTAAAAAATCTTCTTCCTAAGAATAACACCCGCCACCGCAAAAGGCAAATGTTCCGGACAAAACTTTCAACAATTGTGTCAATCAAATCAAAAAACACTACCGCCAAAACTTTTTTACCAACAAACCACGAACATCAAAACACCCCTCCCAACACTACCATATTACGTAATATGGTAGTGTCAGAAAACTAAGCTCCTTAACTGATGTCCCTGATCGATATTTAGCCAACCAATAAGAAATCCGGTTGGTCTAACAATTTGTTTTCCGCCTCGCTTCCCAAAACATAAAAAGTACCGCCACATCCTTGTCCCAAATAATCTTTTCTTGTTGTAATTTCTTCAAAAAACCATCCCTGTCCAAAAAAACTATCTCCTCTACCACATCACTATCCGGATTAAGTTGTTTTTCCATCTTTTCCAAATCCTCAGCCACAAAATAATCAACTCTCTCTTCCACCGTAGCATTGGCCGTATTGTGAGTATGAAACAACTTCCATTTCCGCGCCTTCAAAGACACTTCCTCCCTCAACTCTTCCCTGGCAACTTCCAAAGAACTCAACCCTTCTTTATCCATCCATCCTCCAACCAATTTTAAACGCGACTTTTTCTCATGAGTGCGAAACTCCCGAATAAACAAAACTTTTCCCGATTCGTCAACCGGAATAACTCTTATCCCCGAGCGCAAAGTCACCCTTTCATAAATATTGTCTCCGATTCTTTCCAAAGACATCGTCAGATACTTCCCTCTGTAAACAATTTCTCGCATCAATTTGTTTTAATTAGGAATTAACAAAATACCACTCCGACCTTCCCCAACCATCAAACAATATTCTCCACCAATCGTTCATTTTTACCGTTCACCTATCACTTGTCGAGGTTTGGTCTCTTTAAACTTATCTATGAACTGTGAACAGTGAAGCGTGAACTACGCCACCTCCCGATTATAACACTCTTCGCAGTAAACCTTTTTCGGAGCGCCGGGATAATCCTTGGGAAAAGTGGCTTGAACTTTTTTTCCGCATTCGGCGCAATGTCTGTATTTTGGTTTAAAGTCAATCGGCCCCAAAGAAATCCTTTTTTTGGCCAAAACAGTTGAATAATGTTCCGTCGGTAAGGCTAAATTATATTTCCTGTGAAATTCCAATTCTTCTTTGGTGTATCTAAACTTTTTGCCGTTTCTGTCAACAATCACTTTGTTTAAACAAATTCACAAATAACCAAAAACCTAAAATTCGTCTAAAATAAAAATAAAACTCTCCCGACCATTAACCACAACCAATTTATTGCCACTTCATTCCTCACGTTTCGGTTTCACTAATGGAAACAAAGTAATCTCCCGCAAACTTTTATCTTCCAAAAAAGCAAACAACCTCTCCCCCACGCCAAAACCAAAAGTCGGCGGCATTCCATATTCCAACATTTCCACAAAATCCCAATCCGGCATCATCGCCTCTTGATCACCTTGTCTTAAAAGCTTATTTTGTCTTTCAAACCTTTCTCTCTGATCCAAAGGATCGTTTAATTCGCTGTAACCGTTGCCAACTTCGGCCCCTGCCAAAATAACTTGAAACTTTTCCGTTTCCTGCGGATTGTCCTCTTTTCTCTTAGCTAAGGGCGCAATAAAAACGGGATGATTAACCAAAAAAGCCGGGCCGGCTATTTTTTGCCGACAATACTTCCAGAGAGAATCAGTTAATCTCTCCTTATTGTCTTTTTCATACTTAACTCCCAGTTCACGCAACTTTTTTTTCAACTCCTCACAAGAAGCTTGCAAAACATTAAGACCCGTTTGTCTCTCAATCTCTTCAACATAGTCTATTTTCCGCCACTCATCAGCCAAGTCAAACTCCAGTCCCCTCGTCTTAAATTTTGTCCGGCCGTAAACCGTTTGCGCCACTGCCCGATACAACTCCTGCACCAATTCCATTCCTTGCTCATAATTTTTGTAAGCCCAGTAAAATTCCATATTGGTAAATTCTTGCAAATGATTGGGACTGGAACCTTCATTGCGAAAAGCCCGACCAATCTCAAAAGTCTTTTCAAAACCGGCCGCCATCAATCTCTTCTGCCACAACTCCCCGATACTGATTCGCAAAAAAACGGTCAAATCAAAATCATTGTGAAAAGTTTTAAATGGTCTGGCTTCCGCCCCACCGGTGGTGATTTCCAAATAAGGCGTCTCCACCTCCAAAAAACCTTTCTCCTTCATAAAATTACGCATTGCCTCCCAAAACTTTGCTCTCCTCCTAAAAAGTTCTTGTTGCTCCGGATTTAAAGCTAAATCTAAATAACGTTTTCTCAATTTCTCATCCTCATCTTGCAAAGCCTTGTGCTTATCTGGCAATGGTAACAATGATTTTGACAGTAAAACAATTTTTTTGGCCAAAACCGACGGCTCTCCTTTTTTGGTAACAAATTTCTCTCCTTGTACAGCGATAAAATCACCCAAATCAAGATTTTTAATCCAAAATTTGTAATCAATTTCCACTCCCTTGTCAGTCTCAAACGACTCCACTTCTTTCTTATTCAAAACAATTTGTCCCCGCCCACTTTCATCCTGCAAATGAATAAAAGCAATATTCCCCATTACCCGAAAAAGCATAATTCGCCCGGCCACTGACACCTTTTCTCCTTCCCTTTTTTGCAAAGCATCCTTTAAATTTTCTTTTGCAGGCGCTTTGGAGGGATAAGGATTTATTCCCGCCTCCACAAAGTTTTTCAACTTCCGCAATTTATTTTCCCTAATTTGCTCCAACATAAATTTCCCTTTAAAAATTTTAAAAACCAAACTCTTTAATAACCACTTCTAAAGTCTAACAAATAACTTTTCCGAAGTAAACCTTTCACAATTTTACCTACCAATTAAAACTTGACAAAAGTAAATAATTTGTTAATATGACCCAAGCAGACGACAAAAGAGCGGTTAAAAATCACCGGGAAGAATAAAGATAAATTTGAATATTATCAAAACTTGACAAAAATAAATAATCTGCTAACATAACCGGAGCGCTTAGATAGAACCTCCAAAAAAGCAATACAAAACTTTCATCCCAAAGCACTGCAAGTAAAGATTTTGCTTGCCGTTCCTTGTGATTAAAGACAAGTGAACTTTGACAATTGAAGAGGCAATCATTTTATATTTCCAAATATAAGATGACAACCGCATAAAAACCTGGTTTTTTATGTAAACTTACATCTAGTCTATCGCAATTTTTTGCGGTTAGTCTAAAAGTAAGTCCCGATTTACTTTTTCGCTTTTTCAAAAGTGAATTATTTCCAACTGGTTTACTTTCAGTAAACCACCGGAGTGTTCATCGTTCTTGATGAACATTTACTTAGAGTTTGATCCTGGCTCAGGATGAACGCTGGCGGCGTGGATAAGGCATGCAAGTCGAGAGGGTTAGACCCTCGGCAAACGGGTTAGTAACACGTAGGAACGTACCTCAAAGTCAGGGATAACCTTGCGAAAGCGAGGATAATACCTGATAGTCTCTTGGTTTTTTCGGAAATTCAAGAGTAAAGATTTATCGCTTTGAGAGCGGCCTGCGTCCTATCAGCTTGTTGGTGAGGTAATGGCTCACCAAGGCTATGACGGGTAGGGGGCGTGAGAGCGTGACCCCCAACATTGGCACTGAGACACTGGCCAAACACCTACGGGTGGCTGCAGTCGAGAATCTTCCACAATGGGCGAAAGCCTGATGGAGCGACGCCGCGTGCAGGATGACGGCCTTCGGGTTGTAAACTGCTTTTATAAGGGAAGAATCTACCTCGGTAGATGACTGTACCTTATGAATAAGAGGTTGCTAACTACGTGCCAGCAGCAGCGGTAATACGTAGACCTCAAGCGTTATCCGGATTTATTGGGCGTAAAGGGTGTGTAGGCGGTTTAAATAGTCAGATGTTAAATCATTGGGCTCAACCCAATGACTGCATTTGAAACGTTTAAACTAGAAGTATGTAGAGGTTAGCGGAACTCATGGTGTAGCAGTGAAATGCGTTGATATCATGGGGAACACCAAAGGCGAAGGCAGCTAACTGGGCATTACTTGACGCTAAGGCACGAAAGCGTGGGTAGCGAATGGGATTAGATACCCCAGTAGTCCACGCCGTAAACGATGTACACTAGATATTGGGAGTTTCGACCCTCTCAGTGTCTAAGCTAACGCGATAAGTGTACCGCCTGGGAAGTACGAGCGCAAGCTTAAAACTCAAAGGAATAGACGGGGATCCGCACAAGCGGTGGAGCATGTGGTTTAATTCGATAATAAGCGAGGAACCTCACCAGGGCTAGAAGCTTAGCTGCATCCCGACAGAAATGTTGGGAGCCTTCGAGGGTGCTAAGCAGGTGCTGCATGGTTGTCGTCAGCTCGTGCCGTAAGGTGTTCCATTAAGTTGGGTAACGAGCGCAACCCCTACTGTGTGTTACAAGTGTCACACGGAACTGCCCAGCCCCAAATTTTTAACAAGTTTGAAAATTTGGGGCTGGGAGGAAGGTGGGGACGACGTCAAATCAGCATGGCCCTTGATGCCCTGGGCGACACACGTGCTACAATGGCCGGTACAACGGGTTGCGAAGTCGCGAGACGGAGCCAATCCCTAAAAACCGGTCCCAGTTCGGATTGGAGTCTGCAACTCGACTCCATGAAGTCGGAATCGCTAGTAATGGCGCATCAGCCATGGCGCCGTGAATACGTTCCCGGATCTTGTACTCACCGCCCGTCACGTCAAGGGAGCCGGTAGTACCCGAAGCCTCCTCTTTAGAGGGGACCACGGTAAGATCGGTAACAGGGACGAAGTCGTAACAAGGCATCCGTAGCGGAAGCTGTGGATGGATCACCTCCTTTCTAGGGAGATACGGTGACTGAAGAGATTCTTATTAACTCTTCAAAACCCAATGGTCGACATTTTTGCTGAGCAACATTGATTTAACATTAAGTTGTGAATCCTTGTTGCCATTAATGGCAAAAATGATTTTGACTGGGATTTTGCTTTTAGCTAACCGCAAAAGGTTGCGATTTTTTTTGTAATCTTTTTGATAAAAAATCCAAAATTTTTTCAAATAAATAAAATTCTCAAAACTAGAAAAACAAAGACCGACCGGCTGTAGCCGGTCGGTTTTTGTTTGTCTCAAGTGTTTTCAGTATTATTTGTAAAAAATTGTTCGGAGATAGGGACTCGAACCCCAATTGACGGGACCAGAACCCGTTGTCCTACCATTAGACGATCTCCGAATATTTACCCATCTATCCACTTTTCCACTTCACCTTCGCTTCAAGAGATAAACCAAGCTCGGTTTATTGATTTCTGAATTATTCCAAGCCGTTCTAAAATTATTTCCTTATCCACACTTTTATTACTAACCATTACTTTATTTTTAAATTCTTTCTAAAATCGCCTTTTGCCTCATATCTCTAAAATATTGAGTATCAGCATGCCGTTTCATAACAAACTCCTTGTAATTTACTTCCGCCAATTCATCATTCCCTTGATAAAGCAACTTGCCACCAAACACCACTCTAGATTGCAACATCAAAGAAGCGTCCTTGTAAAAATATCAGATCAACTTTTCTATATTCACGAAAAACATCCGTAAAAACATCAAAAAGCTTTATATAATCCTTTTCAGTTCTTTTCTTTCTGTTTTTATCAAACACCACCCCTACATCTATATCCGACAATTTGTTTTGCGTACCATCTATTTGCGAACCAAAAACATACACCAAACTCACTCCCAGCTCCTCAAAAACTTTCTTCTGTTTTTTGCTAAATTTCACCTCTTTCATATCAGCATCCTAGCACACTCACCCAAAAAATCAACCCAACGCTTCAATTCCGGGTAATTTTTTACCGGCTAAAAATTCTAACATTGCCCCGCCGGCTTGAGAAATATAACTGTAATTTTCCGGATGTCCAAACATTTTCACCGCCTCTAAAGTTTCTCCGCCACCAATCAAAGAAAAAGCTTTTTCATTTTCTTCTATAAACCTGATAATATTTTTAGTACCATTGCTCGCCTTCTCTTCTTCAAACTTCCCTAGAGGACCGTTCCAGACAATCGTTCTTGCTTTCTCAATTTCTCTGCGAAAAACATCAACTGTTAGTGGCCCAATGTCCAATCTTTTTTCCGCCTCCTCCGCCGGAGAAAAATCAACTGGCAGGAACACATTTTCCGGCAAAGAAAGTTTTTCATCCAAAGCTTCATTAGCCACTTTGCCTCCGACCAAAACCCTACTGTATTTCTTAGCCAAATAGGAAACAACCGGCAACTTGGTGGCGATCTTAGCTCCGCCGATAATAGCCACTGCCGGCTTTTTTGGCCTGTCTTTAACTTTAGATAAATTTTCATATTCCTTGAAAAAAAGCAATCCCGCTACCTTATCTTTGGTAAATTTTGGCAAAGCGACCACCGAAGCGTGTTCACGATGCGCCACCGAAAAAGCATCATTAACATAAACTCCAAAGCCTTGAGCCAAATCCTCGGCAAATACCTCATCATTTTCTTTTTCCGCCGGCCAGAATCTGATGTTTTCCAGCAAATAAATCGCTTCGCTGTCATAAACTCCCGCCTGTCTAATCGCTCTCAATCTCTCCAGTTTTTCCACTAAAACAACTCTTCTCTGCAAAATATCTTCCAATTTCGGCACAAGTATCCTTAATGACAATCTTGGCACGATCTTTCCTCCGGGTCGCCCCAAATGACTAACAACCAACAACATTTTCGGCTTCTTTTTCATTATAAAATCAATCGTTTCCGCTCCGGCCCGCAAACGCGTATCATCCAAAATATTACCCGTTTCATCCAAGGGGACATTAAAGCCAGCTCGCAGAATAATTCTTCTATTTCTAATATTTATTTCTTCAATTGTTTTCATTTTTATTTTGGAAATTAAACCAATTTTTACAAATCAAAGCGACGCTTTTCCAGTATAATCCAATCTGCGGTAAACACAAAGCTAACTCAAAACAGATTTCTGCCTAAATTCCCTGTAATATTTTTCCACCAGCGATTTAATCCTCTCTTTAAATAACTCTTTATCAAACCTCAAAGCTTGCTCACGAATATATTCCGGCTGAAATTTCATCTTTTTAAATCTGGCAATCGCCTTTTTCAAAGAATCTTCCGTTTGCTCCGCAAAAAATATCCCCGATTTCCCTTCTTCAATATGCTCCTCCACATCTCCGGCTCGGTAAGCTATCACCGGACGCCCCGAAGCCAACGCCTCAATAGCCACAATACCGAAATCCTCCTCTTGAGGAAAAATAAAAGCTTGCGCCTCCGAATAAATTTTACTCAGTTCTTTGTCAGACACTCTTCCCAAAAATTCTATCGTCGGACCGGCTATTTTTTGCAAGTTCTTAAATTCCACCCCTCTTCCCACAACTTTCAATGGTAAACCCAAATCGTTAAAAACTTTGATTACCAAATCCATTTTTTTATACTTCATCATTCGTCCCACCAACAGAAAATAATCCTTTATTTTTTGCGGAGGAGAAACACAAAAACGGCTCACTTCCACCGGCGGGTTAATCACTTCCGACCGACGGTGGTAATACTTTGTGATTCGCCCCTGGACAAACTTGGAATTGGCAACAAATTTATCCACTCCGTTGCTAGCCTGATAATCCCACATTCTAATATAATTCATTAAAAAGGGACTGATTTTTTTCACCGCGCTGGGAAAACTATATTCCTGAACATAATACTGACAATCATCCCAACCGTAACGCATCGGCGTATGACAATAAGAAATATGCAAAGTATCCGGGCGAGTTATGATATTTTTGGCAAAACTGGAAGAATCCGACAGAACAACATCATAATAGTCAAGATTAAACTGTTCTATCGCCAACATCATCAAAGGCGGAAAAATACGATGGTGCTTTCTAATCAAAGAAAATTTTTGCAAAAAAGAAGTACGAATATCCCTTCCGTCAAAACGCCCATGCACCGCCTTCCGATCATATAAAAGAGTGTAAACCGGAGCTTCCGGCCAAATTTCCAAAAACGCTTCCAAAACCCGTTCCGCTCCTCCATATTGCACCAAGTAATCATGAACCAACGCTATTTTCATCACCCAAATAATTTTTTAAACCAAGGAATCAAAGCAAACTTCCTCTTGTAAAAACGGAACAACTTCAAACTGTTTTCATAAATCTTTTGCTCCTCTTCCCACCGTGACTGTAGAACCCCCTTTAAATCTTCAGTTTTCATTTCCGCCAACTTTTTTTGAATATATTCCAGATTTTGCCGATGCTCCGCCAGTTCCTCCTCTAAATTTTTCAGACTCTCTTTATTCGGACCCCAAAAAAACATTTGCCAAAAAGATTGCTTCTTAATTTGCTCAAACTCTTCTTTTTCTTTTTTTCTCAGAGTCTCCGCCACTGTCTCCAATTTATCTTCTAGATCAATTTTTATCTCCCAATCTTTTTCTCTTTGTTGCAATCGCTGTTGCTCCGCCAAATCAATCTCATCGGTTTGTTGTTTTTCTTCCTCTGTATTTTTCTCCTCCTCTTTTTCTGTTGCCATTTTTTTCAATTCCTCCTCAGTCTTAGTAGCTCGCAAAAACTCTTCCTTACTAAAACTACAAGTCTTACTTAAGACACCTTTTCCATTCCCCTCTATCTTATTGTAACCAAACACCACTGACTGCGACCAATACCCGGCGCTTGGCTTCCCTCCGCTGGGAATTTTGCAATCAATTCCATAATTCCCGTTTCCACTCAAAACATTTCCGGCAATTCTCAATGCTCCCAAATCTTTAGTTGATTTGTAAAACTGAATAGCTATTCCACTAGCCTTGTTATTTTTGATGATGTTGTTTCTTATCGTCAAATCAGACTTGCCAACTATTACTTCTATTCCACCCTCTTTATTGTTACTAATATGATTATTTTCTATTACACCATCAACATTTGCCCTAATATCTATCCCTTCCTCCTCATTGTTTATCACTTCATTGCCCCTAATATCCACATCCTTTCCATACTGTAGATAAAAACCCTTGCCATTATCATTTATTTCCGAATCACGGACAGTCAACTTACCTCTGCCGGAAGTCTTAATTCCAATATGCGCTCCGGAGATTTCAACATTTAACAAATCCGCTTTGGCGTCTTTAGCGATCTCCACTCCCCCGCCCTTAACAGCCAAATTCTCTACCTCGCTACCGTTTTTCATTACCAACTCTTTTATTACCGTTTTATGACTCTCTCCTTTCAACTTCACATTTTTTGGTAAAATCACTTTTTCCAAATATTGGCCATCCTTCACTTTTATCTCCCGACAATGATGATCTAAGGCTTCAGCAATAGTGCCGTAAGGTGATTTTTTATTACCATCACCATGTTTGGCTCCCTTATCCACCCAACAACTACCTGCCGAAACAAAAAACGGCCATCCCAAAAAAACGACAACTAAAGCGAGCCATTTAAATTTTTCAGAAAAGTTATTCTTCATAACCAAAATTATACATCTCCAAAAGAAATTTTACAATAAAAATAAAGTTATTTAACTTCATAACAGATAAAAACAATAATATCGCGACAAGTACCAAACAAAAACACTACGCTCCCAAATAACTAACACCTTTGCTTAATCTTTTCTAAGCAAACCAATATGAACAGCTAGCCCCCCGAAATTGAAATCTTCATCAAACTAGCTCATCAAATTAAACTATCAACGTCTTAGCAAACACAATGCCCCAACAACCGAAGAATAAAACTCCGTCGACGAAGAGAAATAACTCAAATGTTTCAACAAACCTAATTCGGCCGACAAGCTTCTCACAAACTTTCACTCCTAACAAAAGCGGCTCATTACAACATCACACTGTCAACAACATACCAACAAAACAACAACAAAAGCGTCTATTATGATATTATCAATAATATTATAATACTCCTCTTGTCATTATCAAAAACATTATTATGATATTATTGATAATATCATAATGGATACTGCAATTGAATTACACTTCAAATTCAATAACAGCTATACCTGATATTTTGCATTTTTTATTCCCTATGTTAGACTGAAACCGGTTTTTTAATTTTCAAATCATCCGAAAAGAAACTATGAAAAAGAAATTAGTCATTGTTGAATCGCCGGCTAAAATTAAAACTCTTTCCAAATATTTCGGACCTGATTACATCATTGAAGCTTCTGTCGGACATATTCGCGATTTACCCAAAAGCAACAAGCAAGCCATTGACATTGCCAACGGGTTTAAACCTTTTTATGTCATTTCTCCCGATAAAGAGAAAGTGGTTAAAAAACTCAAACGTCTCAGTAAACAAGCCGATGAAGTCATCCTTTCCACCGACCCCGATCGTGAAGGAGAAGCTATTGCTTGGCACATTGCCGAAGCTATCAAACTAAAAAATCCCCGCCGAGTCGTTTTCAACGAAATTACCGAAGAAGCTGTAAAAGAAGCTATGAAACACCCTCGTCCCATAGACCTAAATCTAAAAACCGCCCAAGAAGCTCGTCGCGTTTTAGACAGATTGTTTGGCTACGACCTCTCCGGCCTCATTTGGAAAAAAGTGCGCTACGGCCTTTCCGCCGGTCGCGTCCAGTCACCGGCTCTGCGAATCATTATGGAAAGAGAAAGAGAGATCAGAAAATTTGTTCCAGAGAAATTTTGGATAATTTCCGCTTTGGTGCAAAACAAGAAAGGCGAAGAGTTCGTTTTAAATTATTCTCAAGAAGTTAAAAACAAGAAAGAAGTTGACAAAATCATCAAAGCCGGCCAAAAAGAGAAATGGATAGTGAATAAAATTCAAGAAACCGAAACCAATCGCCGACCATACGCCCCCTTCCGTACGTCAACCCTCCAACAAACCGCCAGTTCCCGCTTGGGTTTCTCCCCTTCCAAAACAATGTTAATTGCCCAAAAATTATACGAAGCCGGATTGATAACCTATATGCGAACTGACAGCACCAATCTCAGCCAACAAGCGCAAAAACAAATTGCCCAACTGGTTAAAAAAGAGTTTGGCGCTCGCTACTATCAACCAACCAAATATGGTAAACAAAGTAAAACAGCTCAGGAAGCTCACGAAGCCATCCGCCCCACCGATTTAAACAAAAGAAATGCCGGGCAAAATCAAGAACAAAAAAAACTTTATGATTTGATCTGGCGTCGCGCAGTCGCTTCCCAAATGTCTCCGGCCAAAATCCTGCGCACAAAAATAATGGTTACCCTCACAGACAAAACAATCTCTCCTTTCTCTATCAAGGGTTCCAAAATTGTATTCCCCGGTTGGCTGGCAGTTGATCCGGCCTCTCGCAGTGAAGAAAAAGAGCTACCCGAAGTTAAACTGCAAGAAAAATTAAAATTAAAAAAGATAGAAACCGAGGAAAAAGAAACAACCCCGCCTCCCCGTTACAGCGAAGCTCGTCTGGTAAAAGAATTGGAAAAAAGAGGCATTGGGCGACCCTCCACTTACGCGCCCATTATTAAAACCCTTAAAGATCGCGGTTACGTGGAAAAAATAGGTTCCCAATTAAAACCGACGGACACCGGAGAAGTAGTCAGTACCTTTTTGGAAAAGAATTTCACTAAATATATCAGTGACGAATTTACCGCCGAAATGGAAACTGATTTGGATAAAATCGCCGAAGGAAAAAAAGAGTACGTGGAAACTCTGCAAGAATTTTACGAACCCTTCAGCCAAGACATTAAAGCCAAAGAAAACATTCCCAAACTAACCGACATTCAAAAAGCCGATAACAAATACAAATGTCCCGAATGTGGCGGACCAATGGTAATTAAACTTGGCAAAAATGGTAAATTTATGAGTTGCGCCAATTTCCCAAAATGCAAAGGCGCCCGCACTATTGAAGGAAAAATAATGGAGGGACCCAAAGAACTAGCAGAGAAATGTCCCAAATGCGGCAAACCGTTGGTCTTAAGAGAAGGACGCTTTGGCAAATTCATTTCCTGTAGCGGTTATCCCAAATGCAAATTTATCAAAGAAGATCCCAAAGAAGCGGAAAAGAAAAAAACCGGCGTGCAATGCCCACAATGCAAAAAAGGTGAAATGGTGGAAAAACGTGGTCGCTTTGGAACATTTTATGCTTGCTCCAACTATCCCGAATGTAAATACACCATCAATGCCAAACCAACCGGCAAAAAATGCAAAATGTGTGGCTCCCTAATGATGGAAGGCACCAAGACCATTCCCGAACGTTGCTCCAACAAAAAATGCCCCAACAACCGCCCGGATAAACTTTGACAATTTTTAAATTGTAAGTTTTTTCGCCCTGTGTGGATCAGTTTAGTTAAAATCAACACTCTAAGCGCCTGACTGCAAGAAAATTTTCACTGGAGTAATTACCAAATCAAACACTATGCAAAAAACAAAAGTTTGTCAAAATTGCCAGAAAGAATTTACAATTGAGCCGGAAGATTTCACCTTTTACAAAAAAATCAAAGTCCCGGCGCCGACTTGGCGTCCGGAGTGTAGGATGATTAGAAGAATGAATTGGAGAAACGAAAGATCTCTGTACAAAAGAAAATGTGGCTTAACCGGTAAAAATATAGTTTCCTGTTTTTCGGAAGATTCCGGAATTACCGTTTACAATAATAAAGATTGGTTTTCTGATAAATGGAACCCAATGGACTATGGACGTAATTACGATTTTAACAAACCGTTTTTTAAACAATTTAGAGAATTACTGACAAAGGTCCCTATGCCGGCCACTTTTATAGACGCCCAATCAGTCAACAGCGAATATTGTAATCACGCTGAATCAATGAAAAATTGCTATTTGTCTTTTGGCGCTCTTGACGACGAGGAGGTCAATTATTGTGATAAAGTATCAGCTTCCAAAGAAGTATATGATAGTTTGGTGGCAGCCAAAAGTGAACTAGCCTACCAACTTATTTCTGCAGATAAAATTTATCAATCCGCTTTTCTGCAAAAATGCATCAATTGTAACCACTCTTATTTTCTTTTTGAATGTCGGGGTTGTTCGGATTGTATTGCCTGTACCAATCTCAGAAATAAATCCTACTGCATATTTAACAAACAATATTCCAAAGAAGAATACGAAAAGAAAAAAAGAGAACTAAAATTAAATACCTATTCAGGAATACAAAAAGTTCAGCAAAAGTTTGAAAATCTAAAACTGCGCTCAATTCACAGATTCGCCACCTTAATCAATGCTACAGATTCCACCGGAGATAATTTGCATAACGTTAAAAATTGTCAAGTTTGTTTTGATGTTTTGGATGCAGAGGACAATAAATATGTCATTCACGGCGGTTTTAAGATGACTGACAGTTATGACGGATACGGATTAGGAGGAGGAGCAGAATTAATATATGAAGCTGTTGATACCGGATTAAGCGCCAGAAAACTATTTTTTGACATTGTTGTTTGGTATTCTAATGAAGTGGAATACTCTTATAATCTTAAAAATTGTTCCAATTGCTTCGCCTGCATCGGCCTCCGCAACAAACAATACTGCATCCTCAACAAACAATACTCCAAAGGAGAATACTTCCCAATGGTGGAAAAGATCAAAAAACATATGAATGAAATGCCTTACATTGACAAACAAGACCGAGTCTATAAATACGGAGAATTCTTTCCACCGGAACTGTCTCCTTTCGCTTACAACGAAACCATCGCTCAAGAATACTTCCCTTTAACCAAAGAAGAAGCAAAAAAGAAAGGTTACAGATGGAAGGAAAGAGAAAAAAGAAACTATAACATAACTCTCAAAACAGAAGATATCCCTGATAATATTAAAGACGTAGATAATTCTATTCTCAAAGAGGTTATAGAATGCGCTACCAATAATGAAGAAGAGAAAGCCAAAAACAACTGTAGTGAAGCTTTTAAAATAATTCCTCAAGAATTAGAATTCTACAAAAAAATGAATCTTCCTCTTCCCAGATATTGTCCCAACTGCAGACATCACCATAGACTAAAAAACAGAAATCCTTTAAAACTCTACAAAAGAACCTGTCAAAAAGAAGGTTGCAACAATACCTTTGAAACCACCTATGCTCCCGATAGACCGGAGATAGTTTACTGTGAGGAGTGTTATAATCGGGAGGTGA
>JALVDV010000004.1 GCA_027008775.1 Candidatus Moraniibacteriota bacterium
CAACACTAAGCCGGACTTCACCGTTTCCTGTGAAAGTGACGGGGATACGGTTACTCTCTATGTGGACGGAGCGCCTAACGGCACCGCCACCTGTTCGGGCGGAAGCGCCACAATTACGCCGGTTGTTACGCTCGCGGAAGGTGATCATGATGTGAGTTATACGGAGACGGATTCGGCTGGCAATGAAAGTGAGGTGTCGCCAACTTTGTCTATCAGTATCGACACCACTGCTCCGGAAACCCCTAATGCCAACACTTCTCCCAATCCCGCCAAAGACGGTACAAATGTAAGTACCACCGTTTCCGGTGTGGTCGCCGGAAACAGCGTGTCTATCCCCGGAATGAATTGTTCGCCAAATCCATCCACTGGTACAGATGTAATTTGCACGGGAACAGTTGGACAAAATGGTCTTAACGGAGTTGATACCACTGTTACGGTTACCGATCCGGCCGGTAATACAAATACCGGCGCCGATTCCGGTCTTATCGTTGACAACACGCCTCCCTCTATTGATGTTTTTACTGCCGACTTGTCAGGGTCAAATCCCGTTCTTACCTTCAGTGGCTCCGATAATGTGGCCATAGATCATTATGAAATTCAATATGACGGATCCGGACCTTTTAATACCGTAACCAGTCCTCTTACAACAACATTCAATACCACTGATGTTCATTCAGCCACATTGAAAGCCATTGACACCGCCGGAAATGAAACCACTAAGACCATTCATTGGCCTCCGCAAATTGTTATTAATGCTCCCACCGTTCTCAGTAACGGTCCGATTACCGATACGAGTTTTACCATAACTTCTCCTTCGGGAGCGGATATTACCATTACCGCTATTACCGGCGGAACCGGCTTTACCAACTGTACCGGAGCGGGAGGTGATACAACTTCACCCTACGCTTCACCGGTTACTTGCGACGGGGGGACAATCAGCAGTACCGGCGACTTGGAAATTACCGCTTCCGATGGTGTTGGAACAGGTAACGCTTTGCAACATTATGTTATTGACAACAGTGATCCAAATATAACAATTACACCAAATACAACCATTGATAACCAATCTATTACCGACACCAAAATTATTGTAACTGATGATAACGGCATCAACGCCAATGATGTTAGCATTGATACCACCAACACGACTGTCAGTTATTCAAATTTTTCTTGTACACAGATAACAAATATCAAAGTTAGTTGTTCAATTTCCATTGACGGACAAACGGAACCGACACAAAATCTTGTCATTGTTGCCAGTGATCAAGCCGGAAACAATGCCACCGCTTCACAAAACGGATATAGAGTGGATACGATAGCGCCCGCCCCTCCGACCATCAATCAGCCGACCGACGGACTTGTTACTACGAACAAAACGCCAACCGTTACCGGAACGGCTGAAGCAAATTCAGCGGTTTCCATATACGCCAACGGAGCTTTGTTGGGGGTAACAACCGCAGATGCTACTGGCAATTACTCATTCAATATTCCAGCGCCGGGATTAAATGAAGGCAACAATTCCATCACCGCCAAAGCAACAGACGACCTGGGGAATACTTCTCCGGCATCTCCGGAGGTATCTGTTACGGTTGACACCACTCCTCCCGCCACTCCGACCAACGCTCCCGATATGACCGACGCCACAGATACCGGAAATGACAATCAAGATAATATAACCAGCAACACTAAGCCGGACTTCACCGTTTCCTGTGAAAGTGACGGGGATACGGTTACTCTCTATGTGGACGGAGCGCCTAACGGCACCGCCACCTGTTCGGGCGGAAGCGCCACAATTACGCCGGTTGTTGACTTGGGGGAAGGTGAACATAGCATAACTTATACGGAAACCGATACTGTGGGCAATGAAAGCGGTCAGTCACCGGCAGCGACAGTCATTGTTGATACTACGGCTCCCCCGGCCTCCGTTATCACTTCACCGACAGACGGAGCGGAAATTAGCGACACCACCCCAACCTTTTCCGGCACCGGAGAAGCCGGCTCTTCCGTGGAGGTTAAAGATGAAAATGGTGATACCGTTTGTTCAACCACTGTTGATGCCGGTGGAAATTGGAGTTGTGAAGCAACCAATCCGATTGCGGAGGGCAGTCATACTTTCAGCACCGAAACAACCGATGCGGCCGGTAACGGACCGATAAGTGGAGCGGCGATTAATATCAATTTATCTCCGGGAGACGGTGATAATATAGATGATGAGATAGAAGATCAAGCTCCCAATGGAGACGGAAATGGCGATGGAATACCGGACAAGGAACAAGCCAATGTTGCTACACAACATAATCAACAAAGTGGCAGTTATACAACCATTGCTGTAGCCGGAGACTGTGGCGCAATCACCGGTTATAACATTTTGCAAGAAAAAGGGTTTGCCACACAAGATAATCAACATTTCTATCCACTGGGATTAAACGACTTTACTATCAACTGTGGCACTCCCGGCGCTACCGCTAAAGTGGTAATTTATTATGATAAAAAATACAAGAGTAAAGATTGGAAATACAGAAAGTACCATATTGGCAATCAAACATATTCCGATATCACCGGTCAGGTTGAATTTGCTACCGCTAAAGTTCACGGCAAAACCGTTACCACTATTAGTTATTCTATTGTTGACGGAGGGCCGCTGGATGCTGACGGAGTGGCTAATGGTATTATTCACGATCCGGCCGGACCGGCAGTTAGAATTGATCGGGGCAATTCGTCCATCGGCAATACCATTTGGTTGGATGAAAATGCCAACGGTCGCCAGGATGAAGGAGAACCGGGGTTAGAGGATATCAGAGTCAAATTGATTTGGTACGGACCAAACGGAAAATATGATCACGGCAAAAAAGACGATGTCGTTTGGCGAACCGATACCAATCACAATGGACATTACAAGTTTGAGAATTTGCCGGAAGGGAAGTATAAAATCATCGTGAAAGAAGAAGATGTGGCAAATTATATTCAAACCTATGACCCTGATCACAAAATGGATGGGCGCGACACCGTACATCTCGGTAAAAAACAGGATTACACCAAGGGAGATTTTGGTTACAGTAATCAGGAATGGAAATTGGCCAAGACGGGAGATAATGGTTTGTTGTGGATAATTGGACTTTTGCCAATATTGGGAATTGGAATAAAATTAAAAAAGAACGGTATTGGTCTATAAAAAAAGTCTATTAACCAAAAAACTTACCAAAGAGCGGGTTCAGTATATCTCGTCCGTTGTATCAACGGGCGAGATATAAATCTTGGTGCAGTTTTTGATATCTATGAAAATAAAATTAGCCGACATTAAAAATTATATTTATAAACGCAAAAAGCCAATTGTCATTGGCGTTTTTGCTGTGGGGTATATTCTATTTTGGTTTTGGTATTTTGGAGAGCGAGACATTGCCATTAAGGACAGTTCTTCTCCGGTAAAACAAGAAGAGAGCGTCGTACAAGACGAAAATAAAAATGACAACAAAAAAGAATTTTCTCAGAAAGACTTGGGGAACTTCTGGTTGGAAATCAATACTGATAAGATAAAGACAAAAGCGCCTATCTTAGAGGGCATAGAGCCGGAAGTATTGAATAAGGGATTGGGAAGACACAGAACAACAGCTTTACCGGGGCAGAATGGCAATATGGTTATTTCCGGGCATCGTTGGAAATTTGGCAACAAACCATCCTACAAGGTGTTTGAAAATTTAGATAAGTTAAAAAACGGAGATAAGATAAAAGTGCATTATGGTGGTAAAGTTTTTGAATATGAGGTTTACGAAAAAGGTGTAGTTTCTCCGAATAAAAAAGGGGGTAAAGAAATTCTTAAAAAAACTTCCGAACCAATTCTCACTCTTTACACCTGTGCTCCTAAATACACAGCCTGGAAAAGACTTTATTATCGCGCCAGATTAGTGAGCATTGAAAACTATAGACACACTAAACAAAACCGAAGCTCTTGAAGGAAACAACTAATCATCAATCCGTTTGGAATTTCAGCCAGACGAATCAAAAGAATAAAGACCGGCGTTCTAAAAGCCGGAAGACAAGGAAAACAGAGAGTTGAAGGGGTAATTCATAAAAGCAGAAACAGAAAAAGCAAATAATCCTTGAACTCCATATTTTTAATAACACCAGACCCATTTTCTTATTGTCTGTCTTTTTGTATTCCACTCTTTTGCCGTTTGGGAAGCGTTAGAATTAAGCTCATAATATTTTTTAACCATTGCCAACCTTATTTCTTCAGGTTTGCTGTGATTTTTTATTAAACTATGATATTCTATGTTCATAAGCGGTGTGAGTTAATGTTTAATAGTGGTTTTCTTGACCTTTTAAACATTCTCGCACCGTTTTGGCATTTTGCCAATGTATGTCTGTAATGTGTACCCTATGTACCTGACGAGTTCTATGTCAGCTTGACTTTTTTCAGTAAATATTATATTATCGGCAGTCAAAGTACATTTTGAAAAAATAAAAAAACGAAAAGGAGGGAACACTATTATGATGCAGATTCCGGAAACTTTATTTAACTTTCTCTTGGGTTATTGCCAGGGAGGAATCAAAGGGAGGGCCGAGATGGTCATCTCCCTAGAAAATGAAGAAGGTGTGACTGCCCGCTTTTTTTTAGACGACAAAAAAGCTCTGGAAATATATGATCCAGAGCTTCTGAACGATCGGCGAATTCTGCAATTCGCCGAAAAATTTGGTTGGAAAGTGGTTGACAAAACAAATCGTTAACCACTGCCGTCCAAACTGAAATTCCCGCCGTCAACAGACGGCGTTTTTTATAACCAAAACAACAAAATAAAACAATGGAAAACATCAATTCCAACCTGAAAATAAACCAAAAACAATTAAAAATATCGCGAATACCTCCCGGGGCTTGACAAATTTTTTAAACCTGTTATTATCAATCTTGAAGTCAGTAAAAACATTCAAAATTTGGTTGGAAATTACAGAAGGATTGAATGTTCCGGGGACTAATCCCGCTTCAATTTAATTTCAAAAGGTCTTTAGGGGGCCAGCAAAATTAAATGACCAACAAACAAAAAACAAGAGAAAAAAGTAAATGCGGTTAAAAAAACAATCAGTTTCTGATTGTGATAACCGCGCCGAGCGGTTTTTTGTTTGACTAAATAATAAAAGCACTTCTACATCAACCAAGAGTAAGGAACCTTTTTCAAAACGGACTAAATCCTCTGAAAGAGGGAAAGATAACACGGAAATTTTTTGTTTATCTATCCGGCTGATTATCCCCTCTTTCAGAAGATTTAGTTTCACCTGCGAGTGAAACAAATCTTAGTCACCTTGACAACTAAATAAACATAATAGCAAGTAGATATTAAGCAACAATGACAAATTGATTTTTGTTATTTGTTGGTTATTGTAGGTTGCAATTACACCAAGGGTGTGTGGTGGATGCCTTGGCTTGTGTAAGCGATGAAGGACGCGATAGCCTGCGATAAGCCTCGGGGAGCTGGCAAATAAGCTTTGATCCGAGGATTTCCGAATGGGGCAACCCGGTCTGTTTTTACAGATCACCTGGTCGTGCTTCTCTGAAGCCCAGTCTTAAATGTCAATTTATTTAAATCATTTAGAAATTGATTCATTTAAAATTGAATTAAAATTTCCAGCCCAAGGCTGGTCCGCCTGGGGCGGAAAAATTTAAAATTTAAAATTGAGCGCTGAGCGACAGCGAAGCGCGACCGGGAGCGTACCCGCTGAACTGAAACATCTTAGTAAGCGGAGGAAAAGAAATCAATAGAGATTCCCCCAGTAGTGGCGAGCGAACGGGGAGAAGCCTAAACCTGTCCATACCTCACTCTGTTCGGTACGGAATTTTAATTTGTAATTTATAAATTTTAATTCAATGACTAAATGAATTAATGATTAAATGCTAAAAACATAACGAGTCTAGCTCATTGTTTGAGACATTGAAAATTAAAACATTTAAAATTGATTTAAAATTTCCGACCCAAGACTGGTTCGTTTGGGGCGGAGAAATTTAAAATTTAAAACTCCAGCCGAGCGAAGCGAGGTGTGGATAGGGGTTGCGAGATAATCACGCTTATTTAATTAAGGCGAGTTAAAATCAAATTCTAGCCGAATACTTCTGGAAAGGAGAACCAAAGAGGGTAATAGTCCCGTAGGCGAAAGAAGGAGATACTCGTGGTGATTATTCTCAAGTAGGGCGGAGCCGGTGAAACTCTGTCTGAATCTGGGAGCACTATCTTCCAAGGCTAAATATTACACAAGACCGATAGTGAACTAGTACCGTGAGGGAAAGGTGAAAAGTACCCCGAGAGGGGAGTGAAATAGTACCTGAAACCGCACACTTACAATGAGTCAGAGCCCCTTCCTTCCGGAAGTAGGGTGATGGCGTGCTTTTTGCAGAACGAACCAACGAGTTACTTTGTGTGGCGAGCTTAACCTGTTTACCGCAGGGCAGGCGTAGTGAAAGCGAGGCTTAACCGCCGTTTAGTCGCACGAAGTAGACCCGAAACCGGGCGAGCTATACTTGAGCAGGGTGAACCGCGAGTAAAATCGCGGGGAGGCCCGCACCCACTCGTCGTTCAACTCGAGGGGATGACTTGAGTATAGGGGAGAAATTCCAATCGAGCTCGGAGATAGCTGGTTCCTTCCGAAATAGCTCTCGGGCTAGCGTCGGATTATTGTTAACCGGGGGTAGAGCTACTGAAAGAGGGCTTGTGGCTTCTGTCAAGAGTCCTCTATCAAACTCCGAATACCGGTTAACCTATCCCGGCAGTCAGAACCTGGGCTCTAAGGTCCAGGCTCAAGAGGAGAACAGTCCAGACCACAGTCTAAGGTCCCTAAATTATGCTAAGTGGAAAAGGTAGTGAAGTTGCTTAGACAACTAGGAGGTTGGCTTAGAAGCAGCCATCCTTTAAAGAAAGCGTAACAGCTCACTAGTTAAGCGATTTTGCATCGAAGATGTAACGGGGCTAAGCATAATACCGAAGACGTGGACTTGTAAATTTCATTGAGAGAACTTTTCGGAACGAAAAACAAGGACACAAAAAAAGTGGCGAGGGGGTTGGTTCGAGGCCACTCAAAAAAATCTCCATCGTTCCGAAATCTGTAATTAAGATTAAAAATCTTGATTGCTCTTTCAATGAAATTTACAAGTGGTAGGAAGGCGTTCCCATCTGCTGTGAAGTCAAACCGTGAGGTTTGGTGGAGCGTTGGGAAGTGAGAATGTTGGTATGAGTAACCGCAATATACGTGAAATTCGTATACACCGAAAGCCTAAGGTTTCCTGGGCGATGATAATCAACCCAGGGTTAGTCGGTCCTAAGACGAGTCCGTGGTTCGCTGCGGGGTAGTCGATGGACAACAGGTTAATATTCCTGTACTACTTTATTATTCGATGGAGTGACGCATTCTAGTAGTTTCCGCCGGTTATTGGATTCCGGTAGGGATACTAAGGGTGTATGGTAGGCAAATCCGCCATACATTAAACCCAAGGTATCTCTGGACTTTCATCTTCGGATGAGATAACGGAAATGAGCAGAGTGCCGGGAAAAGCTTCTAAGGTTAATAATAAAGTAACCGTACCGCAAACCGACACAGGTAGGCAGGGCGAGTAGCCTAAGGTGAACGGGTGAACCCTTGTTAAGGAACTCGGCAAAACAGCGACCGTAACTTCGGGATAAGGTCCGCCAGCCCTCTGGGCTGGTCACAGCAAAAGATGCCTGGCGACTGTTTATCAAAAACACAGCTCTCTGCTAACCCGTAAGGGGACGTATAGGGGGTGACGCCTGACCAGTGCCGGAACGTTAACGGGAGAGGTGCAAGCCAATCCCCGAAGCGCCGGTGAACGTCAGCGATAACTATAATCGTTCTAAGGTAGCGAAATTCCTTGTCGGCTAATTACCGACCCGCATGAAAGGCGTAACGACTGGGCAACTGTCTCAACAAGGGTCCCGGTGAAATTGCAATGGGAGTGAAGATGCTCTCTACCTACGGCTAGACGGAAAGACCCCGTGGAGCTTTACTACAGCTTGGCATTGTGTTTAAGATTATTTTGCCGAGCATAGGTGGGAGACTTTGAAGCCAATCTTCCGGGATTGGTGGAGTCGCCAGTGGAATACCACCCTGAATAATTTTAAACACTAACCCTGGTCTGTTATTTGGACTTTTTATCAAAAGACAAATTACAAAAAAGTCTAAATACCAGACCGGGGACAGTGCCTGGCGGGTAGTTTGACTGGGGCGGTCGCCTTAAAAAAAAATTACCTCCGTGATTTTTATGGGGAGTTGTTGCAGTAATGCAACAATGAAGACCGTCACATAAAAAATATCAGTCTTTGACTGACCTGCTTCTGGCAGGAAAAATCTTGGCTAATATGCTGGGACATCCGAGTATCCGACATTACTAGATTAAGTGATTAATCAGTGAAAATATGATCGGTGCGGACAATCAGCAGGGAAACTTCTCGGAAACAGGAGTGCCCTCAACGACTAGACGCCAAGCCCCAGCCTTCCTTTAGAAAGCTGGGTGAAGATATAGTCTGAACTCTATGGCGACATAGAGACTCTGACAAAAGTCAGAGACCTAATTTGAAATCTTATGAACAAAAAACTGAAAATAACCAATCGTCAAAAACAAATCATTATCGGTAAAATTCTTGGTGATGGTTGTTTGGAAACGGTTAATGGGACAACTTATCGTTTAAAAATTGAACATAGCGTAAAGCAAAAGGATTATGTAGATTGGCTTTATGCGGAGCTAAAGAATTTAGCAACCGCTGAGCCAAAGTTCAAACTGCATAAATCTTACAAAAGAAAGAACAGTGGAAAATATTGGTTTAATACCGCTTATTCTCCATCATTTCGTTTTTACGGAAAACAATTTTATCCACAAGGAAAAAAAGTTGTGCCAAAATTAATCAAGCGGTGGTTAACCCCTTTGACTTTGGCGATTTGGTTTATGGATGATGGATCTGTGAAGTCAAAAGAATGCAAAGGAAGAATTCTTAATACACATTCTTTTGATAGAATAAGCTTAAAGAGATTGCAGGAAGCATTATGGTCTAATTTTAAGATTAGAACCAATTTGCGAAAACAAAAAGATGGAGCACAGATTTATATTCCGGCCAGCGAACATGAGAAATTAAAAAAAGTGATTGGTAGGTATATCTTATCATCATTCAGATATAAATTAGGTTAACAAAATTGCCTAAAAGGTAACGGAGGCGCTCACCAAGGTTGGCTAGCTCCGGATGGAAATCGGAGTGATAGGACAAAACCAGAAGCCAGCTTTACTGCGAGACGGGTAGGTCGAGCAGTTACGAAAGTAGGATTTAGTGAACCGACCGTGGCACATAGGTGCGCGGAAGATCAGCAGATAAAAGTTACCCCGGGGATAACAGGCTAATAGCGCCCAATAGTTCACATAGACGGCGCTGTTTGGCACCTCGATGTCGGCTCATCTCATCCTGGGGCTGGAGCAGGTCCCAAGGGTTTGGCTGTTCGCCAATTAAAGAGGTACGCGAGCTGGGTTCAAACCGTCGTGAGACAGGTTGGTCCCTATCTGCCGTAGGCGCTACTGCTTGAGAGGATTCTTTCCTAGTACGAGAGGACCGGAAAGAGTGAACCTCTGGTGCACCAGTTGTTCCTGCCAAGGGCAGAGCTGGGTAGCTATGTTCATCTTGGATAACCGCTGAAAGCATCTAAGCGGGAAGCCAGACTCAAGATAAGGCAGTTTTCAGTGCTTGCACTGATAAGACTCGGTGGCAGACTACCACCTTGATAGGTCACAGATGTACGCACAGCAATGTGTTTAGTCAAGTGATACTAATGAGTCTCAGTAATTCCAACCTACAGACCATCATTTTTGATTTCATTCTTTGAATGGAATTGAGAATGATGATAGCCAGCAAATAACAATAATTAATTTTAATTTGTAATTTGTCAGCCCTAGGCTGATCAGTCTAGGACTTGATAAATTTTAATTCAATTTTAAATGACTTAATTTTAAACGATTGAAACAGTTTATTGCGTTTGTTGTGTTTTGAAATTTATTCATTTAAAATTGAACATTGAATTGAAATTTCCAGCCCAAGGCTGGTCCGCCTGGGGCGGAAAAATTTATAGATTAAAATTGAAAAAATTGTCAAAGACAATTTTTGGAAGTCATCGTCTTGGCGCTTCTAGCGGCGGGGGTCCACCTGATTCCATTCCGAACTCAGCAGTTAAGCCCGCCAGCGCCGATGGTAGTCCATTGGGCGAGAGTAGGTCAGCGCCAAGACAATGATTTTCAAAAATGAATTTCTATTCTTTAAAAAAGGGAGGCTGGGTAGCTCAGTTTGGTAGAGTAGCAGATGGATAATCTGTTTGTCGCAGGTTCAAATCCTGCCCCAGCCGCCACTTCTTTTTACAATATTTTTATATTGTAAAAAGAAGAGCCATCAACGAATGGCGCCTTTTTCAAAGAACGGAAATCTAATATATTTTTTAAACAACTGTTACCTGACAGTTGTTTTTTGTTGGTCAATGTGTTTAAATAAAACCGTTAAAACAAAAACACCAACATAAAAAGCAAAACTCAAAAAAGCCCTAAAACAAAGTTGTGATACTTCCCCACACCAAAAAAGAAGAGAAAATTTTATCCGACAACAAAAACGCTTTTGTTATCGGAGTTGACGAAGCCGGTCGCGGTCCCTTGGCTGGTCCGGTAGTGGCTGGAGCCGTTTGGATAAATCCTGAAATATTGCAAAAAAATTTTCCGGAGAAAAAACTGATCAGGGACAGCAAAAGTCTCTCCGAAAAACAAAGAAAAGAGATTTTTTCTTTTATGCAAAAAAGTGAAAATTTTATTCTGGGTTTCGGAGAGGTGAGCGCGGAAACAATTGATGAAATAAATATTTTACAAGCCACCTTGTTGGCTATGCGACTGGCGGTGGAAGGAGTCGTTGAAAAATTAAAACAATTATTCCCAACAAGCACCTTAAACAATATCCATCTGCTAATAGATGGCAACCAAAAAATAAAAAAATTAAATTTTTCTCAGGAAACAATTTCCGGTGGCGATCAATCTGTCTTTTCTATCGCCGCCGCTTCCATTCTTGCCAAAATTCACCGTGACGATTTGATGGAAAAATACCACCAACAGTTTCCTTTTTACGGTTTTGATAAACACAAGGGTTATGGTACGACTTTTCATCTGGAACAATTAAGAAAAAACGGCCCTTGCCTCATTCATCGTCGTTCTTTTAAGCCGGTGAGGAAATTTTTTGAAAGTTAACCGTCGTGCTTCGAATAGTCATTACCTTCAGATAAGCTATAGAATAAATTTATCAAAATCTTCAATTATGAGTATTAAAGAGATAAAAGTCAAAGGGAAAACCTACCAATTGCCGATATTTCTTCCCGACGCCACCCTGGGGGTTGTCAGGGGTCTGGATAGTGAAATTCTGGAAAAAATTGGTGTCCGGGGGGTGGTGGTTAACACCTACCATTTAAATGATAATCCCGGCACAAAAATCTTGGAACGCTTTGCCACTCTTACAAAAACTCCCGCAACGAAAAAAAGCGGCATAAAAAACTTTATGAATTTTTTCGGTCTGGTTGTTTCCGATTCCGGAGGCTGGCAAGTTTTCTCTTTAATAAAAAGACACGATGAGGCTGGAGAAATTAGCGACGAAGGAGTGAAATTTAATATCGGTGGAGAAAAAAACAGGCAACAAGGAGTTTTTACCCCGGAAGATTCTATCAGAATTCAATTCGCTATTGGGGCGGATATCTTAATTTGTTTGGATGACTTTACCGGGGTGAATGACACTGAAGAAAAAATAAAAGAGAGCGCGGAAAGAACAATTCTCTGGGCTCGTCGCAGTAAAATGGAGTTTGAAAAAATTATTAAAAAACGAAAATTAACTGCTAATAATCGTCCTTTGCTTTTTGCCGTTATCCAGGGTGGCTGGAGTAAAAAGTGGCGGAAATATTGCGCTGAAGAATTATTGAAAATCGGTTTTGATGGCTACGGTTACGGAGGTTATATGGTTAATGAGAGGGGAGAACTGGACCAAGAAATGTCCAAGTATATTGCCGAATTGATTCCGGACAAGTTTCCGAAGTTTGCTTTGGGGGTTGGCAAACCTTGGGATATTGCCCGCTGTCATCAATTCGGCTGGGATATCTTTGATTGTGTTCTGCCCACTCGCGACGGGCGACACCAACGCTTATACAGATTCAAAAACAATCCCAATCAAAAAAAATTTGATTTCAGCGATCCAAATAATTATGAATTTATCTATATCGCTCGTCAAAAATTTTCTTCTGACGTTAAGCCGATTGACAATCATTGTGACTGTTTTACCTGCCAAAATTATTCCCGGGCTTATTTACATCATCTTTTTAAAATAAATGACGTGCTGGCTCATCGCCTAGCGGTAATCCATAATCTGAGAGTTTACAATCGGGTAGTGGAAAGTTTAGGTTAAATTCTCAATCAAAACATTCAGAATAATCAAAGCAACCAGAAAAAGTGCTCGATGTTGACGATCGTCAGCATCGAGCATAATACAATATCGCATCTTAGTTATCAGTATTAGTTATTAGTTATTAGTTATTATCAGTATCAGTATCAGTATCAGTTATTTGTATCTATTGGTGTTAGATGTGATTTCAGGAGGGATGCTAATAAAGGACCAATAATTGAAATAGTAATTTGACAGATTATTTTAATATGTCACGATAACAACAAATGTAACATTAGTAAGACAAGAAACAATTATGTGACGATAAGAACGACGGTTGTTTGCGATTTGATTCGCAGAGTTAAGACAATCAGAGACAGCATTGTTAGAATTCAAAATAAAAAACAGGTAGAGTTTCGGGTCTTTTCGTTACACTGCAATATTCTAAAAAATTGAGAAGCTGACAGAAGCGGAAAACAGGAAAAAGTTGCAAAAAATCATAAATAGCCAACGATCTATTTTCAGAAAAAAAGAAAAGCTGTTCAAAAAATTAAAAGCCAAATGGAATAATTCCCTGATACATTATGGTTTAAGTAAGGATTCAGTTGTTTAAAATTCATTTAAAATTTAAAACTTCCAACCCCGGGTTGGTCCGCCTAGGGCGAAAAAAATTAAAATTGCAGGTGAAACATTATGAAAATATACGACAAAAAAAATAGCCAACACGACAACAATAAAAATAATATTGAGACACAACCATCTGCCGTGGCTTTGGTCCACGATTTTCTACTCTACCGAGGTGGGGCGGAAAAAGTTTTGCGAGAAATGAAAAAAGTTTTTCCGCCAGCGCCCATCTATACCCTGCTCAAGCAAGAAGAGCGACAATTCAACCGCTATTTAAAAGCTGACAATATTCAAACATCATTTCTGCAAAAATTTCCTAAATTTTTGCGAAAAAGACATCGCTGGCTACTACCCTTTATGCCAACGGCGATAGAAACATTTAATTTGCGTGACTACGATCTGGTAATATCATCTTCCTCAGCTTTTGCCAAAGGCCTGGTGGTAAAATCAAAAACGATACACATTTCTTATATACATGCTCCCATGCGTTATGTTTGGGACTGGAATAAAGAATATTTGGAAGAGAAAAAGTTGAAAGGTAAAATGAAACTTTTGACCAGACTCTTTTTAAATTATTTACGTATGTGGGACAGACTGAGTGCCGAAAGACCCGACCACCTTATAGCCAATTCCCACTACACGGCCGAAAGAATCAGAAAATATTACCGTCGTCCGGCAAAAGTTATTTATCCGCCGGTGGAAGTGAATAAATTTTCGCCAAGCAGAAAGAATGCCGGCTACTTTTTTACCGTCAGTCGTCTGGTTCCTTATAAAAGAGTTGACCTCTTGATACAAGTTTTTCAAAAACTAAATTTACCGTTAGTCATTGTGGGTGATGGTCCGGAGAAAAAAAGATTGCAAAAGATGATTAAAAGTGACAAAAATATCAAAATTTTGGGCTGGGTTTCCGACAAACAAAAAGTCAAATTGATGGAGCGAGCCCGAGCCTTCATCAGCGCCACCGAAGACGATTTCAACATCAGTATTGTGGAGGCGATGGCCGCCGGCAAGCCGGTCATCACCCTGAAAAAAGGTGGCGCCAAGGAAACTATGATAGAGGGAGTTACCGGAGAATTCTTTTCGGTGGCTACGGTGGAGATGATCGCTGATGCCATCGGGCGCTTCAAAGAAAACGAAAATAATTATGACTACCAACAAATCCGAAAAAGAGCGGAAGAGTTTTCTGCTGAAATTTTTCGACAAAAATTAAAAAAATTTGTTGAAGAAAAATTGAGCCGGAAAAAATAATTTTTCTCAAATCAACTTCGTTTTCTACTGGAATGTAAATAATAACTTTGTTTAAAAAAGAACCCTCGCTGGCGTTGCCAGCAGGGCCAATTTTTTTAGTAAATTTTATATCCCTGTAAATTCGGAGGTCTCTTGCCTGTATAAAAAATAATATTGCCACCATTGATACTAACACAAATGTAGGGACATGAAATAGCTTTTTTAAGGTAAGAAATTATAATTTTTAAACAACAAGTTCGATAGAGCCTCCCATCTCTCAAACTCGGACATTTTTGTTTTCTTAACTTATTCCTGCACCTCCTCGATCCGGGCAATCTGTTACATTTCTTTTGACTTCCTTTCATGCGATACCTCCTTTTGAGATTTTTTTGTGACAAAAATAAAGAACTCATCCGAAACCTTGTTAATAGTAGAGGCTAAAATTAATTTTGTCAACAACACGCATCAAATTACTCGTAATACTTAAGTTCTCTAAAGAAAATTTTAAATATAACTACAATTTCGGTTGACTTTAAAAAATATTCAGTTTATTCTAAATGCGTGTTTTAAAGCCGGTTCATTGTAGTAAAAAAGAAAATTTCTAGGAGGTAAAAAATGACTTTGTTAAAATGTCTAGCGAGAGCCTGGGAGGCTTTTTGGGAGGAACTGGAGGCAGAGAAGAGTAAGAAGAATGTGGAAGTTTGGAGGTGTGAGAAATGTTTTCAGACGATAAATTTTGTTCCTAGCCAAATTTGGGTCGGAGGTCACGGCCCCAAACAAGGTTGGGCCATTGTAAAAATTTTCCGCTCAGTGCCCGAAATAGCTTTGGGCAAGAAAATTGAGTACAAACTTTGCCCGAAGTGTGTTGAAGAATTGAATCTTTAACCAGTGTGACCGCGAGAATCAAACACCGCGGTCTTTTTTTAATAATTTCCGCGCTTTATTTTCCACCACAAACACAAAACTTAACATTCCGCCAAGTTGTCAACAACACCGAAAAATAGTAAACTCTTCAATATGGAAAAACAACTGCAACAACTTCAAAAACAATTGCAAACAGAGAGTAACCAGCCGATTTTGTTGGTTGGTCCTCGGGGAACGGGAAGATTTTCCACTCTGTTGGCTTTAATTAAAAAAATCAATAATTTAAACGATAAAGAAATAAAAGCAGTTGCCAAGGGTCAGTTTCCCGATGTTATTTTGTTGGAAAGTGAAAAAGACCACTTATTTTCTCAAAATTTTTCTGAAAAAACCGTTTCCAACAACGATAAAAAAAAGAGCTCTTCCACTGTCAAGAAAAAACCAAAAAACAAAATAATCAAGGAGCAAGTTGACCAAATGATGGAACAAATCAACTTGAAAAACTTTCAACTGAAAAGGAAAATATTGATTATTAAAAGCGCCGATCAATTAAATTCAGCCACAGCTAACAGCTTGCTCAAACTTTTGGAAGAACCGAATGATAATTTATTAATTTTCCTCTTAGCCACCAATACCAAAGATTTGCTAGAAACGATTTATTCCCGTTGTCGCCCGATGAAATTTTCGCTTCTCAGCGGAGAAAAGATTATCTCTCTTCTGAGGAAAGAATTTTCTTTGTCTGATGAACAAGCCAAAGAAATTGCTCGCTTTGCGCGTGGGCGAATAGAACTGGCGCGCCGATTTGCTCAAGAACCGGAACAATTGCAATTAGTCAAAGATTTACAAGAAAAATTTCGTCAGGCCTTACGCGGAGGGCTTTTAACCTCATTGCAATTGACAGAAAACATTACACAGAGCGAGCACGACACAATTTGGATTTTAAACGAATGGATTTGGTACTTGAAAGAATTCTTGGAAGAAAACATTAAAAACAATCAATCTTCGCTTGTCATCAAAAAAGTGCATAAAATTTTGGAGGAATTGTTGAAATTGAGAAATATTCTCAAAACCACTTCCGCCGATAAAAAAATTCAGTTGGAAAATTTTTTTCTGCAAATTCAGTAATATAAAAATTATTCACTATTTATATTTTTTCAGCTGTCGGCGACTTTTTAACAAAAATATACACTTTTCAACCATTGGAATTTGACTCTTTCTCTTTTTCCCATTAAAATATCCATAATAAAAAGGATAAAAACAAAAATAATATGAAACCGGCTCGTTTTTACAAAGAAATAAGCAAAAACAAAGCCGTTCAGTGCCGGCTCTGTAGCCATTATTGTCTTTTGAAAGATGGTGAAATAGGCTTATGTCGGGTTCGTCAAAATAAAGATGGGAAATTATACACCTTGGTCTATGGCTATCCGGTAGCTCTTAACATTGATCCGGTGGAGAAAAAACCGCTTTTTCATTTCTTGCCCGGCTCCACCGCCTTCTCTCTGGGAACTTACGGTTGCAATTTTCGCTGTAAAAACTGTCAAAATTATGATATCAGTCAGGCCACGGAAGTGGAAGAAAAAACCAAGCATCTGAAATTTTTTCCTCCGGAGGAAATTGTCAACGCTGCTCAAACGCAAGGAACGGAATCAATCGCCTACACCTACGTTGAGCCAACCATTTTTGGAGAATACGCCCTGGACATTATGAAGTTGGCCCACGAAAGAGGATTAAAAAACATTTGGATTAGCAATGGTTTTATGTCTCCGGAGTTCCTTAAAGAACTTTTACCTTTAGTTGACGCTTTCAATATTGATATAAAGTCATTTTCAAATAAATTTTATCAAGAAGTTGCCGGCGGTCGTTTGCAACCGGTTTTGGAAAATTTAAAACGCATCAAAAAAGAGGGAAAACATTTGGAGGTAACAACCTTAATTATTCCCACTCTCAGTGATGATCTGAAAATGCTAAAATCAATCGCCGAATTCATTTTTCAAGAACTTGGACCAAAAACTCCTTGGCATATCAGCCGTTTCAGCGGCGCCATTTCTTGGCAACTGAAACACTTGCCCTCAACCAAAGTGGAAACCTTACAGGAAACCAAATCTCTGGCGGAAAAAGTCGGCCTAAAATTTGTTTACTTGGGAAATGTTCCCGGAGAAGGGGAGAATACCTATTGTCCGAAATGTGGCTCCCTGGCCATTAAAAGAACCGGCTACTCAATACAACGTTTTGATGACAATGGTCGTTGTCCCGGTTGCGGAGAAGATTTGAATATTGTTACTGCCTAGCTAAGTCAACGGGCGATTTTTGTCATCCGACAAAAATCGCCCGCCAACCCAAATAACAGCAAAACTTTCAAGATATGATCAACGCCAAAGACAAATAAAATAATTTTTTAATTCATAAAAAACAAAAGTTATGAGCAAAAAAATACGCCCAGCCTACTTTGCCGGACAATTTTATTCGGCTGACGCCGATGATTTACAAGCAGAGGTAAGTGAATATTTGAATAAGGCCGATACGGCTTTACCGGCCAATATTAAACCAAAGGCATTGTTATCACCTCATGCCGGTTATGATTTCAGTGGTTTTGTTAGCGCTCATTCCTACAAAACTTTGCTCAATCGTCAAATTGATATAGTTTTTCTGTTGGGAAATTCTCACGCCCATCTTTTTGAAGGTATAGCCGTCGATGACAGCGATTATTGGCAAACTCCTCTCGGCGAGGTACCGGTTGATAAAGAAGCGATGGAAAATATTGTTTCCGCCAATGAAAGAATCTTTGCTGATGCCTCGGTGCACCTGGGCGATCATATTTTAGAAGTACAATTACCCTTTTTGCAGGTGGCTCTGCCGGGCGATTTTAAAATTGTTCCCATTGTTTTTGGTAATTCCAATCCCGGAGATCACCAAATTTTGGCTGACATTCTGGCTTCCAATCTCGGCGAAAACGACTTGATAGTAGCTAGCAGTGACCTTTCTCATTATCCGGAGTACATGGTTGCCAATGACGTTGATCGTCATACTTTGAAATTGGTGGCCAACCGTGATGTCGTTTCTTTGGAAAACTATTTTCAAGAAGTGATGGCGCAAAATATTCCCAACGAGGAAACAACCATGTGCGGTCCGGATGGTGTTAAAACAATAATGAATCTGGCCAAACGCTTCGCTTGGGAAGGAGAAATTCTTTACTACGCCAACAGTGGGGATGTTCCTATTGGCGACAAAGAGAGAGTTGTCGGTTACGGTAGTGTTTGCTTTTGTCAAAAGTAAATACGATTAAAATATTTTCGCAAACCTCACACTTACTATCCCGGTTTTTCCGATGAACTAAAATTTTATTTTATGGAAGATAAATTAAACACCGAACAAAAAAAAGAGTTGCTCAATATCGCCAGAAAAACAGTGGCAGAGTATCTCCAAGAAGGAGTTATTCCCGACTTTTCCGTGTCAGACCCCATCCTAAACAAAAAACAAGGTGCCTTTGTAACCATTCATAAAAATGGGCAATTAAGAGGTTGCATCGGTCGTGTTCTTCCCGGTGATCAACCTCTTTGGCAAGTCGTTCGCGATATGGCCATTGCCGCCGCCACTCAGGACAGTCGTTTTTTTCCGGTGGAAGCATCCGAACTGCCGGAACTGGAGTTTGAAATCAGTATCCTGTCTGTTCCTCGTAAAATAGACGACTGGCGGAAAATAGAGTTGGGAAAAGATGGCGTAATACTTCAACAAGGATTAAATTCTGCGCTCTTTCTTCCACAGGTGGCCACGGAAAGTGGTTGGAGTAGAGAAGAATTTTTGCAACATCTTTGTCTTAAGGCCGGCTTGGAACCCAATTGTTTTTTGAACCCTGAAACGGAAATCAGCGTTTTCCAAGCCGATGTCTTCTCGGAAAAAGATTTTGAGAAATAAATTTTTCAGGTAAACAAAAATCGTCAGTCAAAACTGACGATTTTTTTATTTACCATTTGCTTTTGCCCCTTGTAAATGCTATAAATGAGAGGTAAAATCAATTTTGAGGGGATCAAACTTCTGCAGGCAAGTAAAAAATATTTTACTCTGTCCGGCAAAATAATAGTAGAGCGATTAAATTGCATTCACAACTTTAAATTTTTAAATTGAAATTTTATGAAATATATCCCAACCATTGGAATGGAGATACACGTTGAACTTGCCACAAAAAGCAAAATGTTTTGTGGTTGTCCCAACGACAAAGGATTGGAAAAAGAGCCGAATAAAAATATTTGCCCGGTTTGCACCGGTCAGCCGGGAGCTACACCGGTGCCCAATCGCCAAGCGGTTGACTTTGTTATTCAAGCCGGACTGGCTCTTAACTGTCAAATCAATGAAGAATCAAAGTTTGATCGTAAAAACTATTTTTATCCCGATCTTCCCAAGGGCTACCAAATTTCTCAATACGATCTGCCAATCTGCTATGACGGTTATTTAAAATTTCGCGTCAGAAAAGAAGGGGAGGACAAAGGCAACACCAGAGCCAAAACTTACAGCAAAAGAGTTGGCATCCATCGTATTCACCTGGAGGAAGATACGGCTAAACTGACTCATCAAAAAAACGGTGAAACATTGGTTGATTTTAATCGCTCCAGCGTTCCTTTGATGGAGTTGGTCAGTGAGCCGGATATTCAATCATCTGCCGAGGCCAAAAAGTTTTGTGAAGAATTGCAACTGATTTTTCGTTACATTGGCATTTCCGATGCCGATATGGAAAAGGGACAAATGCGTTGCGAAGCTAATATTTCCTTGCATCGAGAAAATGAAGACCATTTATCCGGCACCAAGGTTGAGCTAAAAAATATCAACTCTTTCCGAGCCATTGAAAAAGGCATAGAGTACGAAATTGCCAGACAAACGGAAATATTGGAAAGTGGAGAAAAAGTTATTCAAGAAACCAGAGGTTGGGACGACGTCAAAGGCCGAACCTTTAGCCAGCGTCGCAAAGAAAATGCCGATGACTATCGCTATTTCCCCGATCCGGATCTCTTGCCTTTCAGTCTGCCCAAGGACTATCAGCAAGAAATGATGAATAGGTTGCCGGAATTACCGCGAGAGAGGCGTTTGCGCTTTCAAGAAGAATACGATTTGTTACCGGAAAATATTGAAGTCTTAGTCGTCAATAAAGATTTGGGAGAATATTTTGAAGAAGTGGCCTCTGAACTGCTAGAGTGGTATTCCGCCGAAAAAGAAGCCGGCAAGATAAAAATTTCTCCCGACAAAGACGAGCCGGAAAAAATAAAAACCAAGCTATATCGCTTGGCCAACAGCTACATAGTTACCAACCTCGTTAAACTATTGAGCGACAATAAAGTTCAAGTGAAAGATTTAAAAATCACTCCGGAAAATTTTGCCGAATTGATTAAAATGATTTTTCTAAAAGAAATAAACTCTTCCGCCGCGCAGACAATCTTGGAGGAAATGTTTGCCACCGGTGGAGACCCTTCCGTTATCGCTGATGAAAAAGACCTGCGACAAGTTTCCGACAGTGGGGAGTTGGAAAAACTGGTGGATAAAGTTTTGCAAGCCAACCCCTCCGCCGTGGCCGATTACCGGGCCGGCAAAGAAAATTCTTTGAAGTTTTTAATGGGACAAGTAATGAAAGAAAGTAAAGGCAAAGCCGACCCGCAACTGGCTACGGAGATGTTGAAAAACAAAATGAAGTAAACATATTTTGTCGGCAAGAAAGGAAGTTGTTACCTCAACTGTTCAGCTTTAACAACTCACCGTAAAATTTTTATGCAAGCCAAGGAAATCAGAAAGAGCTTTTTGGAATTTATAAAAGAACGAGGACATCAAATAGTGCCCTCGGCTTCCTTATTGCCGGAAAATGATCCGACTACCTTATTCACCGGCAGCGGAATGCAACCAATGGTGCCTTATTTGTTGGGAGAAAAATATCCCGGCGGAATCAAGCGAGTGGCTAATTCGCAAAAATGTTTCCGCTCCGGAGACATTGAGGAAGTGGGAGACAACCGACACACCACTTTTTTTGAAATGTTGGGAAATTGGTCTTTTGGCGATTATTTTAAGAAAGAACAAATTGCCTGGCTGTTTGAATTTTTGACAAAAGAATTAAAACTTGATCCAGAAAGATTGTTTGTTTCTGTCTATCGGGGTAATGAAAAATTGGGATTACCGAAAGAGAAAGAAGCGGTAGAAGTTTGGCAAGAGCAATTTAGAAAGGTGGGCTTGGAAGCCGAAGCTGTTAGTAATGCTGAAAAGAAAGGGATGGGGAGCGGAAAAATTTTTTATTATTCAGACAAAGAAAACTGGTGGTCGCGAGCGGGAACGCCGGATAAAATGCCGGTGGGCGAACCGGGAGGTCCCGATTCGGAAATCTTTTGGGATTTCGGTCCGGAACATAAATTTCACGAAAATTCTCCTTGGGCTGATCAACCCTGTCATCCGGCTTGCGATTGCGGACGGTTTATGGAAATCGGCAACAGTGTTTTTATGCAATATCAAAAAACAGAGAACGGTTTCCGAGAATTGAAACAAAAAAATATTGACTTTGGCGGAGGGCTGGAAAGATTAACCGCCGCCACTTTAGACAACCCTGATATTTTTCTGATTGATTTGTTTGATTTGCCAAGGAAAAAATTGGAAGAAATCAGTAGGCGGCAATACACCGAAAGCGAAGAAGTAAGAAAATCTTTTCGTATTATTTTGGATCATCTGCGAGCAGCCACTTTTTTAATCAATGATGGCGCCGAACCGTCCAACAAAGACCAAGGTTATTTTACTCGTCGTCTAATTCGGCGGGCAGTCCGTTTCGGTCATCAACTGGGAATTGAAACAAACTTTACCAAAGACATCGCCCAAGCGGTGGTAAAAACTTATCAAGATTATTACACTGATTTGACAGACAACGCTGACAGAATTTACCGGGTGATTGAGGAGGAGGAAGGAAAGTTTAGAAAAACTTTGCGAAAAGGACTTAAGTTGATTAAAAATTACGAATTACAAATTAAGAATGAAGAGGTAAAAATAACAGGGAAAGATGTTTTCGATTTATATCAAACTTATGGATTTCCAATTGAGATGAGTTTTGAGGAGTTGGAAAAAATCGGAATAAAATTTAATCAAGAAAAATTACAAAAAGAATTTAACGGAGAATTACAAAAACACAAAAATCTTTCTCGTACCGCCAGCGCCGGGAAATTTAAAGGCGGGCTGGCTGATCACGACAAAAAAACTACCCAGCTCCATACGGTCACACACTTGATGCTGGCCGGTTTGCGAAAAGTTTTGGGAAAACAGGTCACGCAAAAAGGATCCAATATCACACCGGAAAGAATTCGTTTTGACTTTTCTTTTGACCGAGCTATAACCGACGAAGAAAAAGAATCGGTGGAAAAATTTGTTAACGACGCTTTGCGTTCCGGCGGAAAAGTTACTTTAACGGAAATGCCCAAGCAACAAGCAATGGACGAGGGAGTAACCGGCGCTTTTTGGGAGAAATATCCGGAGCAAGTCAAGGTTTATACTATCACCGCTCCCGACGGAACAATCTATTCCCGCGAACTTTGTGGCGGACCCCATGTCAAAAATCTTTCTGAGATAAAAGGAACTTTCAAAATTCTCAAAGAAAAATCCTCCGGCGCCGGTGTACGGAGAATCAAAGCGCTGGTGGAGTAGAGTGATATATCTTTTGATAATTACATAAAGACATAATAAAAATATAGCAAATGGTTATAGAGGTCTTAGGGTTACTATTTGTAATCTTGGTAATACTAATAGAAATAATAATTGGCAAACTATTAGGATTATTTCATTTCAATCTAAAAGAATTGGATGGGTTTCAGTGGTTTGGAATTATTTATTTCGGATCTTTTGTTAATCTTATTATTGATGATTTTGTATTTAATGGATTTTTCTTTGATAAACTTAGTGAAATTTTAGAACGAACTAGGGTTAGATATGAGGTGTATAAAAAAATATCATACCAAAATAAATTAAAGAGAAACAAGAGAATAATAAAATCTCCAGAAGAAAGATTTAAAAAACCAAAAAGAGTTGATTGGGATAGAGTAAATAAAAAAAATCGCGAACTTGGATTTATTGGTGAAGATCTTGTTGTTAATATAGAGAGGAAGTATCTTAATTCAATAGGCAGGGCTGACCTTGCTGATAAGGTGAGACACGTATCATTAAAAGATGGTGATGGGTTGGGGTTTGATGTGCTGTCTTTCTTTTCGGATGGAAATGAAAAATATATTGAAGTAAAAACAACAACAAAAGATATAAATTCAAAATTTTTTATTTCTAAAAGTGAATTAAATTTTTTACGCGAACATCTAAACAGCTACTTTGTGTATAGAGTTTGCATTCACAAAAAAAGCGGAGTCTGGTTGAGTGTTTATTCTGGCAAAGATTTTTTTAATAATTTTGTAATTACTCCGATTCAATACAGTGTTGATTTTAAATAAATATTTTCAAATTGTATTTCACAAAAAACTATCAGAAACGAAGCACAAAATAAGCGATAATATTATTTTGGGAGAGGTAAAATATGATAATTAGCCTGTGATTTACTACTCGCAACTCGTTTGTCAAATTGGTAGTGCATCAAAAGTAAAAATTTTAGCAGTTAGATAAACCTCTGGTGAGGCTGGTATTATTAAAAAAGAGATGGTTTGTGGTAATGAATAATTAAAACAATAATTTGACAAAGTATAGTATATAGACTATACCCTATACCCTATACTTTGAAAAAATTCTCATCATTGATGACGCTGTAGGGTCCGGGGCAAGTATTAATCAAATAGCCTGTAAAATTAGAAAGCAAAAAAAGTACAAAAAATAATAGGATTTACCATCACAAGCAGTTTAAATGATTTTGATGTTATTTCTGAAGTTTAAAATTTAATAATAGATTTTATGATAAAAACAATCACCGACGAAAAGAAAATAGATGAAATTTTAGACAGAGGGGTGTTAAAAGAGTTTTTGCCCAGCAAAAAAGAATTCAAAGAAAAGTTGCTGAGTGGGGAACGGCTCAGGTTTTACATCGGCGCCGATCCGACCGCCAAAGCCCTGCACCTCGGCCATGCCCAAAATTTAATGCTATTGGAGGATTTTCGCCGTTTGGGGCACCAAGTGATTTTCCTTATTGGCGATTTTACGGCCATGATCGGCGACCCGGGAGACAAATCTTCGGCGCGAGTTCAACAAACGCCGGCGGAGGTGCGGGAAAATTTCAAGGGTTGGTTGGAGCAAATAAAAAACATTCTCAATTTTACAGACAAAGAAAATCCGGTCCTGGTGAAATACAATTCCGAATGGTTGAGTAAATTAAAGTTCGCTGATGTTTTGCAATTGGCCAGCAATTTCACCGTTCAACAAATGTTGGAAAGAGATATGTTTGAAAAAAGAATGGAAAAAGGAACTCCGATTTACATTCACGAATTTATGTATCCCTTGATGCAAGGCTATGACTCGGTGGCTCTGGATGTTGATGTGGAACTGTGCGGAACTGATCAAATATTTAATGCTCTGGCGGGACGAACCCTTTTGCAAAAATTAAAAGGTAAGGAAAAATTTGTTATCGCCGCCAATTTGATTGCCGACGAAAAAACGGGACAACTGATGTCAAAATCAAACGGCACCGGCGTTTTCTTGGATTTAAAGCCGAAAGATTTGTTTGGGGCGATTATGGCTCAAACCGACGGAATGATCAGACCACTGGCGCTTGGCTGTACCCGACTGAGCCTGGCTGAAATTAAAGAAATGGTTCAAATGGAAAATCCTCGGGACGCCAAATTAAAATTGGCCTTTGAAATTACCAAAATTTTTCACGGAAAAGATGAGGCAAAAAAAGCGCAAGATTATTTTGTCAACACTTTTTCCAAAAAAGAAATTTCCGCCGAAAGTGTGGAAGAAATAAAGGTGTCTGCCGGTGAACGCTTGATAGATGTTTTGGTTGAGAACAACCTGGCCGAAAGCAATGCCGACGCCAAACGAAAAATCAAACAGGGTGGGGTAAGTATTGACGGAGAAAAAATCATGGACATCCAAAAGGATGTTGATGAAACAATGGACGGAAAAATTTTAAAAGTTGGCAAGAAAAATTTCCGAAAATTAAAAGTAATTCCCTAGCTCTCGTGGATCTATTTTTCAACCTTTTTGCCAAAGATATTTGTTGATAAAAATAACAGTCTAACAACAAACCGAACAAGTAAAAAACAAAACAAATAAAACATCGCAAAAACTATGTCAAACAAAACACCAAAATTTGACCAGGCTCTGAAAGAAATTTTAGACAAACTGGAACCGCATCAGAGAGAATGCAAAGAGTGTGGTCAGAAGTTTGATATCTTGTCAGAAGATATTAAATTCTATAAAAGACTACAAGTCCCGCCACCGACTTTGTGTCCTGATTGTAGAGAACAAAAAAGAGCTGGTTATAGAATAAATTATTTACCTATTTTCTATAAAAAATCTTGTTCCGTTCCCGGACATACTGAAAAAATTGTTTCTTTCTATGCCGAAAACAATCCGGTTAAAGTTTATGATGATAAATACTATTTTTCCGATCAATGGGAAGCCACTGAATTTGGCATTGACTACGATCCGGAGAAAAGTTTTTTTGAAGAATACAATAAATTTGTCCTAAAAGTTCCTCATCAATCTTTATTCAAGGATCCGCAGTCAGTTAATTCTGATTACGTAGTGGCGGGAATTCAAGCCAAAGATTGTTATTATGTAGCCTCCCCAATATTTTCAGAGAAAATATATTATGGTTGGTACCCAGAAAACTGTAAAGAATCCATTAATATTTGCGAAATCAAAAAAAGCGAATTATGTTTTGATTGTGTTTACACAAATGCCAGCTACAACTGTATTCATTGCGTTAGTGTTGATAATTGTTTAAATTCAAGTTTTCTTTACGATTGTCACAATTGTCAAAATTGTTTTATGTCTGTCAATTTGAGAAATAAATCCTATGTTTTTCGCAACCAACAGCTAAGTAAAGAAGAATACCAAGAAAAAATGAAAGAAATTGAAATGGGAAAGAAAAGTGTTTATAAAAAATTACAAAAGGAATTTAATCAGTTGATTGAAGAAAAAGCAATTAAGAAGAATTTGGATAATGCCAAGACGGAAAATGTTTTTGGAGATAAATTAATTGAATGCAAAGATTGTTTTAAATCTTTTTCTCTTGTTAAATCAGAAAATATCAGGTATGGATTCGTAGCCAAAGAAATTAAAGATTGTATGGATTTTTGGGGAGGAACAAAAAATAGTCTGTTATATGAATCATCAGGAGTGGCCGATTCCAGTCAAGTAAAATTTTCTTTGATGATGAGAACTTGTTCAGAAGTAGAATATTCTTTTGAGTGTAGTAATTGCGAAAATTGTTTCGCCTGTTTTGGCTTAAAAAACAAAAAATATCATATCTTTAACAAACCCTATTCTAAAGAAGAGTATTACCAAAAAATAGATGAATTAAAAACGAAAATGTTGAAAAGAGGAGAATATGGAGAATTTTTCCCTTTAAAAAATAGCCCTTTTCCTTATCAAGACTCTAACGCTCAGATAGAATTTCCTTTAACCGAAGAAGAAATAAAAGCTAAGGGTTGGCATTGGCAAGATGAAGTTCCTTCAGAAATTGATTTAACTAAAATTAAAACCATCAAAGCGGAAGATGTTCCCGATGATATCAAGGATATTACCGATGAAATACTAAAGACCCCGGTTATCTGTGCAAGAACCAAAAAACCATTTAAAGTAACTCCCTTTGAATTAGACTTTTATAGAAAAATGAGTGTTCCCTTACCAACTATTCATCCCTCAGAAAGAGTAAAAGATTTGTTTAAATATAAAAGAGGCTATCATCTTTATTCAACAACTTGTACTAAATGCGGGAAGGAAATTCAGACGGTTCATAATCCGGAAAAAACTGAGAATATTTATTGCGAGGAGTGTTACGCTAAAGAAGTGGTTTAGAATAGCAAGAACTCAACTTCTATGGGATTGCAAGTTGTGCAATTTTGCAATTGTATTGCAAAATTGCACAAAGTTTGATAGGATTAGTTTGGTTATATCAAAACAATTAAGCATAAAAGATTATGCGGAAATTTTACAAAAGAGACATAGATGAAAGGGTTCATAGGGTCTTAAAAGGGTTTCCCGTTATTTTTATTACCGGGCCGAGACAATCCGGCAAGACTACTTATATTAAGCATCGTTTTAAGAATTATGAATATTTTAATCTGGAATCTTTTTCTGATTTTGAGTACATCTCCAATGATCCCGAATATTTTTTAAAAGAACATCCTCATAATATTATTATTGATGAAGTGCAGAGAATGCCTGAACTCTTATCTTATATCCAAGTTCATGTTGATAAAGAACAAAGAATGGGATCTATTATTTTGTCCGGTTCCCAAAATTTATTAATATCGGAAAAAGTTAATCAGTCTTTAGCTGGCAGAGTGGCTTACTTGACCCTTTTGCCTTTTAGTTTAAATGAACTTAAGAAGGGAAAGATAATAGAAAAAAGTTCTTGGAAACAAGCATTAAAAGGCTTTTATCCGGCTTTATATAGTCGTCAAATTCCCATTGATGAATTTTATAATTCTTATTTGACTAGCTTTGTAGAACGAGATGTGCGACTAATTAAAAATATTGGTGATTTAACGCGGTTTAAAAAGTTTATGATATTGTTAGCAGGCAGAGCCGGACAGATTATGAACATATCCTCTTTGGCTGATGATACTGGAATTTCTCCAAATACGGCCGAGTCATGGCTGAGTATTTTAGAAGCCAGTTATATTATTTTTCGCTTGGTTCCATATTTTAAGAATAGCAGTAAAAGATTAATTCGTTCACCCAAAATATTTTTTTACGATACGGGCTTACTTTGTTTTTTATTGGGAATTGATTCAATAAAAGAATTGGATTCTCATTTTGCGCGAGGAAATATTTTTGAAAATTTAATTATTGCCGATATTAAAAAAGATAAAGAAGTGTTTGATATCTCTTCTCAACTCTATTTTTATAGAGATTCTAAACACAAGGAAATTGATTTGGTGATTGATTTAGGTGGAGACTTTTTGTTAATGGAAATAAAATCGGCCAGTGAGTTTAGTCAATCATTTTTAAAAAATATTGTTGAAATACAGGAGCAAGAATTTAAAAAGGGGAGAAATATAATTGTCTATAATGGCCAGAGAAAATTGAAATTAAAGAAAGCGGAGGTGGTGCCATGGGATAAACTAGATAACGCTATGTGGGTAAAATAGTTTTCCCAACCAATCGCCAAAAAATGGAAAAAGAATTACTCTTGGTTTGATCTGGTTTCCTAAAAGAAGTTGTTATGCTTTGAATGCAAAAAATTTTTTTTAAACAACCGACATCAATTTGAAAATTATGGGTCAAGATCAAAAATTAGAATCCAAAAAACTAGAAAAAAGAGTTTGTCAAAATTGTCAGAAAGAATTTACTATTGAGCCGGAGAATTTTGAGTTTTATGAAAAAATTAAAGTTCCAGCTCCGACCTGGTGTCCGGAGTGTCGCGGGCAAAGACGTATGAACTTCAACAACGTTAGCAGTCTCTACAAAAGAAAATGTGATTCTTGCGGGGAAAATATTATCGCCGTTTACCCGGAAGAAGTTGAATTTCCGGTTTATTGTCCAAAATGTTGGTGGTCGGACAAATGGGACGCCTCCGATTATGCTCGGGACTATGACCTTAACAAACCGTTTTTTGAACAATTACGAGAGCTAAAAAATGAAGTGCCCCGAGTATCTCTGGAAGTTGATTATCAAAGAAATATTAACAGTCCTTATGCCAATCTCTGTGGTCCTTTAAAAAATTGTTATCTGACTTTTTTAACAGACACTGCTGAAGATTGTGCCTACATTTTTTCCGGTGATAATCTGAAAGATTGTTTTGATTGCACCAACGTGGCTTCGGCTGAGAATAGTTATGGTTTGTTCTATTCTGCCAAAATGTATCACTCATTTTTTTCGCGAGAGTGTGAAAATTGTTTGAATGTCTATTTCTGCAAAAATTTGAAAAATTGCCAAAACTGTTTCGGCTGTGTCAATCTCCGCAATAAATCCTATTGCATCTTTAACAAGCAATATTCCAAGGAAGACTATCAGAAACAACTCCAAGAATTACTGACCGGCTCACATCAAGCCCAAGAAACCATTAAACAAAAAGTTGAGGAATTTTTTCTGCGCTTCCCCAATAAATACATCCACGGAGAAAGCAATTTAAACGTTAGCGGTGATTATATTTATCACTGCAAAAATACACATAATTCCTACGGCATCATTGAGGGTGAAAATGTAAAGTATTGCAAAATGTTGGAAATGGGACCAACCAAAGATTGTTACGATTACGACAGTTGGGGACAGAAAGCGGAAAAAGTTTATGAAGCGGTGCATTGCGGGGACGGAATTAACAATATCAAATTCAGCAATGGCGCTTGGCAGTCTTACAATGTTGAATACTCCGACAACCCTTTATTTTCTCACGATATTTTTGGCTGCGTTTTTACCAACAAAAAATCCTACTGCATCCTCAACAAACAATACTCCAAAGGAGAATACTTCCCAATGGTGGAAAAGATCAAAAAACATATGAATGAAATGCCTTACATTGACAAACAAGACCGAGTCTATAAATACGGAGAATTCTTTCCACCGGAACTGTCTCCTTTCGCTTACAACGAAACCATCGCTCAAGAATACTTCCCTTTAACCAAAGAAGAAGCAAAAAAGAAAGGTTACAGATGGAAGGAAAGAGAAAAAAGAAACTATAACATAACTCTCAAAACAGAAGATATCCCTGATAATATTAAAGACGTAGATAATTCTATTCTCAAAGAGGTTATAGAATGCGCTACCAATAGTGAAGAAGAGAAAGCTAAAAATAACTGTAGCGAAGCTTTTAAAATAATTCCTCAAGAATTAGAATTCTACAAAAAAATGAATCTTCCTCTTCCCAGATACTGTCCCAACTGTAGACATCATCAAAGACTAAAAAACAGAAATCCTTTAAAACTCTACAAAAGAACTTGCATGAAAGAAGGTTGCAACAATACCTTTGAAACCACCTATGCTCCTAATAGACCGGAGATAGTTTACTGCGAGGAGTGTTATAATCGGGAGGTGAATTAGAAGGGGCAGAAGAGTGGAATGAAAAAATAAAAAGCGCCAGAAGCGATTGTTTTGGGTATAGAAATTTTTGATTGGCAGAGAAGTTGATATTTTTAAAGTTTGTGTTTTGGATGATTCTATAGTCCGTGGTCTCTTTTGTATTTTTGCCATTGCTTGCCGGACCAATCTTTGGGTTTTTTAGTAAAAGTTGGCTGGCTATTGTGGTGATAACTGGCGGCGTTGTGATAGAAACTCCAAAAACCATTTTTCTCTATGACATTACCATTTTTGTCTTTGATGATTTGCCACCAGACATATTTGCGACCGCCATCGGGTGTTCTTTTTATCAGGGTCGGTCCCTCCGTTTCCACTTGGCGACCATTGGAATCGCCGAAAATGTCAAAGGTAAGAATCGTTCCGGAGAAATGTGGTTGGATTAGGATATAACCGGGGGTGTTGTTGATGAATTGGAGGTCCGGCTTGGGAATGTAAACGGTGGCGTCAGTTCCTTGAGGAGAATAGTACTGAACCGGGTAGGCGTGGTTGCGACGCTCGGTTATTTTTAGTCCGCTGTTAACGGCGGCGCGAAAAAGAGTGGTGGAAACTTGGCAAACTCCACCGCCAAACTCAGGGATGGTTTGGTGGTTTTTGATAACCAACTCCGGTTTGTAGCCAGTTTTGGCATTTACTTCCCCCAAAATCTTGATAAAAGAAAAAGTTGCTTGTGGAGGCACCAGTACCCCGTTGAATCTTTCGGTGGCGACGTGGATATTGTGAATTCTGTTTTTGGGAGATCCGCGGAAGTTTGATTGTCCGCTACCTATTTTCTCTTTAATGCCCATTTGACGGTAGTTGTCGGCGGTGATAATCGGTTTGACTATTTTAGTGGGGAGTTCAACCAGGCCTTTGGTGGATAAGGTGTCCATATATTTTTTAAGGTTTGCCATAGTTTTTTCCAAGTCAATTTCATAACCCCATTCCTCTTTTTCTTTAACGATGATTTTGTTGTTTTCGTTGGCACCAAGTTTGGCGTTGCGTGGTTCCTTTTTGGTGGAATGTTGCAGCTCTTTGAGGTATTTTTCCGCTTCTTCCAGATTAATTTGGAAATTTCTTTTTTTATTGATTTGTAGTTTGTTTGATAAGTTATGAGTGAGTTGACAAATGTTCCAAGGTTGGTCGTTGATTTCATTTTCGGCAAAACAGAGGTTGATGTTTTCAACAGTTGGTGTGTTGGCAAAAGAGGTGCTTGGTTGAAAGACAACAATTGTTTTTTCTCGAGAGAAAGAGGTTGGCTCAATGGGAACAATACGATTATAAATTTTGACAAAATATTCTTTTTCCCGGCTAAATTTTTCCGCAGAATTTGTTTCCGGTTCCGTCTCTTCAATGACTTTTTCCTTTTCTTTTTCTTTATTTTTATTGCTTTTGGAAAGAGAAGAATTGTTGTGAACTTGTTGAGAGGGAGAAGAATTTAGAAGCAGACTGTTGGAAATATTTGCCATATTTTGTTGTTGGCCAGTTTGGTTGGTGGCAATGGTGTTATTTGTTTTGGTGGTAGCCAGACTTGTTAGAGGACACAAAAAAAACACTCCAACCAGATTTAGGCTAAAGACAAGAAAATATCTGACGATTAAACAGCGATTATTATTCATTGGCGTTTCGTTGTTGTCAGTTGCAAAAAGCTACCGTTGAAAGGTAGCTTTTTGCAACCGCGTTGTGCAGTTTTTTAAAAGCCCCTTACCTGGATCTTTCTGGTTTTGGTGGTATCGGCCTTGGGCAGTCTAAGGGTGAGAATCCCGTTTTTCATAGTGGCTTCCGCTTTGTCAGCGACAATTTCCACCGGCAGAATGACACTGCGAGAAAAAGCTCCCCAATAACACTCTTGATAGTAATAGTTATCAGCAGAAACTTCTTCATCTTGTTTTCTTTCCCCTTTGATGGTGACCATATCGTTGTTAATGCTGACATCAAGATCTTCCGGTTTTACGCCGGCGATAGTTGATTTGATGATAATGTCATCATCTGTTTGGTAAACATCAATGGTAAGTTGTCCCTCGGATTCATCATTGCTGACTTCGGTGGCAGTGGTATCAGTTGGGGTGGTGACATTATCTTCCGGTTCATTTGTGGAAGAGGGAAAGGTGTTTTTGTTTTCTGTTTGTTTTTCGTAGGTGGGCGCGCTATTGGGAACCTCATAAGTATCATCGTTGATTTCAAAAGAGGCCGGCGAAAAAGCTTCACTGTTTGGGTGCTGGGGCGCGGGCTTGTTCTCCCGATTGATGACAAATTCTTCTTCATTACCGGAATAATTTCCCTCTTCATCAACTCTTTTAATACCGGTTAATTTTTCAAAAAAAGATCTTTTTTGCTGTGCCATTTTTTTGTTAATATATTAGTTTTATTAAAACTTGTTTATTTGGTAAGCAACCAGATTATAGCATAAGTGGACAAAAAAAGCCAATAGAAAAAAAAGTGCTGTTTGGCCGGAAAATCCTCTTAATCTTTGTTTTTTGAGACCCTGCCAAAGAAAAAAGGTGGAGAGAAAATGGATGGTCAGAAGGAATAACGTTTGTGGCAAAAAAAGAGAAAAGTTTGTAAATGAGAGATTGGCAAGCAAATATTCCAAAAAAACGAAGCCGAGAGTGAAAAACGCCAAGTTAATAAAAGTGTTTTTAGGATTTTCAGATTTTATTGAAAGATTGTCCTGCAGGAATTTAAGACTGATAAATTTATTGGTTTCCTCAGTCAGGGTACTCAAGAAAATAAGATTGCCGGGGGAAATATTTTTGAAAAAAAGGAGGATGATTAGGGAAACAAGGGCGCTAAAAAGACCGGCTAAAAAGAAGCCGAATTTGTTAACTGATTTTTTCCAAATATTCATTTAGATTTTTTAGTTTGTTTTTTTGACCGGCTAATTTTTCTTTTTCTTTGTTAACGACTTCAGCGGGGGCCTTTTGCAGAAAATTTTTATTTTTCAATTTTTTTTCCAGAGAGGCGATAAATTTTTTGGTGACAGATATTTCTTTTTTAGTTTTTTCCCTTTCTTTTCTCAGATTTATAATGTTTTGCAAAGGGATATAGATTTCGGCTCCATTGAGAGCAAGAAAGTGAGCCTGCTCTATTTTTGCTCCTTGACTTTTAATCACTAATTCTTCAACGCCGGTTTGGAGGTTTTTAAGAATATTTACCTGCTCTTTCAAAAGAGAATGTTTTTCGGGACTGTAGATGATAACTTTAATCTTTTGCTGAGGAGAAAGTTTATACTCGGTGCGTGCTTTTCTGATTCCACTGACAATTTCTTGAAGAAGTTGGAAGTCTTGAGAGATTTCCTTTTTTAGGTTTGTTTTTTTTGCTTTTGGCCAAGGGGAAATCAGTAACAGTCCGGAGTCGGGAAACAGTTCTTGCTGGATTTCTTCAGTAACAAAAGGAATGAAAGGATGCCAAAGTTTGAGAAGGTTGACGAGAATGATGTGTAGAATTTGTTGTTTTTCCGGGAGATTATTTTCCACTTTGCTTATTTCCAAATACCAGTCAGCCAAGTCATTCCAGGTAAAATCTTTTAATTCTTGTCCGGCTGGAGAAAAGTTGTAGTTTTTGATTTGTTTGGTGACGGAGATGATAAGAGTTTGCAATTTTTGCAAAATCCATTTGTCCGCCAAGGTAAGTTTTTTGTTTTGTAAAAGTTGTTCTAAATTTTTTTGTTCATTCCCGATTTCACTGATTTGGAATTTGATTTCCATATAACGAGCAATATTCCACAATTTGTTTACCAGGTTGCGCATACCGACAAATTTTTCCGGACTGATTTTGATATTGTTACCGGGAGTATTGCCGATTAGCAGGGACAGGCGCAGAGCGTCAGTGCCGTATTCATTTATTACTTCCAGCGGATCAATTCCGTTCCCTTTGGATTTGCTCATTTTTTGTCCCTGAGCGTCAAGAACCATACCGTGAAGATAGACGTTTTCAAATGGGATTTCTTCCAAAGCGAAAAGACTCATCATAATCATTCGGGAAACCCAAAGGGTGAGAATTTCATAACCGGTTTCCAAAACTTGGGTGGGGTGAAATTTGGCCAGGTCGCCGGTTTTTTGTCCGTTTTTGAAATTGTCCGGCCAGCCCAGGGTGGAAAAGGTCCACATTCCCGAAGAAAACCAAGTATCTAGAACGTCCGGATCTTGTATCCAGTTTTCCACGTCTTTCGGCGGTTTGGTGTTTACATATATTTCATCGCCCTTGTACCAAACCGGCAAACGGTGACCGAACCAAATTTGGCGGGAAATACACCAATCGTGCAAATTTTCCATCCAATGCAGATATCTTTTTTTGAAACGATTTGGAATGAATGATATTTCTTCTTTCTGAGCAACTTCCAGAGCTTTTTCTTGCAGAGACTTGTTGCCCAGACGGGGAATTTTTTTATGGACGGAAACGAACCATTGTTTGGAGGGCAACGGTTCAATGGTTGTTTGACAGCGGTAACAAGTGGAAAGAGCGTTGTCAATTTCTTCCACTTTTTCCAAAAGTCCATTTTTCTTTAACTCTTTGACGACTTCCCGTCCGGCCTCCGAGGCGCTCAAGCCACTAAATCGGCCAAAGCCGGCGCGAATTTTCCCGTCTTCGTCAATTACTTTTTTGATTTCCAGTCGGTTATTTTCAGCCATTTTCCAGTCGGTCATAGAATGAGCCGGAGTTACGCCGACGGCGCCGGTGCCGAAATTCATATCAACTTCTCGCTCGGCAATCACCTTGATTTTTAAAGGGATGTTGCAAAACTCGCCCTTAAATTCTTGCCCAATATACTTTTGGTAGCGTTTATCTTTGGGATTGACGGCTACGGCCGTGTCACCAAGTTTTGTTTCCGGACGAGTGGTGGCGATGGGGATGGGGAATTCTTGCCAGTAGCGAAAAGTATAAAGATTGGTTTTTTGTTCCCGGTGCTCCACTTCGTCGTCGGCGAGAGTGGAATGGCAACGGGGACACCAGTTAACAATTCTTTCGCCGCGATAAATCACACCTTGGTGGTACATATCAACAAACATTTGCGCTACCGCTTTTTGTCTTGGTTTGTCCAAAGTAAAGGCCAAGCGAGACCAGTCCAGAGATGCTCCCATTTTGCGGATTTGTTTCAGGATGGTGTTCTGGGTTTTTTCCAAGAATTTCCAAACTTCTTGCAAAAATTTCTCTCGGCCAAGGTCGTGTCTGGTCAGACCTTTTTCTTGGAATAATTTTTTTTCCACAACGTTTTGTGTGGCGATGGCGGCGTGATCGGTGCCGGGAAGCCAAAGAGTGCGATAACCATTCATACGGTGAAAACGGATGAGTAAATCTTCAATGGCTAACATAGAAGAGTGACCGAGGTGTAGCTTATCAGTGATGTTTGGCGGGGGGAGGATGATGGTGTAGCTTTTGGCGTTTTCAGGTAAAGGTAGGTTGTCCGGATTGAAGTAGCCGGATTTTTCCCATTTTTGGTAGATTTTTTCTTCGCAATCGGCCGGATTGTAGGATTTGGCCAGTTCTTTCATAAGTAAGCAATTAACAACTGTTAACAAGGGGATACTAGCATAATGTTGGGCAAATTTCAACTTGACCAGAAGGGATTTTTGAATTTTACGAAGTGGTAGGATTTAAAAAATTTGCTGGAAATAGAATAGAATGTTCGGAATTTTAAGACAGTTCCCTGATTATTTTTCTGACTTTGATGATTAAGTAAGAAAAGTGATATTTACTTGAATCTTGTTTTTGCTCTTCCGGCAGACTGGTCAAAGCCAGAGCCAACCAAAAGATTTTTTGTCCCTGACTGATTGTCCAAAAATAATGATCAAGAAAGGCTGCCAGTAAAACAACAATGAAAAAGAGTTTTAGAGGATGTTTTTTGAGGGAAGCGAGGGAAAAATTGGGACGAAGATAGAAAATGATAGAAAGAATGAAAAGCGCTAGCCCCGGCCAGCCAAGCTCAGCGGTTATTAAGAGGTACAAATTATGAACCGGTTGAATACGCCAGGAGGAAACTTGTTCTTGAATGATTTGTTTTTCCGTGGTGATAAAATTTCCCAGGCCAACTCCGGTAAGAGGGTGTTCTTTGATGATTTCTTGGGCGCTGGCGCGATAAATTTTTCGGAAAAAGAGAGATTTATCGTGGGGGCATTGAAAACAAAGGCGGGGGGCGATGAGGTTGTAAATCAAAAAGAGACTGCCGAGGCCAAGGCTGATTGCCAGGGTCGTCCGGAGAAAAGCAGGTACTTTGATTTTTCGGCAAAATTTTTGGTAAGTTTGCCAGAGTCGGTTTTTTTCCTGATAAAGAAAAGGGATAATGATTAACAATGAAAGGCCTATGGCGGTGCGAGAATAGGTTAGAAGCAGGGCGATGAAAATTGAGAGCAATTCTAAAAGAAAAAGGAATTTGTAGGGCCAGCGCAGTTGTTTGAAAAGATTTTTTTTACTGATAATCAAACTGAAACCACTGGCCAGGGAGAAGACCAAAAAAATCCCCAGAACATTGGGGTGGGGAAAAGTTCCGTAGGCTCTGATAAATTTTTCTCCACCAAACTCAAAACGAGCCAGGCCGAGAATTTGCGGGCCGAGATGACTTTCGCCCAACCAAAAGAGACCCAGTGATTTTTGTTGGATAAATTGCCAAATAGCCAGAAAGGATTGAAAAACACCGGCAGTGAAAATGATGAATTTAGTGTAGGTTAAAATCGTGTATTGCCGGAGAAAATACCTGCTTAAAACAAAGAAAAGAAAGAGTTCGGAAAAGCGAAATATTTTATAAAGATTAAAACGGGAAAAGAAATTGCTCGGGTCGGCCAAGAAAAGAGAGATGGTAATCCAGAGGAAAAAATAAAAAAGAGGATTTTGAGAAAGGTTTTTTATCTTCTTTTTGGGCGCTGAAAATAAATGTTGATGTTCCGACCAGAGAAATCCGAGCAGGAAAAAGATAAAAATAATATCAAAAAGATTTAAAAAAATGAGGTATTGTTCTTTGAAAAGAGAAAGGTTTTTAGTGCTGTCAAAATTAAAAATATAACGGATGTTAAAAGGAATAAGAAAGACCAGACAGTATAAAAGAAAGGTGTTTATTTTTTTGAGCATAGACGGGGGTTATTGATTTACAGACTGCTTTTAACTGTTGTCTTGATGAAGACCCATAAAAATTCCCATTATGATCAGGCTGGCAAAAATTGCCAAGACAATAGCTTTTGATAGGGGGAAGAAGTTTTTGAGATCGTATAAAGAGGCCACAAAGAGTACTGCCAGAGTGCCCAAGAAGAGGGAAAATATTTGGTAAATAGGAACGTACTTCATTTTTGCTTTGACGACAATCGGCCAACAGATAAGAAAAACAGCCAAATCAACAAATGACCAGAGGACGAAAGAGAGTAGGCTGCCGAAAGCCAATTGTAGGACGGCGATTAAGGAAAAAAAGATAATAGGCAAGATGAAGAAGTATCTAACGGGAGAGTACATTTGTTATTGAGTAATAATATTTGTCTAAAGATTGTTACAATTCGTTTCTTTGTTTTGTTTGCGGGTTTTTCTTGTTGTTAAATTTAACATAGCCGGAAGTTTTTGTCTATAAAGAAGAAAAAGTTGTTTTGTGGATTTTTATGGGGACGGAAGAGTGTTTAATTTTTGGCGATTTTGAAAACTTGGGCTATAATGAGTGAAAGTTTTCTTGAGATAAATTTTAAAAAGTACACAAATGAAAAGCAATAAAATTTTGTGGGGGGCGGTGTTGGTTTTTTTATTGTCTCTGGGGGCTTTTGTTTTTGTTAACAGGAAATCCGCGCGCAAGGGAATGCCGATTGTGGTTGACAATACACAGAAAAAACAAGAGGAGAAAATAGAGCCTTTTGTTTTGAAAGAGGGAATGAGTCCTATCAGCGGAGTGGAGTGCGAGAATTGGAAGAGACGACCGTTTGCCATAATGTATTCCGGTGATATGGATGCGCGCCGGAATTTTCGAGCCTTGTCGCAAGCGGATTTTGTCTTGGAAATGGATCATCGGCCGATGCATGGGCAACCACGAGTGATGGGTGTTTTCCAGTGCGCTACACCGACAGCGATGGGGCCGATGCGTTCCGGGCGAACTGATCATATTTCAGTGGCTGCTTCGTTGGATGCCATTTATGTTCCTTGGGGCGGTTCCAGTGTCGGGAAGAATTTGTTAAAAAAACATTTGGTTGATCATATTGACTGTAATGGTGAGGTGCCACCGATTGGTTATCCGCCGGCTTGTCGTAAAGATGCTTCTTTGTTGGTGGCGCCTTTGCGCAGCGCCGGTCCGGCTTTTTCTAACTTGGCGGAATTGATTAAAATTGCTAAGGCGAACAATTATCGTTTGGTTAATAAAGGAAAAGGCTTTCATCATCAGGCTGATTTACCTCGGGAGAAAAGGCCGGCTTTTGGGCAGGTTAATGTTAAGGTGGTTTATCCTTATCGGGTGATGTATAAATATGATCCGGAAACAAACTCTTACAAAAGATTTTTGATAAAGAAAGAAGGGGCGATACCAAAGCCTGATATTGACCAGGCCAACAAAAAGCAATATGCGCCTAAAAATATTATTACCATTATCACCAAGAAGGAGGCGTGGAAAACCGATATAGATTACAAAGGACAAGGCTTAATGGATCCTTGGGAGGGGATTGACGAAGAGCATCGCCAGAGAGATAACGGACAGTATCCTAACTTTCAGTTGGGTGATCCTTGGTTTGACACCAAGTTTGAAGGACCGGCGCGATTTTTCTTTAATGGACAAGATGTGAAAGGGATTTGGAAAAAAGAGAAGGGCGCGGATAAACCTTTTAGATTTTATGACGACAAGGGTCAGCCGATTGAATTTGTTCCCGGTCAGATTTGGATGCATGTTTTGCCACAAGATCGCAGTGTCAGTTATTATGACGAACCAAGTTCCAAGTAGTTTTGCTTTTTACGGGTTGACTAAATTTTTTGTGATGTTGGGCTGTTAATGAGCGGATTTTGCTTGCAATTTGTTTATTTTTGTGGTAGAGTACTTTACTGACTAGTTCTTTTGAAATAGAATAAAAAATATTAATAAAGGAGGGTTGTAGATGGAAGAGTTTATAGAAAAGATTCTGGCTGCTATGCTTGGGGGAGCTATTTTTGTCGTGGGATTGATTTTTTTTCTTATTGCTATCGTCGCTTGGTTCTTTGCGGCGACGATGAATACAGTTTACTTTTTTGCTCCTATTGCAGTAGTTGCAATGGGAGTGGGGGCTTTTTTATTTTTTGAAGGGATTTTTATTGAAAAGCTTTCCAGTTTTTCGCGGAAGCTCTTAAAAATAGTAGAGGGGATTATTGACTTCGTCCCTCATCGCTAAGTTTTTTGACCCGTCGGCTCTAATCAGCCGGCGGGTCGTTTTTATTTTTTGGGTTTTATATTTTATGGCGGAGTGATAAGTTGGGGAAGTGAAGTAGTTTTGATTTAGGGAAGTCTCTATTTGTTGATTGTGAAAGCGAGGTTTTTCTATTTTTTTCTTGCTTAGGGGGAATAAATAATTTACACTGAAGGAAAGAAATTTTTGTCTAGAACAGGCTTAGCAGTTTAAATCAGTTTAGTGTTATTTGGTGGCAGGATTTTAACGGTAAAAAAATTATTTTGAAAAATTTAATCAATGATAATTTATGAAATTTTGGTACGGGGCGGAAAAGTTTTTAATTTGGTCTAATTTAATGGACCTGAAAAAAGAGTTTCAAATGGAAAATCCCAAGGGAGAGATAAAGGAGTTTGATTTTGAGGAAATATCGGCGAATGAGGTTGAAGAAAAGAATTTTCAGCAGAATGATTTGTTTGCGACTGAAAAATTATTGATTTTTCGCAATGTTTTAACTTTGCCGACGGGTGAGCAAAAAAAGATAAAAGAATTTTTGCAAAAAGAGCGATTATGTCGGCGAGAGGATTTGACGGTTGTCTTCGTGGAATTAAGTGAGAAGAAAAAAAGTGCTTTGAGTGGCATTCTGGCCAGATATTTAAAGCAACAAGGAGAATTTAAGGAATTTAAAAAACTGACTGAGGAGCAATTACGACAGTGGATCAATGCTGAATTTTTGAAGAGAAGCGAGAAAAAGGTGACAGTGGAGATAATAGCTATCAATGAGCTGATTAAAATTACTCAAGCCAATCTCTGGCAAATTTCCCAGGAGATAGACAAGCTGATCGCTTTTTTGGAGAAAGGACAAGTTGATTTGGATTTGGTACAGAATTTGTGTTCGGGTAAGCTGGAGGCAAAAATTTTTGACTTGGTTAATGCCATTGGAGAAAAAAATAAACAAAAGGCTCTGCTATTGAAAGAGCGTTTGTTGGAACAGGGGGAAAATGAATTTTATATTTTCACGATGATTGTTTTTCAGTTGAGAAATTTTTTGAAAGTGGCAGAATGTTTGCGAAAAGGATACAAGGAGCCGAGGGTTATCAAAGAAAAAACCGGATTGCATCCTTTTGTTTTGCAAAAGACTTTGCGAAATATGGGCGGCTTTCCTTTGAGGAGAATAAAAGCCATTTATCAGTTAGTGGCCAATTTGGACAAAAAGAGCAAACAAGGCAAGTTGAAAATGGAAGAGGCTTTGGATAATTTGATTTTGCGGATTTAGTTTTAGAGTTCAATGGGAAAGAAAGGAGGAGGTTGTTTTTGACTTTTCTTTTTTTAGGGGTTAAACTCTAGGATGTAATTGGAGAAGTTTTTAAAAGTAAAGCAAACGGATGACGGAAAAAGTTATAACAATAAAAGACGTTGAATATACAGCTGACCTGGCGCGGATAGAGATGACGGCCGAGGAGTTAAAAAAAATGACTGAAGATTTGAACGGAGTGTTGGCTTATTTTAAAGATTTGCAGGAGGCGGATACTTCAGCGGTAAAAAAAGTCAATCATTATGAAATGGTGGAAGGAGAGAGAAATCATTTTCGGGAGGATGAAGTGGAGCCGGCCAAGAAGGAGGTAGAAGGGATTATTAAGGATAACTTTCCGGAAAGAAGTGGAGACTTTTTGGCGGTCAGATCGGTTTTGGATAAAAAATAATTGTTACGGCGGGCTTTTGGTCTAGTCCTTATTAAAAGAAAACAGGTTAGTATGATAAAAAAATTACACCAAAAAATTCAAAAAGGCGAAGTTTCCAGCGAGGAAATTTGTGGGAGCTATTTGGCAAATGTTGCCGATAAAGATAGAGAGATAAACGCTTTTTTAGATGTTTTTGATAAGGAGGAAATACTTGAACAGGCCAGGCAAGTTGATGAGAAAGTCAAACAGGGGAAAGAGATAAGTTTGCTGGAGGGAATCCCTTGCGCAATCAAGGATGTGATAAATATCCAAGGAAAAAAGACTACCGCCGCTTCCAAGATGATGGAAAATTATGTTGCGCCCAATGATGCCGGAGTGATAGAAAGGTTGAAAAAGGAAGGCGCGATTTTTTTGGGCAAAACAAATTTGGATGAGTTTGCCATGGGTGCTTCCACAGAAAATTCCGCTTTTGGCATTACGAAAAATCCTTATGATTTGGAAAGAGTTTCCGGTGGAAGTTCTGGCGGTTCGGCGGCGGCGGTGGCGGCAGAAATGGCTCCTTGGGCTTTGGGAACAGACACGGGTGGCTCCATTAGGCAACCGTCAGCTTTTTGTGGGGTGGTCGGTTTCAAGGGTACCTACGGTCAAGTTTCTCGTTGGGGGGTGTTTCCGATGGCGACCAGTTATGATCAGGTTGGACCAATTGCTCAGTCAGTGGAAGATGCGGCCATTATTTTTAAAACGATTGCCGGAAAGGATGAACGAGATAATACAACCATTGAAAAAAGCGGGCAGGTGGGCGAGTTGGAAGAGTTGAGAGGTGATTTAACAGGACGACGCATCGGTTATGTTAAAGAATTTTTTGAGAAAGAAGGTCTGGATAAGGATGTTAAGGAAATTGTGGAGCGGAGAATTAAAGAAGCGGAAAAAGCCGGCGCCAAAGTGGTGGAAATTGAGTTGCCAAACTTTAAATATTCTTTGGCTACTTATTACCTGATGATTACTTCTGAAGTCAGTTCCAATATGGCCAGAATTGATGGAATAAGGTTTGGTTTAAATGAAGGGCTGTTGCCCGATTCGGAGAGCAAGAGCTTACTGGATATTTACAAAAAGTCGCGAGCTCTGGGCTTGGGAGCGGAAGTAAAAAGGCGGATTATTTTGGGAACTTACGCTTTGTCGGCCGGTTATTATGATGCTTATTACAAAAAGGCGCAGGCGGTGCGAGAGTTGATTAAGAACGATTTAAAAAAGGCTTTTGTGGAAGTTGATTGTATTATTGCGCCCACCTCGCCGACACCGGCTTTTAAGATAGGCGATAAAATCGAGAATCCCTTGGCGATGTATTTGGCGGATATTTATACGGTGACAGCCAATGTTGGTATGATACCGGCTATTTCCATTCCGGCCGGTTGGGCGGAAAGGGATGGAAAAAAATTGCCGGTGGGAATGCAGTTGTTGGGTAGATGGTGGGATGACTGGAAATTATTGGATATAGCCAAAGGAATGGAATTGGGTGAGTAGTTAAGATGTGAGAATTTTTCAACAAAAAAACGAGCTCGGTCGAGCCCGTTTTTTTATTAGTTGAAGATCTATTTAGTTTGGTGTTTGAGCCAATTTTGGCGGGAAGGTAGATTTTGACAGGCGACACCGTTTTTGTCTCTGTCTAGGCCGTGAACGTCAAGGCCGTTTTTAGCGCATTTTTCGTAAACCGCCTGAGCTTCTTCTTGGTACTTGAAGTCGGAGCAGTTGTAGTTGTAAGTTTGTTTGGGGTCGCACATAGCTCCCATAATTAGGTTGCCGTTTTCATCACGAGCAACTTTTGATTCGGACCAAGAATGAGTTTTGGCGAATTTACCCAGGTCAATATCGTTATTTCCGGCTTCCAAACCCAAGGCTACCAACAAAAGCAAAATAAGTCCGGCTATAAACAGGCGTCCTTTTTTCCAAAACCAAAAAAGAAAGCCGGCAATGATTAACAAGGCGACAATTAAAAAGAGACGGAACTTTTTATTGCGCCTGAGGCCGCTAACCTGGCGGGAATTTTTTTTGTTCATTTTTTTGCTTTAATTTTTTTTCATTGTAACATTTTCTTTTCTGTGTTACAATGGCTGACCAGGCGTGTTTATTGGGGAGCCGATTAAAAGCAATTTGTTTAAATGTTTTTGGGAATATGGAAAAATGTAATTGGCAGAGTCATTTTGCCGAGAATGGTAAGTTCAGGAAGGAGGGCGTTGGCGACCTGGGAGAAAAGGTAGCGGCCAATTATTTGTTGGCGCAGGGTTATAAATTGTTGGCAGCCAATTTTTCCAATAAACGAGGTTACCTGGTAGGTGAAATAGACTTGGTAGTGAAAAATGAGAAAGAGCAGATTATTTTTGTGGAAGTGAAAACACGCAGAAACTTTAAGAGTGAGAGCAATCACGGAATTTTTCCGGAAAATGCCATAACTCCCGCCAAAATTAGAAAATTGGAGCGGGCGGCCGGAGTTTTTTTAAAACAGAATGGTTACAAGGATGTTCATTGGCGAATAGATGCAGTGGCGGTTATTTTTAATTTTGTCAGTCGGAAAATTTCCTTGCGACATATTAAATATATCAGAAGGTAGGATTCTTATGGTTGAAGAATTTTTGCAAAGTTTTCAGTTGGTGATCGGTTTTAATTTGACGGGAAATTTTCAGGAGCGAGATCAAAGCGGTTTATTTGATAGATGTTTTTTTTAGTGTTAAGATGCAGATGGCTATTTGAGTGTTTAATTTAGTAAGATGGCAAAAATGAAAAACAGTTTAGAAGAATTGTTTGGGTCCAAGGAACGTTGGCGTTTGATTAAACTTTTTATTTTGAATGGTGAAAATAAATATACAGTGGCGGAAATAGTAAGGAGAAATAAAATGGATGGGCGTAAGGTTCGTTCCATTATTAACCAGTTTGTCAGGGCCGGTTTTTTAAAAGAGAGAACGATGAAAAAAATAAAATATTATCAAGTAAATGTTGCTTTTCCATTTTTTGACGGATTGAAGCAACTGGTTATTCGTTCCAATTTGTATCCGGAATGCGCTAGCTTGAAAAAAATAGAAAACTTGGGCAATGTTAAGCTCGGTTTAGTCTCGGGAATTTTTTTTGATAACAGCATTTCTAAAGCAGATTTGTTAATTGTGGGCGATCATATTTCCAATGCCAAAATGAAGCATTTATTGGAGGATTTGGAGATTGAATTGGGGCGAGAGGTGAATTATTCCTTGATGACTCTGGAGGAATTTAAATATCGCATCAATATGTTTGATAAGTTTATTTTGGAATTTTTTGAAGGTCCCCATGAGATTATTGTCAATAAAGTTCCGAATGAAATCAGGCAATTGAAGAGGGCTAAAAAAATATCATAATGAATAAAATTCAGCCGAAAACTTTTGTTAGAAAGAATTTGGAAGTTCTTGAGGTTTTGTTTTGGAAGAACAAAGTTTTGGTTTTTCTGGTTTATAGTTCTTTGTTTTTAAATCTGTTGATCTGGGGGGTTCTTTTTTGGTTTTTTAAAAATGCTGGGGAGTATAATTTAATTATTCACTATAATGTTTACTTGGGTGTTGATGGGATTTTGATAAATGATGAACCTCAGAGTTGGTTTAATTTGTTTTTGCCGGCGGCCGGAGGATTTTTATTTTGGCTGATTAGTGTTTGGTTAAGTGTTTTTTTAATTTTTCAACTGGATAGGTTTGATAATAACAAGAGCGCTTTGAGTTCTTTTATCAGTAACAGGTCAATTAGTTTTGTCAGCGTGAGAATTTTATTGATTAGCGCTTGGATGTTGCAACTTGTTTTGTTGGTGTATATAATTTCTCTTTGGGTAATAAATTACTAGAATGGTAACTAAAAAAAATTGGTCTTATCCTGACCCGAAAACCACTGATCCGGTGGAGCATCGTATTCAAAGGTTCTGGGAAATATTGCCCGGCTTTTTGACTTGGTTAACTTTACTGGGGATGTTCTTTTTTGCCTGGTGGAAGCCGGTATGGGCGGCGGTTTTTATTATTTCTTATGATCTTTACTGGTTGTACAAGACGATTTATATTGCCAGTTATTCCATTATGTCTTACCGAAAGATGCGTCGCTGGGAAAAAATTGATTGGCTTCATCGTCTGAAGGCCATTTTCAAAGGGAAAAAAATATTGAAGGAGTTGGATGAAGAAATTGCCAGACTGGAGAAAAGGATTAAAGAGGCTCCTTTGTTTAGCAAGAAAAGACGAGAATTGAAACAGCAACTAGTAGAGAGAAAGAATTTTAGGAAAAGAGCGGAAAAAGATTTGCGTCATCGTGACAAATTTTTGGACTGGCGGAAGGTTTACCATGTTATTTTATTGCCCAATGCTATAGAGACAGCAGAAAATATTAGACCGGCCATTCAAGCGGTTTTAGATTCCAATTATCCGAAAGACAAAATAATTATTGTCTTGGCGATGGAAGAGAGGGAGCCGGAGGAGAAGCGGAAAAAGAAAGAGAGAATATTGAGGCGAGAATTTGGCGATAAATTTTTTGATTTTATTGTTACCGTTCATAAGGTGAAGGGTAAGGAAATGAAGTGTAAGGCCTCCAATACAACTTACGCTGCCAAAAAAATTAAGAAATATTTGGAGGAGAAAAATATTCCTTTGGAAAATGTTATCTTATCCAATCTTGATTGTGAGTCCAGAATTCACCCGCAGTACTTGGCGGCTTTGACTTACGCTTATGTGACAGAACCAAAACGTTTGCAATACGCTTACCAACCCTTGCCGATGTATCATAACAATCTTTGGGACACAATTGCACCGGTGCGAATAATTGTAACAGGATCGTCTTTTTGGCACATGGTGGAGGCAATGCGTCCGGAGCATATGGTGACCTTCTCTTCGCACAGTGAACCATTTAAAACTATTGTTGATATCGGTTATTGGCCGGTTAATGTTATTTCCGAGGATTCTTTGGTATTTTGGAACGCCTATAATTATTTTGATGGTGATTATGAAGTGAAGCCGATTTATTTGCCGGTTTCCATGGATGCGGTTTTGGGTAATAATTATTGGCACACCATTAAAAATCAATACAAGCAAAATCACCGCTGGGCTTACGGGATTGAAAATTTACCCTTGCTTTATCGGGCGATGCGCAAAAACAAAAAAATTCCTTTTTGGACCAAGGTAAGACACCTTTTTACCATGTTGGAAGGTCATCATAGTTGGGCCACTTCTTCTTTTATTTTAGCTTTGCTGGGCTGGTTGCCGTTGATTTTGGGGGGCAACAAATTTAATGAATCAATTTTGGCGCACAACTTGCCTTTTGTTACTCGTTATTTGATGACGATTGCTTTAGTTGGCTTGTTTGTTTCTATGATTTTGAGTTTGTTTTTAATGCCGGCTAGACCAAGAGGACATTCTCGTAAAAAATATTTGGTGATGATTTTACAGTGGGTAATAGCGCCGATTATTGCTCCTTTTTTAGGAGCGGCGCCGGCGGTACATGCTCAAACAAGGTTGATGTTGAAGCGTTATATGGGAGAGTTTTGGGTAACGGAAAAAATTATCAAAAAACCGAAAAGCTCTAGATAGAGGTTGGTCCGGTTTGATCTGAGCGGAAATTACTTCTAATATTTATTCAGGTAGTTCTTGGGGTTGGTTCGTTATTAATACTTGCTTATGCTTTGGATTTTTTTTCAGTCTCTTTTATTAAGCGCTTTTTTGTTTTTAGTGTTGAGAAAGTGGTTGCCGATTGAAAAGAAAAGATGGGGCGGGGCGGTGATGATATTTGTTTTTATTTGCTTAACGTTATGGCATTCAGAGTTGGAGTTGAGTAGGCAATTGGTTGGTTTGCTGTTAGGGAGCGGGGCGATTTTGCTATTCGGACTAGTTGACGACAAGAAAAATTTTTCTTGGGTTAGTCAGTTAGTTTTTCAATTTTTTTTGGCGTTGGCGTTATTTTTTTTCGGTTTTCAAATTGACTTTTTTAAATTGGGACCGGAACAAATTGTTAGATTGGATCAGATTGTTTTTTGGGGCATTGCCTGGCCGAGTATTTTTTTTGTTTTGGTCTGGTTTCTTGTTTCGGTCAATGCCGTTAATTGGTTTGATGGTTCCGATTCGGCGCTGGCCGGTTTAGCCTTGGTGGCCGGCTTGGGCTTACTCTATGTCAGTTTTTTGCCGGAAGTGAATCAACCGGCTATAGGTATTTTGAGCGCTATTTTACTGGGAGCGGTGACGGCTTTTTTGTTTTTTAATTTGCCACCGGCCAAGTTGGAAGCCGGGACTTCCGGGAGTTATTTTATAGCTTTTGTTTTGGCCGGTTTGGCGATTATGGCCGGCAGTAAGATTTTGACTTTGATGATTGTTTTGATTTTGCCCCTACTTGATTTTTTTTGGGTGTTAGTTGGCCGTTGGCGAAGAGGACAGTCAATTTTTCAGAGAGATAAAAGTCATTTACACCATCGTTTGCAAAAAATAGGTTGGCAAGACAGGGATATATTTCTTTTGTATATGTCTTTTTTGACAGTTGTTTTGATTATTTATTCTTTGCTGACAGACCGTTGGGCGCGTTTGGGTTTGCTTTTCTCGGAAGCTCTGATTATTCTATTGTTTTTTTCTTTTGTACAGTTTAGACTAAAAAAAATTAAAAGTTAATTTTAAAAATGAATTCTATTGGAAGAGAAAAAATGCTTTGGATATTTGGTCTGCTGATTTTATTGGTTTTGTTTTTCCTGTTGATTTGGAATTTAAGCGCTCGTTTTTTTGCGAACAAGGATTTGGTGTTTTTGGAAGTAAATGGCGAAGTGATTAAAGTTTGGTTGGCCGATGATGACCAAGAACGTTTTCGGGGCTTGAGTGACAGAGTTGATTTAGGTCCGGCTGAAGGGATGTTATTTTTATACGACCGGTCGGAATATCACGCTCATGTGATGAGAAGGATGCTTTTTCCTTTGGATTTTTTGTTTGTTGATGGTGATCAGGTGGTTGACTTGGTGAAGGGCATTCCTCAAAATTTTCCTGGTTTAATAAAGGGTCGGAAGCAGTATGACAAGGTTTTGGAGTTGCCGGCCGGTTGGATAAATAAACATAAGATACAAGTGGGAGACAAAATTAAGTTTTTGTTTTGACAGAGATGTTGACGATGAATTTCAAAAATGACCGCAAATATTTTTGGACTATGCATGCGCGTCGGAAAATCAGGCAATATAATTTGTCGCCGGGTTTAGTTAAAAGGATTTTACGAAATCCGGACAGAGTGGAAGAGGGAATTGCGCAGAAAACAATTGCGGCGATGAAAGACAAATCCACTAAATCACAAGAAAAAGAAGTTTGGGTAATGTATCAACTGCTTAAAAGTCAACGTAAAAAAATCATTTCCGCTTGGATCTATCCGGGCAAAACAAAACCGGGTAAGGAAATTTTTATTCCGGATGAAGTGTTGTTGGAATTGGAGAAGATACGGAAGGGAAACAAAGATGAATAAAGTTTATTTCTCTGAAGAAGCTCTTGTTACTTTGGGTTGTTTTTGGGAAGAGAGAAAGTTGTTAACCAGAGAGAGAATTTTGTTGAAATCGTTTTCCCAGATTATTCTTTGATCTCGCCGGAACCAAGTTCTTTGTCGTTTGGCGTAATTTTTTTCCGCCAAGAAAATTTTTTCCAGAAGATCTTGTTTGTTTAGTGGTGGTTTATCGGAATTGTTTTTTGCTGATAGAGATTCCTTTTTCTGAAGATAAAGAGGAATCCAGTAATAGGCTAGGCCGAATTTTTGAATATCTTCCCAAGTCATTTGGTATTTCTTTTTGATGTTTTTTACTTCTTCAATCATTCCCTCTGTCCAGCGACTTTGTAGTCGTTTTTTGATTTTTTGGGCCAGTTTTTCTCTGGGCCAGTCAAGGCCTATTTGTAGAAAATCTAGGTGGCGAGGAGGTTTTTTTCTGGGCGCGGGCATTTTTCCCAGGGTGTTGATTATTTCCAGAGCTCTGATGAGGCGTTGTCTATTGTGCGAATCAATTTTTCGGGCGTAGCAAGCATCTTTATTTTTTAAGAGGACAAAAAGTTCTTCCGTTGTTTTTTGGGAGAGTTGTTGACGAAAATTTTGGTTTGGTTTGATGGCCGGAAAGATTGGTTGGTCAATAAGAGCTTGGATCCAGAAACCGGTACCTCCGCAAACAATGGGGATTTTTTGGCGAGCCGATATTTGTTTAATCAGGCGTAAAGCGTCTTTTTGAAAATTGCTGACATTATAACGATTTTCGTCTTGCAAATGTCGGCGAGGGTCTTCAAAGTCAAGTAGGTGGTGAGGAATTTCGCGATAGAAATAAATTTCTTGGTCTTTGTTTTTTTGCCAATACCCGGGAACTTTGCCGGTGCCCAGATTTAGGTCACAGTAAATTTGTCGGGAATCAGCGGAGATTATTTCTCCGTTTATTTTTTGCGCCAAATCCACGGCCAGGTCCGATTTGCCGGAAGAAGTCGGTCCGAGGATGACAATAACTTTGGTGTTTTCTGTCTGGCTTTTGTTCTTGTTCATAAACAGTTTTATTGGTGACCGAAAATTATTTATTGTTTTTTGGATGGCTTCTTGTTTGTTGTATAGCATACAACATTTGTTGGAAAAGAAAAGGCTTGGCTTGATGGTTTTGTTCCTATTTTTCCAAAAAATAGGGGGTTATTTTGATAAATCAGAGAGCCAATGTTTGGTTGACAAATTTATTAAAATGTGCTAGACTGCTACGGTCAGCCGATTGAGGTTGATTTTTTATTTGCTCGGGCTAAAACAAGGTTTTTGTCCAAAATTAAGCAAATAAATATGCCCAGTAAGTCAATGCTAGTCCCATTTGATTTGTGGGCATTCCCGTTTTAGCGGGAATAATCAATTAAATTGTTTAATGAGTAAAATCATTAAATTAATTTTGTTGCTGTTGTTGGTTTTGTTGCCGATGACAGCTTTGGCCGGAGATTTTCGGAAAGGGGAGGGAAATAAAATTTATCTTTCCTCGGCTTCCGGTAAGGTTAATGTTCAAACAAAACTTGAAGAAAAATTGTCGCCGGATGTTTTCCAATTTAAAACCAGGCTGGAGGAAAACATGGAAAGACGAAATAAATTGGTTTTGGAAAAGTACAAAAACAAATTAAACAAAAGTAACTTCAAAACGGGTAAAAAGCAGATTTTGGTGACCGGTTATTCATCTACGCCGGATCAATGTTCGGGAGACCCTTTCCGGACAGCCAGTGGAACGAGAGTTCACAAGGGCACGATGGCTTGTCCGCCACAATATCCTTTCGGGACCAAGATTGTGATTGAAAATGTGGGAACTTTTGTTTGCGAGGATCGTGGGGGAGCGATTAAGGGAAATCATTTTGATATGTGGTTTTCTTCCCGAAGCCAGGCTTTGGCTTGGGGAAAGAGAGTGGTAATGGCGGAAATTGTTAATTAAAAAGTGATTTTCGAAGTTAACAAGAGGATTGAAATTGAAAATAAGCAAAATTGTTTAAACAAGAAGCGGGCTGCCCCCGCTTTTTGTTTTTGGAGTAATAAAGAATTTTTTAGTTTTGATTTTTCAGGAGAAGGTCGATTGTTTTTTTAGTTGCACAAAGGGATATCTCTCCGGTTTTGTCAGTTTTACTTGACTGTATCTTTGTTTTCTTTATAATTGACCGTGTTGGTGTGAGTTCATTTTCTTAGAAAAATAGAAGGAGGAAACAAAATGAAACTGGACAAACAGAAATTCAGGCCACTAGAAGAGGTGGAGATGCCGGACTCACAACGCGATTTTCTTCGTTCTTGTGGGGTAGGGTATGCTTACAAATATGGTGACAGGTGGTATGCGGAAAGACGAATTTGTGGTGTAGCGCTCTATTTCTATGGTCGCGGAGATAAGGCTGATAGCTGGGAGAGAGTTTTTTAACGTGTTTAGGGCAGATATTAAAAATGAGGTATCTGCCCCCTTTTTTTATAAATGCTTGCCTTCACAAAAACTCAATTTTTCCGTTTTCATTAATTAATCAATAAAACCAAAATGTTTTAGGGTGGGGATGATGTTGGGCGCCAGGTTTTCTTTTTCCAAGTCGGATAGATTGAGCCAAGCCCAATCTTTGATAAAATCGGCCGGTTTGACGGGAGTTAGTCTTTCAGCCAAATAGTGTACCAAGATGACATCAAGTTTTTCTTGGCCAACATTTTTTTGGGTATAAAGCAGAAATGGTTGGTCGGACAAAATTTTGATCTCAATGCCGAGTTCTTCGCGGGAGCGGATGATGGCTGTTTCTTGCAAGTTTTTTCCGGGTTTGATTTGTCCGCCACAAAATTTCCAGAAGTCGGAATCACCGTGTTTGTCCAATAAGACCTTGTTGTTTTCCACGATTACCGGTCCAGAGGCGATGATGATTTTATTTGTTGTTTCAACCATGGTCTGTATTAATTCTTTATAAGAAATTGAAAAAAGTGTTTTTGATTACTTATTTTGGTCTAACTTTTTGTAGGTCATTTTCTTAAGATTTTTCCACCAGTTAGTGGAAGAGGTTTTTTCCATTTCGGTCAGGAGTTTTTTGGCTGATTCGGTTTCAACCGCTTTGGAAACATTGTCAATCCAGTTTTGGGTGGAAGAATATCCTTGTTCTTTATATTCCTTGGCTTGAAAAGCCATTTCCAGCCAATCGGCGTCTCTGGCTACAATGCCTTCTTTGGTGTTTCTGTCTGTAAATTCTTGAAAGTATTTTTGCCATTTTTCTTCAACTGTTGTTCCCAAGTTTTCTATTTGTTCCCGGAAGGCTTGACGAGAAGGTTCTTTGTTGGAGTAGTAACGGGCGGCAACTTTATGTTGGTCGCCAATTCTGGCTTCGGCGATGTCATGAATAATAAGCATAGAAGCGACTTTTTCCGGGTTGACATTTTCCATAACGGCCAGAATGTAGCCAATTTGGGCGGCGCGTAAAGTGTGTTCGGCGATGGAAGCGGAGCCGGCCGCCGGCAGGCCGGCCAACGACCAACCACTGGTTTTTCTTTTTAATTGACTCATCTCAAAGATGAAGTTGACGATTTTCTTGATGTCCATTATTTTGCTTGTTTACTTTTTATTTTTGCTTATTTTTCATTTTTATTGTAAATGAATTATAGTTGTTTGACAATTCTGATATTTAATGGCGATGTAATTTTTTGACCAAATAAGTTTCTCGCAAACGATAGCCGTGACGACGGTAATAATGACGAACGCCAACGCCGGAAATAACGACTATTTTTTGTTGTTGGGCGGGAATGCCCAGTTTGCCTAATTCTTGCCGACTGATTTTTTCCGCCAGTTGCAGAAGCTTTTTGCCCAGACCGTGGTGTTGGGGCGAATGTTTGCTTTTTTGTTTAAGGGAAGTTAATTGGCCGTAGGTGTGCAATTCTCTGATAACGGCGGAATTTTTGAGGACTTTTGGCAGGTCAGTGGCGTCGGGGCGATTAATTCTTAGGCGGAGTAAAGAATAAAGTTTGTTGTTTTGGTCAATAAATTGCAAAAAAATCTCCTTGCCTTGAGAAGCGGGATAGTCAATTCTTTGCAATTTGATTTTCCCTTTGGTTGGTAATTGATTTTTAATCTCTCGGCAACGGATACATTGGCAGTTGGTTTTGGGCGCGATTATTTGACGTAGATTGGAAATGTTGGGTCCGGCTTCTATGGCCGGCAGAGGGACATCGCGGACGAGTCTTTGAATGCGAACGTATGGAGGAATGATTTCGTTTTTCACTTTGATTATCAGTTTTTCAAAATCTTTGTTGCTGAGGGGTTGATACTGGTCTTTTTTCCACCAACGATAAAGAAGAGAGTTTTTGATGACTAAGGTGGGGTAAATTTTTAACATATCCGGTTGGAAATCCGGGTTGCGAAATATTTCTTTGAACATTTCTAGATCTTTCTGCGGGCTGGAACCGGGTAGGCCGGGCATTAAATGGTAGTTGATTTTAAAACCGGCTTGTTTAAGCAGGCGAGTGGCTTGGATGGTGACAGCGGTGGAGTGACCACGTTTATTTTTTTTAAGAACATCATCAAAAATTGATTGCACACCCAGTTCCACGCGGGTGCAACCCAATTCTCTAAAATTTGTTATTTCTTCTTGGTCAATCCAATCAGGTCTGGTTTCCAAAGTAAGGCCGACAATTCTGACAGAGGCGCTCTCGTTTCTTTTTTGTTCGGCGTTAAGGGAGAAGTTGGTTTTTTTTGACTTCTTTCTTTTTTCCGTTTGAAAAGTTGAAGGAGAAAATTCATTGCAAGCGCGAAAACATTCTTTGATAAACCAACGTTGGTATTTTTTGGGAAAGTAAGAAAAAGTTCCGCCCATAACAATCAATTCTATTTTATCTATGGGGTGTCCGTTGATGAGTAGTGAGTAAAGGCGATTTTGAACTTGTTGGTAGGGATGAAATTTGTTGAGAATGGCGCGCATAACGGCCGGTTCGTTGGAGAGATAACTTTTGGGCATATTTTTTTCATTGGGACAAAAAGCGCACTGACCGGGACAGGGGTATGGTTTGGTAAGAACGGCCACAACCGCCACGCCGGATTGGGTACGGACGGCGCGAGCTTGCATTGCTTTTTCCAACGTTTTCTTCCTTTTTATTTTCTTTTGTGATACCATTTTTTCGTATTCCTCTCTCAAATCAGCGTTGGTCGGTTGGGCTAATTGTCGTTCGGAATAGAATTGTTTTTTCAGTTTGAGGAAACGTTTGTTGGAGGTTATTTTTTGCTGGAGAGCAAATTTGATAAATTGTTGATCTAGAGAAGTCATATTGGTGAAAGTTCTGTTGATGATAATAATTATTTGTTGTTGATGCGTGATTCTGTCAGTGAAAAAATCAGAAGAGAAACGGAAAGTGGTTACAATCAGATAGCGAAAAAGTTTTCCGAGACCAGGAAATATTTTTGGTCTGACTTGCTTTGGTTGGCGGACTTGGTGAAGGACGGGGATATAGTTCTGGATTTTGGTTGCGGTAACGGTCGTTTGCGAAATTTGCTGGTGGACAAGGAAATAGAATATGTGGGAGTTGACATTTCTGACGAATTGCTGAAAGAAGCCCGAAAAAAGATAGTTTTTACACAAGAGAACTTTAAGAAAATTTCCGCCGGTGAAACCAGCCTAGCATTTAGCGGAGAAAATTTCAATGTTATTTTCAGTATTGCCACTTTTCATCATTTACCGGGGAAAAAGTATCGTCAGCAAATAGCTGCAGAGCTCTACAGAGTTTTGCGGAAGGAAGGAAGGTTGGTGGTGACTGTTTGGAACTTGCGACAAAGGAAATATTTAAAATATTTGTGGCGTAATTGGTGGAGGAAATTGAAAGGAAAAAGTCAATTAGATTGGAGTGATTGTTATATTCCTTTCAAAGATAATGAAGGAAATGTTTTTTGGCGTTATCACCATGCTTTTTCTCAAAGAAGTTTGAAAAAGTTGTTTGAAGAAGTCGGTTTTAGAAAAATTTCCGTTCGGAAGGTTGGCGGAAACTTGGTTTTGGTTGGTAAAAAATAGACAAGGAAGGGAAAATGTTGTTTGACTTTGGGTTGGCTAGTTGTTATTATAGTGCATAGTTTTTGCCGTTCTTTGGTAATGGTCGCGTGGCCGAGTGGTTTAGGCAAGGGTCTGCAAAACCCTGTACCCCGGTTCAATTCCGGGCGCGACCTCATTTATTTTTTAGTGAAATTTTTTAACAAGCCCGGGTGGTGGAACCGGTAGACACGCAGGACTTAAAATCCTGTGGAGTAAAATCCGTGCGGGTTCAAGTCCCGCCCCGGGCACCAGAATTTGACTTGTCGGCCAAAGGCCGATTTTTTTGTTGGCGAGAGTGAAAGAAAGGTGGTGTTGGAGGTGGTGGGGCGTAGGAATGTTTTGATGAAAAATGTCGCTGGAAGTGTTTTATGGGAAGACGGGGCTTGGTGTTTGTGAGAGTAATCTGATAAATGTTTGAATGGGGCGGATATTGATTTGCATATATCAAAATATATTGATATAATATTTTTGCTATGGTGAAGAATAATTGTGTCAGTAAGAAAAAGAAAAAGGATTTGGAGGGAGTCATTGATTTTTTGAAGGCGCTTTCGGACGGGACGCGTTTGCAAATTCTTTGTTTATTGAGAAAGGAAGAGAAGTGTGTTTGTGAGATTATTGGTTTTTTGAATTTGCCGCAAAACCTTGTGTCGCATCATTTAAAAGTCTTGCGTGACGCCGGGTTGGTAGAGGCGCGCAAAAGCGGGGTGCAAGTTTTTTATAAGATAAAAGATGCGGACGTGCAAAAGCATATCAATCATTTGCAAAAGTTAATTACAAAATCTGAATAAAGACGTATGAACAAAATAAAACTCGGAATATTGCTTGGAATCGTCGTCGGGATTATTGATGTTATCCCAATGGTATTTGTGGGTTTAACTTGGGATGCAAATTTATCCGCGTTTTTTCATTGGGTTGTTGTCGGTTTTTTGATAGCGACGGTTGATATAAAAATGAGAGGTGTTTTGAAGGGAATATTTATATCCGTTATTACTCTTGTTCCGTTGGCATTTTTGGTGTGGTGGAAAGATGGATCAAGTATAATACCGATGACTGCGTCAACTATTGTTTATGGAGTGATATTGGGATTTTTTATAGACAAATATGGTAAATAATTTTTTAAATAGCAAAAATATGCAAAAGATAAAAATCCAGGTCTTTGGTTCGGGATGTCCAACTTGTGAGATGCTTTATAATCGTGTTTCCAAGGTGGCAAAGGAGATCAGTCCGGAATTGGAGGTTGATTATATTACCAATATCAGAAAGATGGTAGAGCTGGGAGCGATGAGTTCCCCGGTTTTCGCCATTGATAAGCGAATAATTACTGCCGGGCAGTTGCCGGAGGAAGAAGAAATCAAAAAAGCTATTGAGGCGAGATTAGCTGATAAATAGAGAGTATTAATTATTAAGAATTAACATTAACAAAAAGATATGTTGGAAAATATTTTATTGACCAGTTTAATTGTAGGCGTGGTTACGGCCGGTCTGAAGATTCGCTTTGATCGGTTTTTCACAATTTTGTTGCTCTTGTTTATTTTTGGCCTAAACATTAGGGAGGCGGTGAATGTTTTTCTGTGGGTTATTATGTTGGGAGCTTTGGTAATTATTTTTCAAAACAGAAAGAAGATTACTCAGCTACCAAAGGTAATGAAAAAGAAGCTATTTGTTGTAATTCCGATTTTTACTTTAATTGCTTCTTGGGTGGGAACGTTATTGTTTGAAAATGTTAGTGATACAGTTCTGATTGTGACTTTGGGTGTTTTGGCGATTCTTTATGGCCTGCGTTTAATATTTGTGCATTTCCAAGAGTATGAACTGGAATTTAAAGAGGGGCATCCGACGATTAGCAAAGCGTGTGGATTGTTGGGGCCTTGGATTAGCGGATTTTTCATTGGTTTTATTGGTACCTCACTTAAACCTTTAAAAATTCCTTTTGCCGTTAAAATTGGCAAGATGAATGTTAAACAAGTTTATCTGGGAAATGTGATTGTGGCATTTTTCGCTTCGGTATTTGCTGTGGTATGGCATCATCTTTTAGCTAAACAAGTATTGGCTGACTGGTGGGAAGAAGCGGTTCTAGGTATTATCTTGTGGTTTGGTATTCATTTTATTTATGAAGCGACTGACAAAGTTTTTCCGCCGAAGTGGCGAAAGGTTTTCCAGGTTTTGGTTGGAATTATTCTTCTTTTGGTTTCTGTAAAGATTTTTATGTTGGTTAAATAACCATTAAAACGATATGTCACATAATCACGCGCATAAAGCTCCAAAGACAATTTCCGGTTTAATGGTCGCTATCGGCATAAATATTGTGATTACGGTTTTTGAGATTGTTTTGGGAATTGTGGCGAACAGTTTGGCTTTAATATCCGATGCCGCTCACAATTTAACGGATATCGGTTCAATGGTTTTGGGTTATGTAACTGAAAAGATGGTTGCTCGTCCGGCCAATGATAAAAGGACCTATGGTTATAGAAAGATGGAATTCGTAACCGCCTTTGTCAATGGGCTTATTCTATTATTGGTAACCGGCTATATTTTATACGAAGGTATCATTAGATTATTTACGGCTCCGGAAGTGATAAGTGGGGTAATGTTCTATGTTGGACTGATTGCCTTATTGGGGAATACAATAGCTACTTGGATTTTAACAAAAAGTTCCAAGAATAATACTAATATGCAGGCAGTGTGGTTGCATTCTTTACAAGATGCCCTTTCTTCTCTGGGAGTTGTTATGGGAGCCGTTATTATTAAATTTACCGGTTGGAATATTGTTGACCCGGTCATCTCTATTTTAATTGCCGTTTTTTTAATTAAAAGTATTTATCATTTGATTAAAAGAACTGTGGATGCTTTACTGGATTCTGTGCCGGAAGGAATTGACTACGAAGAGGTGAAGCGAGATTTATTGCAAATCAAGGGAGTGACTAAGCTTAACGATTTGCATATTTGGTTGGAGAGTTCTCGTTTGCCGATGTTGTCAGTGCATTTACAAATTGAAGACTTGAATGATTTGGAGCAGATTTTTCAAGAAGCAAAAAAGCTTTTGTTTGATAAATATCATATTGAGCACACAACGATTCAGATTATTCCGGTGGATTTTGAAATGAAGTCTGAGTATTGCAATTAACTCATAAATTTTTATGGACATTTTTTATCCTTTTGAGTGGTTGGCTGATTATATTACTTTTGTTGTTTTTCATTTACAAGCTGATACTCGTTTGGCGGAGGCTTGTCATTTTTTTATTTATGACTCTCTGAAAATTTTGGTGTTGATTTTATTGATTACTCATTTAATGAGTTTGTTGCGGTATTATTTACCGGTGGAGAAGTTGCGTGATTTTCTCAAAAGTCGCAATTTTTATGGACTGGATTATTTTTTGGCGACGATTTTTGGAGCGGTGACACCGTTTTGTTCTTGTTCATCTATTCCGCTTTTTATCGGCTTCGTGGAGGCGGGAATTCCTTTGGGTGTTACTTTTGCTTTTTTGATTGCCTCACCGCTTATCAACGAGGTAGCGCTGGCTCTTTTTATCGGAATGTTCGGTTTGAAAATTACCGCTCTTTATGTTGGGGCGGGGATTGCCATTGGAATTGTTGGTGGATTTATTATTGAGCATTTACATCTGGAGAGGTTTGTGGAGGACTTTGTTTGGCAAGTAAAAAGTCAGCCTCGGCAGATTGAGAGAAAAAAAGCTTCCTGGAAAGAAGTTGTCAGAAATGTTTCCAGAGAAGCTTTGGGTATTACAAAGAAAATTGTTTGGTATGTATTGGCCGGAGTTGGAATTGGCGCTTTAATTCACGGATACGTTCCGCAAGGATTTTTTGCCGCATATTTACAAAAAGCCGGCTGGTGGGGTGTGCCGTTGGCGGTGATTTTGGCAGTTCCACTTTACTCCAATGCCAGTGGAGTGATTCCGATTATGCAATCTTTGGTGGAAAAGGGGGTGCCCTTGGGTACGGCCCTGGCTTTGATGATGGCGATTGTCGGTGTTTCTTTGCCCGAGGCCTTAATTCTGAAGAAAGTGATTAAATGGCCATTGCTGACTATCTTTTTCGGTATTGTCACCTTAGGGATTATTTTGATTGGCTATTTGTTTAATGTGATTTTGTAAGTAGCCAGAAAGCAAGCAAAAGTTTATTTGTAAGGCAGGGTTAGCTTTCAATAATGTTTATTGCTTAGTTGATAGGAATTGATTTGGTTGATTTTAATTGTACTTATTCTATCAGTAGGCCGTTTTTGGTGGCTTTGATTTTTCCTTCTATTTCAAAGCCGCTGGCCAATTTGTGGCCCCCGCCGTTGAACATCTGAGCGATTTTGGCGACGTCAACTTTTTTGTAAACTTCGGAGCGAAGAGAGGCCTTGATTTTGTTTCCTTCTCTTTCGGTCAGCATCAAGGAAAATTTGGTGTCAGCAATAGTGTTAAGCAATTCGGAAAGTTTGGAAGAGTCCAGTTCTTGGACGGAAACATTGTATTTCTCCAAATCTTTTTTGGTGAGATAGGAAACGGCCATGCCGGTTTTCTTGTTGATACGAACTCTTTCAATGGCCAGTCCCCACAGTTTAAGAACATTGACCGATTTGTCGGCGGAAAGGGCGCGGTAAACTTTGCCGATGGAAGCGCCTTTGCGTACCAATTGGCCGGCTATTTCCAAAACTTCCGGACTGGTATTGTTGTGCTTGAAGCCGCCGGTGTCAAACCAAATTCCGTTGAGAAGATATTGGGCTATTTCCGGATCAAGAGGAAAATCAATTTTTTCCAGGAAACGGAAAATGATTTCGGAAGTGGAAGAAGCGGAAACAGCCCTGATGTTGAGAGCTTCTTTAATGTTTGTTTGGGGATGATGGTCAATGTTGACTATTTTCGGCGGTTGAGTAAGTTGCTTAATTTTTTCCGGGAAACCTAACTTTTCATAGACATCTCCGCGGTCTAGAAAAATAATAACTTCTTTATTAGACAGGTTTAAATCGGTGGATATTTTTTTGAGATTGAAGAGGCTTTTCAGATTTTCGCTTGGTTCGTTGACACTGTAAATCTCAGTTTTTTTGGGAGTTTTTTTGTCGGCAAGAGAAGCAATGTATTTTTGTAAAGCAAAAGCCGAGCCGAGGGCGTCGGCATCCGGAGAAGGGTGGACTACCAAAAGAAAATTATTTTTTTGTCTGAGCAGGGAGTCCAATTTTAAAAATTTCTCTTGGAGAAGATTTGGTTTCATAAAAACAAATTCTTTGCTGAATTCTAAAATTCTAAAAATAGAAGAGAAAAGGATTATTTGATTTATATCGGACAAGTGTCCAATTATTTCTCTTTCTCTTTCTCTTTCTCTTTCTTAATTTTTTGGAAAAGTTCTTCCAGCTCAGTGACTTTTTCGCCGGTTCGGTCTACAACAAATCTAAGACGAGGAAAAGTGCGAGCGGAAAATTTTTGATTAAACTTTTTTTGGATTCGGTAGATTTCCTTTTGGAGAGTTTTGAGGGCATAATCGGTTTCCTCCGAAGGGAAAATGCTAACGAATATTTTAGTGTAGTTTAAATCTTTGGATGTGTCAACCTTGGTGATGGAAACAAAAACTCCTTTTTTCAAGGAGAGATTTTTTTTGATAATTGAGGAAACGTGTTCTTTAATAAAATCGTTTACTTTTCTGATTCGCTTGGACATAGGCTTAAAAAACAAAAGGGGAGGATTAAATTTTTCTTTTTATTTGTTCTTCTTGGAAGCAAATCAAGGTGTCGCCCACTTGGATCTTATCAGTTCCGCTAAAAGTTAGACCACATTCAAAGTTCTCTTTAACTTCTTGAACGTCTTCTTTATTGTGTTGTAGTTGAGTAAGTTCTCCTTGGCCAACGGGAGTTTTGTCACGAATAATTTCCAACCGTTTTCCTTTAACCATTTTGCCGTTAGTGACTTTGCCACCGACAATCATACTCTTTTTAGTTGTTTTGAAAATAGCCAATACTTTTAGTCGTCCCAAATCGGTTCTTTTAATTTCCGGTTCCAAACGTTCAGACATTTCTTCTTTAACATCCTCTATCAGCTCGTAGATAATTTGAAAATTCTTGATGGAGACGCCGGTTTTTTGCGCCAGTTGTTTAGCCGATTCGGTGGGATAAATGTTGAATCCATAAATGGTGGCTTGGTCGGTTTGAGCGATTTGAACATCTTTTTCCGTAATTGGTCCAACTTCTGAACTGATGATTTTGAGAGCGATTTCGTCCGATTGAATGGTCTTTAGAACTTGCTCCAGCGCTTCCAGGGTGCCGTGAGTGTCCGCTTTGAGAATGATGAAATATTTTTTCATTAAAGCGGCGTTGATGTTGTTGATGATAGTGGAAGAGTCCAGTGGCTGGTTTTGCTTTTCTTCTTGTTTATTTTTTTCTTTTTTGCGTATTTCCTCTTGGCTGGCTAGGCGAAGAACTTCGTTGTTGGCGGGAATTTGGGTGAGACCGTAGATGGTAATGGGCATGGAAGGAGTGGCTTCTTCAATGCTTTGTCCCAGGTAGTTTTCTATTTTGCGAATACGACTGATGTGACCATTGATAATGACATTTTGTCCCACCTTCAGAGTGCCGGTTTTAATTATGACATTGGCCAGAATTCCTTTGCGGGGATCTTTTTTGCTTTCCAGAATAACGCCGACGGCATCTCGGTTGTAATCGGCTTTTAATTCGTGAATATCGGCCAGAAGCAAAATCGTGTCCAAAAGGGAGTCAAGATTTATGTTCTTCTTGGCGGAAATCTCCACTACGGGAACATCGCCACCATAGCCTTCAACTAGGATTCCTCGCTCGGCCAATTCTTGTTTGACACGGTTAACATCGGCATTTGGTTTGTCTATTTTGTTGATGGCCACAACCAAAGGGGTTTGATGTTCTTTGACAAAATTGATAACTTCTTCCGTTTGGGGTTTAACGCCGTCGTCGGCAGCGATTACCAGAACGGCGATATCAGCCAGGCTGGCGCCTCTTTCGCGCATGGCTTGAAAAGCTTCGTGGCCGGGAGTATCAATAAAAGTGATTAAACGATCTTTTTCTTTCACTTGATAGGAACTGATGTGCTGAGTGATTCCACCGGCTTCCTTGTCGGCGATTTTTGTTTGTTTAAGTGTGTCCAAAAGGGTGGTTTTACCGTGGTCAACGTGTCCTAGGACAGTGACGATGGGAGGGCGATTTTTGAGATTTTTTTTCTTCTTATCCTCTGCCAGTAATTCTTCCAATTCATCCAAACTATTCTTATTGTTTTCTTTAGAATCGCCGTTTTCTTTTATCAAGCTCGTTTTTCTACCCAATTCTTCGCTGATGATGGCGGCTATTTCGTAATCCAAGAGTTCATTAACAGTGGCCATGACACCGTTGGACATCATGGTTTTAATTAAATCGGTGACGGGAATATTCAATTTTTCAGCCAAATCGCCCACTTTGATTTTAGCGGGCAATTTAACCACTTCTTTTTCCGGCATTTGGTTGTTTTAAAGTGGATTTTTTAAACTTTCTTAACCCCTGGATTTTAGCTTTTTTTGGCGGAAAAGTCAAATTTTGTTTGAAGCTAGTCAGGCAAATTGAGATTCGGGTAAAATTATCTTTGCATGGCTATTTGAATGGCTTGTTTTTCCTCCTCAGTTAAAGGAAATTCTTTGGGAGATTGGCCGTTTTGAATTGTTTTGGCATAGAGTCGGGAGTTATCGCTGGAGTAGAGGGAGGAGATGACCAGGCCGTTGTTGTAGTCATTTAAAAAGGCAATGGAGAAGCTTTGGTTGCCACCCAGGTTTTTAAAGGGATTAAATCTGATCATACCCACTTTGCTGAGTCCAACTTTGGCCAGTTGGTCCAGTTGGTTATGCAATTCAAAAAGCCTTTTGACTTTTTTGGTAAGAAGGGCGATTTCTTTTTCTTCTTGCAGGATAATTTCTTCCAAGTCTTTAGCTTTTTTGCCACGGAAGAGTTCGCTTTGTTTCTTTTTGACTTTTGTTAAGGAGATCTGCAAAAGAATTAACCAAAGAAACAAAAGGAGGTTTGTTCCCAGAGAAAGATAAATCAAGTTATTGCTGGAAAGGATGTTCATATTTTCGTTTTTTACTTTTTAGGTTTTAAGTTTACTTTTTCCGGTTTGCTTGTGGTGGATTAATCCAATAGATTATTGTCTTTTAATTTTTTGATAATTTGTTTTAACAGACGTCGCTTGCCTTTTTGTTTGGTTGAGTTGGCTATCTTTAGAGCTTGTCGGTAGTCGGCCCAATGATAGCCGGCAAATTCTCGTGGTTGAGGCAGGTGGCCAGTGGCGCTGGGAATAACAATGAAAAAATATTTCTTGCCAAGCATAAAAATTTTTCGTCCAGAGTCGGTTTGTAGGGGACGTGTTCCTTGTGTTTGTTGGGGAAATATTATTTTGTCAGCGCCGATTATTTTCATTCTATCAATTTGTAAGTTTTTTGCAAAATCTTTACCCAGTTCCTCTGTCATTTCTCGGCGAACGGTTTGCCGGATATTTTCTTGATTATCTATACCTCCCTGGGGCAGTTGCCAGAGTTGAAACTTTGGTTGATAAACGAAAAGCAGTTTACGTTGGTGTAAAATACAAGCCACTATTTGAGGGCGGAGTTGTTTTTTTCTGATGTCGTCAATTTCTTTAAGAGTCGGTTCTTTCATTGTTTTAATTTTTCTTGTTTTCTTCTTTTTCTTTCCTGTGTCCGTGAAATTTCTGATGGACTTTTTTTAGGTTGGCGTCGGTGACGTGGGTATAGATTTGCGTAGTGTTGATAGAACTGTGGCCGAGGAGAGCTTGAACACTGCGAATGTCAGCGCCATTTTGCAAAAGATTGGTGGCGAAACTGTGACGAAGAACATGAGGTGTTACTTTTTTAATAATTCCGGCGCGCAAAGCGCATTTCTTGATTATTCTTTGCACGCTGCGGACGGAGAGACGCAGATCGTTTTTTTTGTTTTTTTGTCGGCCGAGGCGAATGAAGAGAGCCAGGTCGGTGTCGGTGCGTTTGCGCAGGTAACGTTCCAGACTGTCACGGGCGGAGTCGGAAATGAAAACTATTCTGACTTTGTTACCCTTGCCTTTGACGGAAAACTCTTGTTTTTCCAGGTTGAGGGAGTCGCGATTAAGAGCGATGAGTTCGGAAATTCTTAAGCCGGCGGAAAAAAGAAGTTTTAAAATAGCTTGATCACGCAATCGTTGCAAAGAATTTCCCGAACAGGCTTTTAATAATTCTTCAATTTCTTTGAGTTCTAAGAAATCAACCTTTCTTTGCTCGGCTTTTCCCAATTCCACTTTGTCGGCGGAAAGAGTCTTGAAATTGTGACGAGCCAGAAATTTCAGAAACCCTCTGATAGCAATGGCATAGTAGTTTTGGGTGGTTCGGCTGAGGTTTTTTTCTTTGATCTTTTTTTGGCTGAGATGGACTCTGAACTTGTGGACGATGTCTTCGTTTATCTCGTTGACTTTTTTAATTTTGCTGAAACGAATAAATTCCTTGAGATAACGACGGTAATTTTCCACCGTTTTGGGAGAACGTTGTCTATCTACCAGAAGATACTCCAGATAGTTATTTATTTGTTTTTTAATTTCATTGTTTGCCATTGATTTATTTTTTGAAAAATCGGTTTTATTTCAGTCGGAAGAAGTGTTTTTGGGCAAGATGAGACTTCTTGGTTGTTTGTTGTAAATGATAGCTTATTGGTGGCATTTGACAAGTTTTCTGATTTTGTTTTGGAGTATTTTTTGAGAAGCTGAGAGGGAAAACGGTCTGCTTTTATCAGGTTTGGCGACAAGCGAAAGTTTAGCAGTAATATATTATAATATTATCAATAATTTCATAATGTAGCAGAGAAGGTTATTATGATATTATTGATAATATCATAATGGTAAAAAGGGTGTCGTGATGCTATTGATAATATCATAATATAGTATATCCCAATGTGTGTTTCGGCATGGAGGGAGATGGTCGTGAAAGTATAAAGGTAAAAGCGGGGCCGGGAGTAAGAACAAAATAAAGTGAAAGCGATAACAAGAATAATAAGGAGAAGAGGAAAAAACTTGAATGAAAATAACAAGGGGGAGCAAGATGTTCAAATAGCTATATTTTGAAGATTGGAAAATTTTTTAGCAGGGTGATAGATATAGACAAATTAACAGATTTAGAAATACTGGAAATTGAGGATAAATTAGACAACCGACCAGGAAATAATAATGATTGTTTGAGTTCCGGTAAAGCTATGGCTGTAGGACTAAAAAAGAGGCTTTTTGCTTCTGAATTTGGAATTTAATGTATTCTATTGACAGGAATTCTATTTTTAATATACTGTTTCTGCTGCGATTGTTGTGATTTAAAAGTGGATAATTGGTTTAAAAAGGTTGGAAATTGATGGAAATTTAAGGGAAGGAATGTTGTTGGGAATGTTTCCTATAGATTTTCAACTGCTAAAGGATTAAATTCCATTAAACTTTTTAAATTTAAGGAGGAAAATCTAGTAGATGAAGGGAAAAAGCCGAAGAAAAGGGTAATACGGCCAGCGAAGAGTTTTTATTTGTTTGCTAGTCGGTTGGGCGGACTGATGAGAAATTTGGGAAGCGGTCTAAAAGTGTTCTGGCGGAGAGTGTTGTTTTATTTTAAAGGAGTAGCTAGAAAATTGGTTAATTCCGATTACTGGCCGTCTTTGACTGACTTTTTTAGAGAATTTTCAACTTTTAGCACGGTGGTTTTAATTGCCGGCTTGATTATAATCGGTAATTTAAGCCAGCGAGAGAGTGGAGATTTTTCCTTTGGTTTTAAAAAGGAAAAACGAAAGAGTCTGGAAGAAAAAGTTCAGGAGCGAGTAAAAAATTATTCTTATGGTGGCTCCGGTTTGACCAGCGCTCCTTTGGCTATAGCTTCTTCGGCGAAGGATATTCAGAAAAGAACTTTACAGGGAGAAAAATTAAAACAGAATGAGATTCAATATCAAGTCTTAACTGCTACCGAACCGAACGCAGAGGAACTGTTGAAAAGCGGGTCGGATGTGGCTGTTTACGAGGTGAAAGAGGGTGATACGGTCAGTGAAATTGCCAAGAAATTCGGAATCACGGTAAATACCATTTTGTGGGCAAATGATATCAGTGACGTTTCTAAGATTAAGCCGGGGGACAAGATTTTTATTTTGCCGGTAACCGGAGTAAAACACAAGGTAGCGGCTTCCGACACTATTGAGAAGATAGCCAAACGGTATAAGGCCGATCCGCAAAAGATTATCGCTTTTAACGGATTGCCAGCAGATGGAAAATTAAAAGTTGGCGAGGAAATTATTATTCCGGATGGGCAGAAAACCACTACTCGTCGTTTGACGCCAGAGACGGTCTTACGCAGAAGGAGTTACTATGCTTTGGACAACTCTTCTGTGGGTAAGAGCACCAAAAGAAAACCTTCAATTATTGACAGGAGTCCTCATTCCAAAGGGCGACATAGATTTCCTTACGGACAGTGTACTTGGTATGTAGCTCAGCATAAGTATGTTCCTTGGGGCGGTAATGCCGGTACATGGTTGTATCACGCTCGGGCCTACGGAGCCAAAACCGGTAAAACCCCAAAAGTGGGAGCTATTGTAGTGACGTCGGAAAGTTGGTATGGGCACGTGGCTATTGTGACAAAAGTTACTAGAAAGACTATTCGGGTGAAGGAGATGAATTACAAGGGCTGGGCCAAGGTGAGTAGCAGAACGATTCCAAGAAACAGCCGGGTTATTAAGGGTTATATTTATTAGTTGGTTTTAGATGGCTGTATTTGTTGGGGCCCAACCTTCGCCGGCCGGCGAAGGTTGGGCCCTTTCATTTTGTTTTTGATTTGGAGGAGGGGTCTATTTGCTGTATAATATTGAGGTGTTATTGGGATATTTAAAATTTTAGTTGTTTACTCCAGAGGTGCTTGCTTACAGGTGATTTATCTTTTGTTTTAGGTCACTGTTTTACTTGGATGAAGCATGTAAGAATGAGTGTGGGGAAACAAAAATAAAAGTGGAAAAAATGGGAAATAATAAAACCGCGCGTTTGATTAAAGAAACGGTAAAAGACAAAGTGCGAGAGCAGATTTATTCGCAGTGGTTGTTGCTAAGGAAAAAGTTGCTAGCAATTTTTCTTTTTTTAGCTCTCTTGTCGCTGGGAATTATTTGGTGGATTGGCCCGGAATCTTTTTTGTTAACTCAGCTAATTGGCAGTGGTTACGAACGTGTAACCAAGCCAACCATGGATTTTATGAAAGAGAAAGGGTGTGTTTATGATGGTTTGTTGACGCCGAGATATAATACCAATTTATCGGTGAGCGCGGAATTGGTAAGAAATACCGGCTGCCGTTACATTCATCGTGCTGTGGAAACTTGGAACATTCCGCCGGATTTTGCTGAAATAAAAAGGCGAATGGATTTTATTAATCGGCGGGCGGGTAAAAAAATTCGTTACGGAATGTTTTTGGCCGAATCTGTTGATACAAATAGAAGTTATTATGATCCTTATTCCAAAAGGCGCTTTTATTTTGCCAAGATGTGTTTGTCGGGAAGTCAGGGAGTTTGGGGTGAAGGAACTTGCAAGCCATCTTTTGCGCAAAAGGAATACAGAGACTATTTGCGGGCGGTGACTAGACGGGCTATTGATTTGGGGATTGAAGATTTTACTTTCGGGCAGATTTACTATCAGGATCCGACTTGGCGCAGATCCAGCGCTTTGGCCAGGAGTATCATCGCAGAAATCAAAAGGTATGGGAAATTCAAAGGTAAAGATATCTCGGTGGGGGCGCAAACCAATGATATTGACAGAGAGGAGTATTTGCGCAGTTTTGATTACATTACCGGTGGTATTGGTCAGGATTTGCGAGGCAACATTCAAAAGGAGGGAGGTTGTTGGAACTATTATTTGAAAAGAAACGGTTATTGTTGGGCGATGTTGTGGGATAAAAAATATTTTGAACGCTCCAATGATGTTTTGGTTTATCTGGATTGGAACAATAGTTTTAGTGACGATATCCATCGTTTTACCAGGATGGACAGGCAGAAACGGGCCAAGTTTTTGGGGCGAGCTTACGATTTTTTTCTTTGGCGGAAAGTCGGTTTTCTTAGCCCTTTAGGAGAGGTTTTGGGCAATGTTCCGGCCGGCTGTTACGGTCCAACCCCGGAATTTTATTCGGCCAGCAATCGTTATTCTTGTAGGGATGAAGATGCCATTAAGAATATTTTGTCCGGGGGAAATTTATTGCCGGGACATAGCCGATTTTTGGGACAACAGGTACCTTTATTGATGAGAGTCGGGGAAAAATATCAAGTGAGAATAAGAATGCAAAATACCGGCTACGGTATTTGGAAAAGGGGAAATGGTTACAGATTGAGAGATAGAAATTTGCTAAACTCTCCTTCAGCACATTGGGGAAGGGAAGAAGTTTTATTGAGTGAAAATGATGCAATCAAACATAATCAATTCAAAGATTTTGTTTTTACGGTGAAAGCACCGGAGGTGGCAGGCGATTATGTTTTTGTTTGGCAAATGTTTTCGGACAGTGATGGCTTTTTTGGCGCTCCGAGTGACACCCTAACTATCAGGGTGGTGAATAAATAGAAAGACTTGGCTATAACCAAGTTACAATCTTTGAGCAAAATCTAACAACGGAAATTTTTTGTTTTTTTCCGTTATTTTATTTTTTTAGTCGGTTTTTTAGATTTCTTCTTTGAAGCGGTATTGAATGGCTTCAGCCAGGTGTTTGGTTTGGATGTCTTGGCTGTTGTCCAAGTCGGCGATGGTACGGGCGACTTTGAGAAGGCGGTGATAAGCGCGAGGGGAGAGATTGAATTGCTTGATAGCTTGTTTAAGAAGATTTTTGCCGGTGTTGTCAATTTGACAATGTTTTTCTATTTGTTGGCTGGACATTTCCGAGTTGGTAATTTCCTTTTTGTCTCGGAACCGGTTGGCTTGAATTTGGCGGGCTTTGACTACTCGTTTTTTGATGTCAGCGCTTTTTTCTGCCGGTTGCCGGGAAGAGAGTTTTTCAAATTTTAGACGGGGAACTTCAATGTGTAAATCTATCCTGTCCATAATCGGTCCGGAAAGTTTTTGACGGTAGCGACTGAGTTGGTGGGGAGTGCAGGTGCAGGCTTTTTCCGGATCACCGGCGTGGCCACAGGGACAAGGATTCATGGCAGCGACCAGGATAAAGTTGGCCGGAAATTTGACACTACCGGTGGCACGAGAAATAAAGACCTCGCCTTCTTCCAAGGGTTGGCGAAGATTTTCTATAACTTCGCGAGAGAATTCGGGGAATTCATCCAAGAATAGAATGCCGCGATTGGCCAGAGAAATTTCTCCGGGACGAGGAAAACTTCCACCGCCAACCAAGGAGACGGCTGAAGCGCTGTGATGAGGAGAGCGAAAGGGCGGTTGAGTGATGACCGGATTTTTACTGTCAGTTAAACCGACAATGGAATAAAGTTTGGTGACTTCAAAAATTTCCTTGGTGGTTAAAGTGGGCATAATGGAAGGCAGGGCTTTAGCCAACATGGTCTTTCCACTCCCGGGTGGTCCGCTCAAAAGCACGTTGTGCCCACCGGCGATGGCAATTTCCAGGGCTCGTTTGGCGTGTTCTTGGCCTTTGATGTGGGCAAAATCGTGCTCGTGTTTGTCTGGTCGGATGTTTTCCAGGAAGTTTGCTTGTTTAGAAAGAGGTTTAATTGGTTTAATTCCTTGAAGGTGTTCTACAATTTCTTGTAGGGTTTTAACGGGATAGACGGTAATTTTTTCGGCGATGTTGGCTTCTTGGGCCACTTCCGCCGGCAGAAATATTTTTTTAAATCCTTTTTCCTGGACAGAGAGGGCGATGGGTAGAGCGCCTTTTATTTTACGCAAGCGTCCGTCCAGAGCCAATTCTCCCAGAAAAATAGAATCTTCCGGCAAGCTGTTTATTTGCTTGGAAACTTTGAGAATTCCCAAAGCAATAGGGAGATCAAAAGAGGGTCCTTCTTTTTTGAGACTGGCCGGCGCCAGGTTGACAGTAATCCGACCAAAGAAGTGGGGCGGGTCATAGCCGGAATTTTTAATGGCGCTGGAAACTCTTTCTTTCGCTTCTTTGACAGCAGTATCCGGCAGGCCAACGGTAGTGAAGACCGCCTGGCCGGGAAAAGTGTCCACTTCTATTTCAATGATTTTTCCCTCCATTCCGTAGGTGGTTGCGGAAAAGATTTTTGAAGCCACTTGTTATGTTTTTAATGATTGGTGTCCTGTTTTACTAAGGAAGTGAAAGCATAAAAGCATTCGAATCCCAGGCGTTTGATTCTAATCCAAGAATGATTAAAAAGCAAGTTTTGGAAAGAATAGAAGTTATACTATTGTTGAATAGAGTTTATCAAGTAATAGTTATTGCAATAGGACAGCTAATCTGTTTCACTGATAGCTATAACTTTTAAATCAATATTTCTTGTCTATCAACTCAGCAAAAACCCCGCGCTTGGAAAGGCGGGGTTTTTTGCTGTTGCGACTTTTGGAGTTAGTTGTTCTGTAAATTTTTGATGATCGTTCTTAGTTCGTTTATCTGTTTTTGCTGGTTGTCTATTTGTTTTTGTTGACTTTCTATCATCTTTTGTTGCTCTTTAATAGCTTCTATAAAAACGCCGGAAAAACCATCGTAGTCAACCATCTTGTAACCGTTTGGTCCTTGGCTGACTAGGGTGGGAAAGCTTTTTTCAATTTCTTGGGCAATTACACCAATACCTGGCTTGTCATTGTCTTTTAATTTGTATTCTACTCCTCTGATGTTGATTAGGCGTGTCAAGGCATTTTTGACTGTTTTAATATCTTTTTTTAATCTTTTATCTGACGCTCTTCTGAAACCGGCTGCCCAAACATTGGTAAACCTACCTTTCCCTCTTCCCACTATTAAACTGGCATCTCTACCTCTGGAACCATCTACCCTAATTCCAACAGATCCGGCAAAACTGGGGGCATCTGGTGAAGACCCAAAGGCGTATATCCAAGGGCCACGTCGATTATCTACTCTCCTGTAGTCACTTCTGCTATAAACTGTTCCGATATCCATCGTGTAGTTTGCGTGAACCCCTTCCGCTACCGTTAAAATACCTCTGTCAACTATGCCGTAATTAACTATTAATCCTACCGGGAAACCATGATTTGCATTAAGCAACAAAGCTCCGCCCTTTCTTTGTAAACTATTGCTAGTATTAAGGGGTGCCCCCAGGTTACTGCCGGGAGGGTTGGATGGTGGATTGGTCCAAGCTGCTTGAGCTGAGTTTACTGACACAGTTACCGCTGAGACGGCTACTGCTATTAATGTCATTAATGCCCAGTAGATAGTGTGATTAGTTGTTGATTCCTTTTTGTTTTTCATACTTTTTTGCTTTATTATTTTTTATTATTTTGAAAAATTAATAGTTGTACCGATCACTGGATTTTATTTCCTCTATTATTTTCTTTAATTCTTCGCCAGACAAATTGTCGCCCTGATTGTAGTTATATTTTTTACTAGACCTTATTTCCTCTATTATTTTACGTACCTCTTCGTCGGACAAATTATTTCCTTGGTTGTAATTATATTTTTTATCAGATTTTATTTCTTCTATTATTTTATCCAATTCTTTGCCAGATAGTATATCAGAGTTCCCTGTTTTTTGTGTCGTTTTTTTAAGATGAAAATATTCATTAAAAATATCCAGGCTACCGTATTTGATTGTTAGCGCTAAGGCCGTTAGGCTGGCTATAAGTATTATTCCGGCAACGATTAGTAATACTTTTTTCTTTTTTCCGGAGAAGAATTTTTTGTGATTAATATTCTGTTGTTCCATACTATTTTGTTCTATGTTTATTTATACTAGACTTTTAAATATTTTACTAGCGACAACCTATTTTTTTAAAGCGTTGTTTCTTTCCATGTCTTGGAATCACATTTGTTGATGGTACACGAATTACTGCAAGTTGCAGGGCATTGTCCATTGTTTCCACCGTTATCACATTCTTCGCTTCCCTCTTTAATACCGTCACCACAAACAGGAACGATGACAACTCTTACATCACTGTTTGCACTGAGTCCGGAATAGCTTCCAGCAACATTAGTTCTGCCGGCGTTGACGCCTGTAACAAGACCTTTGTTGGTTGTATTATTGACTGATGCAATACTTGTATTGGCACTGCTCCAGTTTGTGCTAGTTGTTACATCAGTAGCGCCCGCGTGATTATTGCAATCTATACTTCTACCGACAGCGTAGTAGGCACGGAGTTGTTTGGTGCCTCTCTTATTTACCAGGAGTTGACTGGGGCAGACGATTAAAACAGGTCTGGGGGAAGTGACTGTCGCACTACTGGTTGCGTTGAGACCAGAGTAGCTTCCGGTTATATTGGTTCCACCAACATTAACTCCTGTAACAAGACCTTTGTTGGTTGTATTATTGACTGATGCAATACTTGTATTGGCACTGCTCCAGTTTGTGCTAGTTGTTACATCAGTAGCGCTCGCGTGATTATTGCAATCTATACTTCTACCGACAGCGTAGTAGGCGCGAAGTTGTTGGGTGCGTCCTTTTTCTACAGAGAACAGATTAGGGCAGACAATCAAGGTGCTGGCTGGGATTCTGGCGTTAAAACTGATCCAGCCTAGCTCATTAGACCAAGCATAACCATTTATTTGACCAGAGGAGGGATTAACAATTACTCTGTGATTGGCCCCGCTCATTTTAATCCAGCCTTGCCAACCGCCGGAGTTTCCTCTAGCACTTTCTTGAGCTATGCCTACAATCCTGGCCCAGCCGATCAAATTATTACCAACTCGTCTAACGCTGCTGTTGGGCCCCTCTGGATAAGGTCCACTGGGGTTGAAATTGATCCACCCAATATTGCTACTCCAAGCATAACCTGTAACGTTACCGTCGCCGTTGGGAACATTGATTCCATAATTAACACTTCCTCCCCCGGTGAGATTATTGGTGCTAATCCATCCAAGGTTGGTATTGCTTCCTCCCCATAGCCAACCAGTAACATTTTCGTTGTTACCAGCTTTCGCTTGAATGTTTGTGGCCAAAAAAGCGATGGCTATGAAGAGTGCAACCAGTATTTTTTTGAGCATATTGTTTTTATTTTCTTTTTTTAAAGACTGTTAATCTCTTTCGCTTCATCTTTATTCTAGGGTATTTGTTTTTAAAAGTCAACCCTGCGCAACTTGACTTTTTTGGTAAAATGTGTTATTATGCGGAGTTGATTTGTTCTTTGAAAATTAAATAAAAAATATTAGGCCTATTTCCTGTGGGAATGGGCGAAGGAGGAAAAAAGATGAAAAAATTTTCTATTTTTGTCATTATCATTATTTTTATTTTTATTTTTGGTAGGAGTACGCAGGCTACTACATGCCTGCAGGACGTCCCGTACAAAAATCAGGCTTGGGTTAAGCCTGATTTTTCAGAAAAGAAGTTCTTGGGGGTTGATATTTATTTGCCCCCCAATTTTTCGTTTTTTTCTGATGACCACTATCCTGTGGTCATTTACCTCCACTCCGGTGGAGGTTTCATGGGTAGCAAGGAGCTACCCAACTTCCCCGCCGAGAAAAAGGCGGTGGAATACTTGGCAGAGACGGGGCACGTAGTGTTGTGCCCTGATTATTCCCTGAATTTGAAAGCGGGTAAAACCGCTTTTGACGCTATCCAGGATATCAGGGATTTAATTTCCTGGATGGTAACTCGGCCGCTGGCGATGTTTGCCAGTCCGGCTGAAAATTTCCATATGGATACCTCTCGCGTGTCCATGGTAGGTACGTCCTATGGGGCGTACCTTGCCTTGATGATTACCCGGGAGGAGACCGCTGTGCCAATCACACGATTGGTGTTAAACAGCGGTATATACGACCTGAGGCAATTTTTTCCGGAAGAGACAGCCTTTCCGGGTGAGACTGCCATCATGATAGCTAATATTGTTGGCTATCATGGTCCAGATTACTGGACACAGGTCAAAAAAGAGGGGACCATTTTTGTTCCAGAGGAGGAGAGTTTAGCTCTCCAAAACTGGGACAGCCCTCTCTTCATGAAGAAGAGGGGGGAATTTTCCCTTGAATTTTCTGGGACGACGGTGAAGACCGTCGTTATTATTCACGGAGAGGATGATGAAGTGATCCCCTTCTCTCAAGCGTTACTGGGAGTAGAGGGACTGAATGCCACCCTCGTTTCCTTTGAGGGTGGGCATGGACTAAACTTCCCGGTCTTCCGGGAAGTTTGGGAAGCAGCACTTTTTTAAAAGAGCAAGCCTGCCCCTGTGGCAGGCTTTTTAAATACAAGAAGTAAGTATTGATAAGATAATTAATAGAGAAATCACTGCCTTATTTTTTTTATTTTTTTGTTGATTGCTGAGTGATTGGTATTTTGTTTAATGAATTTTTGCCAAAAAAATACTAAAAAGCCGACAGTGATGAAAATATCGGCCAAGTTAAAAGTTGGAAATTTTCCCAAGGAAATAAAATCAACGACGCAACGGTGTTGCAAGCGATCTAGGAGATTGCCGAAAGCGCCACTCAGGATAAAAAGCAGGGAATAGGGAAGGCGGGATTTGTAGGTGTAATAGATTAAGAATATTAAGGAGAAAATGACAACTAGCCAAAGAATGTTTTGATTAAGATTGATTCCCCAAGAGATCCCGGGGTTACAAATTTTTTTTAAAGTGAAGCATTTGGAAAATTGATCAAGAGATACCAAGAGTATTGTAAAGAGAGCTTTCTTGATTAATTCTTTTTGACTCATTGTATTGGTGAGATGGTGAGAGAAACAGTTCTTTTAAAGAGCGTTCTCTCTGTGGGCGCAAGCGGAACAAGTTCTGGCTTCGGGAAAAGCCAATAGTCTTTCTTGAGAAATTTCCTTGCCGCAAATTTCACAGCGACCGTAGGTGCCGTCAGCAATTTTTTGCAAAGCTGCTTCCACATTTTTCAAATCTTTAACCAAAACCTCAACAACACTGCTTTCGTTAAGCCAATCTTCAACTTCATTGGCATTGGTTTCCGGATCTCTTTCTTCGTCAATATATTTGGCTTCCCAGGTTCCGTCTTCGTTTTTTCTGGCAACCTTGGTTAGCTTTTGTTCCAGTTTTTCTTTTTTTATTTCCAGTTCTTTTTTGATTTTTTCTAAAGTTTTTTTGTCTAACATGTTTTTTGATTGGTTAGATTTATTAGTTAGAGCTTTTTTGTCTTTTTGTGGGATTTTATTTGTTGTTTAAATGAAATATGAATCAAACCAAGCTTAACATTGATTACTTGTTTTGTAAATAAAAATTAATTAGGGGAAAGGAGCAGTTGGCAAATATCAATATAAAAACGGTGGAAATTTTTTCGCAAGCAACAGGTTGTAAATTGTAAAAATAAGTTATATGTTTTGAGTGGGTTGAAAACTATTGGCTAACCTAAATTAAAGAGAAGCCTGGAGAATTGACTTTTTGTCGGGTGAGGCTATAATTTTGACAAAGGGTGGGGTATGAAGAAGTGGGATTGGTAATGTTGGAATGTTTTTTGGCGGATTGTGATTGTTTGTAATTAGTCTGTTAAAATTGTGATTGACATTTTTATTAATTAATGCTAGTATTTTGTTGTTATGATAAACGGTTTAGGGACCAAAACAAGTTGTCCGGTTTGCAAGAAACAGAGAAATTTGCAAATGGACAGGGTTGTTTCCGATAGGGGTGGCGCTTTTGTTGTTTACAACAGATGTCCTCATTGCCAGAGCGCTTTTTTGGCAACTATTTCTGAAAGTAGAGAAAGAGGACTTTTGGTGGTAGAGACTTTGACAGATTTGAGTTACCAAGAAGCTTTAGCAGTTCTGGGAAAAAGACCTTTGGTGGCCGATGCCCTTTTGGAGATTTACGAAACTTTGTATAAAAGTTAGATTTAAAAGTTTATTTAATTCAGGAGGAAATTTGGTTGAAATTGTTTTGGCCGAATTTCGCAAGCAGAGAGATTATGACAAAAGAAGTTTTAAAAGCAGAAAAAAGAGAGAAAAAAGAGAAAAGGGAGGGATCTATTCCAGCTATTCTTTATGGCAAAGGAGTGGAAAATCAAATGCTTTGGTTAAATGAGAAAGAGTTTGGGAAAGTTTTTGCTGAGACAGGAGAGAGCACTTTGCTGGATTTGGAGATTGCCGGAGAGAAAAATAAACGAGCTGTTTTGATTCATGATTTTCAAAGACATCCATTAACGGAGAAATATATCCACGTTGATTTGTTCCAAGTTGATATGAAAGAGAAGATTGAAACGGAAATTGAGCTTGTCTTTACCGGGGTGGCGCCGGCTGTTAAGGAATTGGGGGGAACTTTGGTGGAGAATATAGACAAGTTGCCGGTCAGGTGTTTACCGGGTGATTTGGTCTCCAGTATTGAAGTTAATGTTTCAGCATTGAAAACTTTTGAAGATCATATTTATGTTAAGGACTTGAATATTCCGGAAGGAATGGAGGTTTTGGTGGAAGATGATTTAGTGGTGGCTTTGGTTACTCCACCGCGAACGGCGGCGGAAATGGAGGCGCTAAATGAAGAACCGGAAGCCGATATTTCTCAAGTAGAGGGAATGGAAGAAGAGGCGGAGAAGGAAGAGTCTTCGGAGACGGGTGGAGAGAAGTCTTCCGGAGAAGAGAAGCAGGAAGAAAGCAAGTAGTTTATTGAGGCCTGAAGGGTTGAGGTGTTTGCTGTTTATTTGTTTTGCCGACCGGATAATTTGCTTCTAGTTAAATGAAACAAAAAAAGAAAACAAAATTAAATTATTATTTCTTTGAGTCAGAGAGCGGAAAAAGGATGGTTTTAGTCCTGCTTCTGCTTTTTGTTTTTTTATTGCCCCTGTTCCAAGCGCGAGCCGGTGATGACAGTGAGGATAAAATTGATGACACAAAGAGCGCTATAAAAAAATTGGAGAAAAAAAAGAAGAAAAAGGAAGCCATTAAACAAAAATATGTGCAAGAGGCCAAGGCGGTGCGCAGTCACATTAACAGATTGTCGGTAAGTATCTACAGTTTAAATAAACAGGTAAGTAGATTAGAGGAGGAGTTGAATCAGTGTCAGGAAAATATAAATAGAACCGAGGCTGAGATTCAAAAGAAGAAACAAAGACTGGCCGGGCTTTTGCGAGAGTTGTCTGCCTATCAAAAAGAGATGAGCTTAATTGTGTTGGATAAAAGAAAGGGGTTGAATACCTACATTAGATTGCGCCGGGAAGTGGAGAGATTGCAAAGTGAACTTATAGACAGTTTAAATGAATTGAAAGCAGAAAAAGAGGATTTGCAAAGAGAAAAAGAAAATAAAGAGGCTCTAAAGGAGCAGTTGTTGGAGAAGAAAAGTAGTTTGGAAGGAGAAAAGCGTCAGAAAACTTTGGTTTTACAGTCGGCCAATCAAAAAATTGCCGATCAAGATAAAGAAATAAAGGCAATTGAAAGAAAAATAAATCATTTGCGGGCCACCTTGTCCAGTTTTTTGGGAAAATCTTTTGATGCCAAGGATATTGTGGAAGCGGTGCGTTTTGCCAGCAAGAAGACGGGTGTCAGGAAAGAATTTCTAATGGCCATGTTGGATAAAGAAAGCGATTTGGGCAGATTTACCGGGGGTTGTACTTACAAGAATACGAAAATGAAATCGTCGGAGAAGGATCTTTTTAAAAAGATCTGTAAAGAACTGGGTTATAACTACAAAAAAAAGAAAATCTCTTGCGCTTTGAGTTATGGCTACGGCGGAGCAATGGGAGTGGCCCAATTTATGCCTTCAACCTGGATGGGTTATAAATCAATCATTGCTCGCCACACCGGGCATAATCCACCGGATCCTTGGGATTTGACGGACGGAGTGATGGCTATGGCGGAAAAATTAAAGAGGGCAGGCGCAGACAGAAAAAAAGGTGAGCATTATGCGGCTAAAATTTATTATTGTGGATCGCCGCGTAGCAAATATTGGAATACCCACTGTGAAGCTTATGCCGATACGGTGGTTAGTTGGGCCAAGGGTGGATACGATGAGTATTTCTAGAAATTTTAGGGGATAAGTTTTTCCACTACAAAACTCCGCTAAATTGTGGCGGAGTTTTTAAAATGAAGATTTTTTCTTTGTGGATGGTTGGCTGGCGTTTTAGATATTTCAGGCTGTTTGTACTAGCCGAATATTTTTAAAAAGGTGGCAGTTAAAATAGCGCCATAAATCAAGCCGACGATTACTTCCGATTTGTGGTGACCAATTCTTTCTTTGAGCCGAGGAAAATCTTTTTTTTCCAACTTAGTTTCCTCTACCAAATTCTTGACCAACATATTGAGATAGCGTCCCTGATCGCCTAAGTACATCCGTAAACGAAGGGCGTCATCTAAAATTAAAAAACCTAAAGCGGTGGCCACTACAAAGGAACCGCTGTTTACACCGTCAACGTAGATGGTGGTCATTAAAACGGAGATAGCGAAAGCGCTGTGGGCGGAGGGCATATGACCATGAGTGAGAAGATAGTTCCATTTAATTCCGTGTTTGAAAGAAAAGAGAACGAATTTTGTTAGCTGGGTAATGACGCCAACAAAAATAGGGATGAAGACCACCGGGGAGAGGGAGTGAAGGGGTAAAATTGTCATTTTTTTATGAAAAAATTGTTAGAAGATCAATGTTTGTTTTGCTTGGAGGTGTGTTGGAAAAAGTATTGATTGACGGGGGATGATTTTGAAGGATTTTTCTATTCTGATTATCCTACATTTGGGCTATTCTGGCAATAGACGGTTCCCCAGACGGTTTCCCACTTAGCCAAGGCTTCGGGGGGCAGGGACAGTTCACGGTTTGCTGCTCACTGCTCACTGCTCACTGCTCACTGCTCACTGTTCATTGTTCACTGTCATTATTATTTGGCAATAATTTCAAAGTGGTATATAATATCCTCAGCCTGTTTTTGGGCGGTGTGGTTTGTGGTTTTTGTTGATTGCGAATCTTAACTGTAGAATAAAATAATTAAGTTATGTAAAGAAAAAATGGATAGCGAAAACAAAAAAAGTAGTTTCACTAATTTTATGAAACAGAAGACAGAAAGAGAGGGAGCAGCATCTGTAGAGAAAAAAAATGCTTCTGAGGCGGTTGCTGCAAGAGGGCGTGTTTTTTCTGCCGGGGCTCATTCATCAGCAGAACCAAGCAAGAACAAGCCTGTTACCAAAAGAGACATATCCACTTTAGTGGTCAAGATTTTGTTGTGGTTAGTTATTTTTTTGCTACCTTTGTTTTTCTTACCTTTGACGCCGAGTGTGCTTGCTTTGAGCAAGCAACTTTTGTTGGTTGTGCTGGTCGGTTTGGCTTTTTTGGTCTGGGTAGGGAAGATGGCTATCAAAAGTCAGATAAAGTTTAGAGCAAATTTTGTTTTTGTACCGGTCTTGCTTTTTTTGATAGTGATGGGTTTGAGTACCATTTTTGCCACTTATCCGGCTAGAAGTCTTTGGGGATTTTTTGGTGGAGAAAATCGCTCTTTTATTACTTTGGCTTTTTTGGTGGCTTTCTTCATTTTATTTGTTAATGTAATCAGAAGCAAGAAAGATATTTTTATCAGCCTGGGTGTTTTGCTTGCCAGTGGTTTTTTAGCCGGTCTTTTTGGCGGTCTGCAATTGTGGGGAAAGTTTATTTTGCCAATTCCTCTGATAAAAAATCCTTATTTTAATACGATTGGTTCTGTTTATTTGTTCGGGGTTTATGTAACCGCTTTGTTTTTGTTATCTTTAAATTTGTTAGTTTATGTTAAAAATCTTGTTTGGCGAATTGTTTTGTTTTTGTTGACGGTATTTTTCTTTGCTTTGGCGGTGGTGGTGAACTTAAAAATAGTCTGGGTAGTTTTGATTGTGGCCATTGCTTTTATTTTGGGACGCTTGATTATTGGCGCCGGTGGCCAGAAAGGTGGTTCTTTGGGAACAACTCTTTTGATGGTCTTTTTGGTACTTTCCGTTTTGTTGGTTTTGCAGAAGCGTCCTCTTATCAATAAGCAGTTGCCTTTGGAGGTAACCCTGAACTATAAGACATCTGCGCAGATTTCTTGGCAAGCTTTGAAGCACAATTTTCTTTTGGGAACCGGACCTGCTTCCTTTATTGATGTTTACCGGAAATTCAGACCGGCCGGTAACTTGGGTGATTTTTGGGCCACCAATTTCAACGTTTCCGCCAGTTATTTCTTGACTTTGTTGTCAACGGTTGGTTTCTTGGGAACGGCTTCATTTTTGTTTGTAGTAGTGGTTGGGTTAATTTATCTTTTTCGAGGTGTCTTGTCTAAGGATGAAGAAGTGAGTGTGTTAGCTTCTGTGGTTGGTAGTGCTTGGTTGTTTTTGACTTTGTTGTTGTTTTTCTATGTGGCCAGTTTGAGTGTTTTGTTTTTATGGTGGTTGCTTTTCGCTGTTTTAGTGGTAATTCTCAGTTTCAATAAAACCACCGAATTAAGAGAATTTTCTACCGGCAGTGGTTCAGAGAAGCCGTCTTTGTTGTTCTCCTTCATTTTTGTCTTGGTTATTATTGGAGCGGCAATCGCTTTGTATTCGGAAAGTCAAAAATATTTGGCGGCGGTGCATTTTAAAAATGCTTTGGATGCTGATGTGAAAAAGGAGGATATAAATAAAATTCTTGATGAGTTGAACAAAGCAGTGTTGATGGATCCCAACAGAGATTTGTATTATCGTAACCGGTCCTTAGCTTATTTTGCCAAGGCTAATAAGAGAATAGCGGATAAAGAAAAGAATTTCAGTCCGGATGATGCCGCTTTTGTCAGTGAGGCGATTAGAAGAGCTTTGGCCGACGCTGCGCAAGCAAAAGAGTTAAATCCTTACGACGTTGATAATTATTTATCTTTGATCAGGATTTATGAAAGCTTATTGCCGACAATGGAAGGAGCCGGCGACAAAGCGTTGGAGTTGGCTAACAAAGCGGTTGAGTTAGACCCCAACAATCCTTTGATTTATCAAAAATTGGCCAACATTTATGTAGCTTTGGCTGATTTGGAAGTTCGTAAAAATCCACCAAAAGATCCAAAGGAATTACCGGAAAAAGCCAAAGAGTATTTGGTTTCTGCGGAAAAGAATATTAAGAAAGCCATTGAGTTACAACCGGCCTTGGTTGGCTTGAGGTTGAACTTGGTGGGAATTTATGACAGGCAAGGAAAAACCGATGAAGCTATCAAGGCGATGATTGAAAGCAGGAAGGTAGCCCCAACAAATCCAAACTTAGCTTTTCAACTTGGCTTATTATATCTTCGTCAAGATAAGTTAGACGAGGCTGGTTTGCAGTTTATCCAAGCAATTCGTTTGGATAAAAATTATGCTAACGCGCATTATTTTCTTGGTATAGTTCTGGACAAGAAGGGCAAGAAAGATCTGGCTATCAAGGAATTTGAGAAAGTTTTGAAATTAAATCCGGGCAACAAATTGGTGATGAAGATTCTTGATAATCTTAAAGCCGACAAGGACGCCCTGGACGGTTTGACCGGTAGAACCGTGCAGAGAAACACTAATACTGTAAGCGAAGGCGAGAATGCCCAGCCCACCATTAAGCCGGAAATCAAGGAGGACAAACCGGTACCGGCTGAAGCTACGGAAAAAATTCAATCAGAAGGGAACAATGAGAAGCCCAAGGAAGAGACTTCTAATGCTGGCGGTGAAAATAAGAAAGAATAATTTTTCTTGATAGAGATCCCCGTTCTGAGAGCGGGGATGTCTTTTATTAAAACAATGTTAAAAGAGTATTTAACAGCTCCACAAAAAAATCACTATGAGGATTCAATTATTCCCGATTATTTAACGGAAGAATTGCAAGAATTATTTAATGAGGCAATTCCCAGAATTGTGGAAAGGGTTAGGGAGGAAGGAGTAACCCATTTGCTTTTAACGGAAAGGACGGCTCGCTTGTTTAAGTTTGGCTTTAGGAAAATTTTGACTTGTATGATTTGGACGATGTGAAGATCGGTAGTATCGCCCCCGATTATTTTTTGTCGGAAAATGAGAATGAGGTATCACAGGAACAAAGAAAGAGGAAATTGGATTTTATAAGAAATGATTTGAAGAGTGGGCATTTGGAAAAAATAATGGTATTGGATGAATATACTGAGAGCGGAGACAGTTTGGAAGCTGTTCGGGAAGGATTGGAAAAGTTGTTTGGCTTACGCGATGATCAAGTGCTTATTGATTATATCCAGAAAGCCGGTTCGGGTGATGAGGTGATGGTGGAAGCGATTTATGATAATGTGGATGATATTTTTACGAATGAGGTAAATCATGCGCAGTTGAAAGATGAGAAAGTTAAAGAAAAATATAAGGACACGGTTCGGCAGATTACCGATATGATGGAAGCGGCAATGGATAATTATGAAGCCGAACATTCGTTTTACTAACAGTGTAAACTGATGAAGGACATAACGGAAATTGATTTTAATAACGAGGTGATTTACAAGGAGAAGGTCTGGGGTAATAGCGAGGAAATTGCTAAATTTATGGCCATTGTTCCAGAGAAGTTTGGCAAGAAAAGGGTTGGAGAAGTATTCTTGGTCTCCACTCATCCGGATGGTTTGAGTAAATTCACAAACGGTCGGCGCTTGGTGGATGAAATTCATAACGAGGAATCGGTTTTCGGAAAAACGATTGGCCCAAAAGGTGACTTTCCTATCCTATTTAAACTTCTGTCAGCGAAAGAATATTTATCAATTCAAACTCATTACAAGAATAAAGTTGAGGCCTGGCACACTTTGTCTGAGGGTGAGATGTTGTACGGTTTGACTTCGGAGGGTGAAAAAAGTTTGCGAACGGAAAAAGGGAGAAAGGAGTTGATTGAATTGTTGAAGGTGGCTGACAGAGTGGAGCAAGTGGGTAAATATTTTAATCATGTGAAATTTAAACCGGGAGAGACTTACTTGATTCATTCCGGCTTACCTCATTCTTTATTGCGAGGGACGATTTTGGAACCGCAGAAGAATAGCAATTTGACTGTTAGGGGTGGTGATTGGGGAAGGAATGATCCCAACAGGCCTTTACAAGTTGAAGATTTTTTTGCTTCAATTTATCCCTACGCGGTGAAGCCGGAGCCGATTGAACCGAAGGTTAAGGCTTACCGAACAGAGAAGGATGTCCCTGTTAATTCTGAGCATTTGTGCTTAGTAGCTACAGAAAATTTTGCTTTGGACAAGATTGTTTTGCGGGATGGTTGGCGAATGTTGGAAACTTTTCCGGATAGATTTTTTATTGCTTTGGTAATGGAGGGCGAAGTCGATTTGACCAACGGTGTAGTTAATAAAAAATTGCGGAAAGGCCAAGTATTTATCTTGGGAGCAACGGCCAATGAGTGGACTTTTAAAGGACAAGGAGAGATAATGTTGGTTTATGTTCCGCATTTGAAAAAAGGGATTATCAGTCCTCTGCGGAACAGTGGTTATTCTTATGGGGAAATTGCTCAGATTGGCGGGCCGACTTTAAGGGAGAACGATGTTTATATAGAAATGAAAGAATTAGGGTTGATGTGAATTAAATTTCAGATTGATTTAGTTTCAGCTCAAATGGCACAAAAAGAGCCCTCGCCTGTGTAGGCGGGCTCTTTTTGTTTATTTGCCGATAAGATAATTATTTAGATATTTATTTGACCGGAGTTGTAAATTTTTAGTTTAAAATTATTTATGGTTACTAATGATTTTTTCTTGATGGGAATGATTGTGGTTTTGATGCTCGTCCGAATGGGAATGAGGGAGAATTTTAGCGGTAGAAAACATTAAGAGGGCGCCTAGGAGAAAAACGAGAAAATGTTTTCGGTAAGTTGAATGTTGATGAGCGTCTTTTAGAGAGTGAGGAAGCAAATCTCTAAATAAAACGTAAAGAAAGCCACCGGCTGCTATTCCTGTTAACAGTGAAGCTAAAACTGCAAATTTGGCAGAGATTAAAGCTAAGCTGATTCCGATTAAAATTGAAGCGGAAGAAAGAAAATTTAAAAGAAGAGCTTTTTTGACTGACCAGCCGGCTTCTTGATAGATGAAAAACTCGGAAATCTCCTGTACGACTTCGTGTAAAAGAATTCCCAGACTGGCTCCCAGGCCAATTTGCGGACTGATAAGGTAGGAAGTGGCCAAAAGAATACCGTCACCAGCATTGTGAAAAGTGTCGCTAATCATAACACGGCGAGCATCCAAATCAGAGTGTTTTGGCTTGCAGTCTGAAGGGACAGAGTGGTGGTGATGTTTGCCGGGGATAAAATGAGTTATTATTTTGATTATGATGATGCCTGCGATGATATACCCTAGGGAAAGAAAAATATTTTGACCGGAATGGAAAATTTCTTCTAAGAGATGGTAGGTTAAGACGAGAAAAACCCCGCCAGCGAAAGTCACTAAGTAATTGGTGTTTTTTTGCAAAAGATTGCCAAATTTTTTCCAGGTAAGCAACTTTCCACTAAAGGAAGCCAACATGATAAGAAAAGCAGAAAGAAAAATATTTGTTATCATTGTTTTAGTTTTTTTATTCTTTTAATCTTTTTTATATTAAGCTTTTTATTTGATTTGTCAATTTTTTGTATTAGATGACCACTTCTTGGATATTTTGGTATATTTTTAGATAAGCTTTGTCGGCAACAGGTGAACTAAGATTTGGTGGGGTTCGGAAAGGTTGTATTTTAAAGGTAAATTATCAATTAGCTTGGCAAGTTCTGTTTTAAATGACAATCTAATATTTTTAAAAGTACTAAAATTTTTTATTCAGGTATTGGGATTTAAAAAGCAAGAAAACAAAGAGAAAGGGAAAATAATTTTTTTATTTTTCCATTTAGTGTTGTTGAGGTATATTATGATATTATTGATAATATCATAATACTTTTCTTTGTCAGTTATTATAAAATTATCAATAATATCATAATATACTGTCGTTGAGGTTGAAGAAATTAGATAATTTTTTCAAAAAGAAAGAATTTTAAATTAGAAATTCTTCTTGTCGGCGTCAGCATGACGCTGAATAATTTAATTTTTAGTCGAATTTTTAGGGATAAAGAGTCGGAAATTCTGGTTGTCCTTTCTGAAAAATGTGTTTGTTCTTAGATTGGGGGCTACTAAACAGCGTTTTTTCATTTAGCCTTTTGTTTGTTTGAAATACTTTCACTTTTCTGTTTCTCTATTTGAGATTTGGGGATATCCAAACAGGACCTAGAGATGTCTAAAGTGTGTTTTAACTTTTGTGTTTACCGGTTTTATTGAGTTAGCACTCTCCTGTAGAGAGTGCTTGACATTTTGAAAGAAACAATTAAAATGGAAGTTGACAAATGGGTGAGTTGTTGTTCGCCCGAAGATAGAACTAAATCATAAAAATTAATTTAAAAAACAATGGCAAAACAAATAAAATTTGAAGAGGACGCTCGGCGAAGCATTATGGCCGGCGTGGATCAGGTGGCCGATACGGTCAAGGTAACTTTGGGACCAAAAGGAAGAAATGTTATTCTAGACAGAGGCTTTGGCGCTCCGACCGTTACCAATGACGGTGTGACGATTGCCAAGGAGATAGAATTGGAAGATAAATACGAAAACATTGGCGCCGAAATGGTGAAAGAAGTTGCCAATAAAACAAATGACAGCGCCGGTGACGGAACGACCACGGCGACTTTGTTGACACAAACGGTGGCGCGAGAAGGCGCAAAAATGATTTCCAAGGGAATCAATGTTATTTCTCTGAAAGATGCTCTGGGAAAATACACGGAGAATATTGTTGAGAGTATCAAAAAATCTTCCAAGCAGGTGGCTGATAACGAGTCTATTGCTCAAGTGGCTACCATCTCTGCTCAAGATAAGGAAGTGGGTGAGATTATTGCCAAAGTTATAGATGAGGTTGGTAAAGATGGAGTGATTACCGTGGAAGAATCCCAGACTTTCGGTTTGACTTATAAAATTGTCAAAGGAATGCAATTTGATAAGGGTTATGTTTCTCCCTATATGGTAACCAATGCGGAAACCATGGAAGCCGAATTGGAAGAGCCCTACATTTTAATCACCGACAAAAAAATTTCCACGGTTAAGGAGATTTTACCCATTTTGGAAAAGATTACCCAGTTGGGTAAAAAGGAATTGGTAATTATTGCCAGTGATATTGAGGGAGAAGCTTTGACAACTTTGGTTTTGAATAAGTTGAAAGGAGTTTTGAATGTTTTGGCTATTAAAGCACCCGGTTTTGGTGACAACCAAAAAGCGATGTTGGAGGATATCGCCGTTTTAACCGGAGGAAATGTTATTACCGAGGATACCGGAATGAAGTTGGAAGAGGCTGATGTTAATGATTTGGGTAAGGCCGGAAAAGTTATCGCCAGCAAAGACAATACTACCATTGTTAATGGTGAGGGAAGTAAGGAAGCGATAGAACAACGGGTTAAGCAAATTAAAGCTCAGATTGAAAGAGAAGAAAGCGAGTTTGACAGGGAAAAATTGCAAGAAAGATTGGCCAAGCTGACCGGCGGAGTGGCTGTGATCAAAGTGGGCGCGGCCACGGAAGTAGAGCAAAAGGAAAAACAACACCGAGTAGAGGATGCGGTGGAAGCCACCAAGGCAGCTATTGAAGAGGGAGTTGTTGCCGGAGGCGGCACGGTTTTGTTGGCGGAGGCGATTAGATTGAAAAATATTAAAACAAGAAAAGAGAAATCTTTGACAATTGAGGAAAGGGCCGCCCTTGATATTTTAATTGAGTCTCTGGAAATGCCTCTTAGACAAATTGCTATGAATGCCGGAGTTTCTCCGGACTTGGTTGTCAGTAAGGTGGCCGAAGGATATCAAGACGGCAAAATCACTGTTGGTTACAACGCCGCCAATGATACTTTTGTTGATATGATAGAAGAGGGTATTATAGATCCAACCAAGGTGGTGACTTCTACTTTGAGAAATAGTGTTTCAACAGCGGCGATGATTTTGACTACTGAAGCGGTGGTGACCGATATTCCCGAGAAGAAAGAAAATGATGGCGCCGGAGCCATACCGGCCGGCGGAATGGGTGGCGGAATGCCAATGATGTAGGCCACTGATGATAGTGAGAGAGAGGCGACTTTTTGTTTGTCGCCTCTTTTTTTATGACAGAGATATTGTTGGAAAAGAAGGGAAAATGTTATACTGGGTTTGTTGTCGCTTTGTTCAAAGGATAAATTGATTGAGATAATTTTGGTTGTTCCCAAGTTGCATTTGGGCGGTGTTAAATTTAGGTTTTACAAAAATGCTTGAACTAAATAAGGATGAGGAAAATATTGTATATACTTTGGCTTATTATAATGCTTTGGATTATTTTCCGACCAGGTTTTTTTTGTGGAGAAATTTAATTGATGTGGAGCAGGTGAAGAGAGGGAAGAGTTTTTTGGAAACGGAGAAGTTGTTGGATTCTTTGATAGAGAGAGGGTTGATTTTGGAAAAGAATGGATTTTTATTGTTGAGATCGGCGGTTAAGGAGAGAGAGTTTCCAGTAAAACTCTATAGAGCCAGAATTTGGAAAAATAAAATCTCGGCGGAGAAAATAAAAATGGTGAGGGGTTGGTCAAGAGTTTTGATAAAAGTGCCTTATTTGCGAGAGATGTTGTTGGTGGGAACGCTGATGTTAAAAAATTCTGATAAAAAAAGTGATTGGGATGTCATTTCCATTATGGGACGAAATAGAATTTGGTTGGGAAGATTTTTTTTATCTTTATGGTTGCAACTTCTGGGTAAAAGAAGGACTGATGAGAAAGTTGAGGATAGATTTTGCTTAAATCAATTTTTGGTAGATGGTAGCCTAGTTTCTTTGGAGAGAAGTCAATTTATGGCCAATGAATTATTATTGGCTATTCCTTTGTTATCGGGAAGTTCGGTTAAGGATAAAATAATAAAAAGTAATATGTTTTGGTTGCAAAAAATTAAACCAAACTTTAAATATTATTTTGGTTTACCTGCTGTTGATGATAAGATAAGCAGAGGGGGGATTAGCTGGTTTGAATTGATTTTGGAAAAACTTGGTTTGGCCGGTTTGATGAACAATTGGTTGAAAAAGATTATGATTAAGAGAATTTTAAGTAATCCCAAAACTTATTTGAGGGAGGCTGATATTCGTTTCGGTGACTTTTATTTGATTTTTTTGCCGGAGCCAAGACGAAATAAGTTGGAAATTAAGGCCAGGGCTTTGACAAAAAGGTTGTAAAGGTGTATAATGGTTGGTGTGGTAGGGTAATGAAAGGGTGATTCTTTTAAGAATCGCCCTATTTTTATTATAAAGATTTGCTGATTATGCAACAAAACAAAAGGAGATTTCAGTGGAGATCGTTAAGTGCCAAAGAATTGGCGGTTTTTGCTTTATTTTCACTCCTTCTTTGGGGAGGGGCAGTTTTTCTTTTTGGCAAAATGACGGTGTTTGCGGAAGAGAAAGATAAAACAGGTTTGTCTGAGCAACAGCCATACCAAGGAATGATTGAGGCTTTAGTGAGTAAACTAAATCAGGAGAGGGAGAAGATCGGTTTACAACCGTTGGAGATTGATCGGAGGTTGGAACGAATGGCGGAATATAAATTGCAAAATATGGCAGAAGACGGATACTTTGCGCATATTTCTCCCTCCGGTCAAACAGCCTGGGATATTTTTGATAAATTTGGTTATGAGTATAATTTTGCCGGAGAAAATTTAGCAACAAATTTTGTTGATGCGGATGATTTACATCGCGCTTGGATGCGCAGTCCGGAACATCGGAAGAATATTTTGTTTCCCGAGTATACCAAGGTTGGCTTGGCGATAGGTGAATCCAGAACAGGAGCTTTGTTGGCGGTGGAGTATTTTGCGAAACCTTCAATGGGTGACAAGACAAAATCGGCCGGGTGGGTTGATTGGAGTGGCGCCAAGGTGATTGGCGAGACAAAGACAGAGTTGGGAGCGGGGGCTTTTAAAGACAAATCACAGAGAGTGGTTGTGGCTCTTAAAGAAAAAGAAAGTGATCGCCTGATTAATTTAAATAATTTAATATTTTTGTTGTTGGAACTGGTGGCTTTGATTTTGGTGGCCGGAGTATGGACCTTGGAAAAAGAAGATGAGCTTTTTTTGAAGAGAGTGAAAAAGGAAAGTTGCGCTTTGTAATAATTTTGTTGGTGTTCATTGTTTGATTAGAATAATAGTTAATAAGTTAATGACAATGTGATGTAAAAACAAATACAAAAAATAGCACTTTGACAATTTAATATGTGGATTTTTAATTTTTGATTAAGAACAAAAATCTTTGTTCTTGGCCTTCGGGTTGATTTAACGATTCCAAAAAAAGCGCTTGCGAAAGCGCTTTTTTGAATTTGCTTTTTAGGTGTGTTATACTGACAATACTTAGAAATACTTTAAATTTATTTTTATTAAGGGATGAGCAGGATACAAAAACAAATTTTCATTGTTGTTATTTTCTTTTTATTGATTTCGGCTCTGTTGGCAGTGTTTTATTTTTGGTCCAGGCCGGCTATGAGTTGTCATGACGGGAAGAGAAATCAGGGAGAAACAGGTGTTGATTGTGGTGGGCCCTGCGCTCCTTGTGCAAAAAAGATAAACCTAAAAGCGTTGCAAGTTCTGGCGGTGGAAAGAGCTGATGATGGTCAGGGAAAGGAGGATTTGGTTGTTACCATTTTGAACCCCAATGAACATTATGGTGTGGCGGATTTCAGTTTTAAGATTGTGGAGAAGGGACAAAAAATAAATCAATCGGCTAGCTATCATAATTTTATTCTTCCTAAACAGAAAAAGCATATTATTATTAATCATTTTAAGCCGACGGAAAAGGGGGCGGAATTGGAAGTGCTTTTTGATGATAATTTTGATTGGCGTCGCATTTCAGGTTACCCTTTGCCCAGGTTTATGTTGTACAATAAACAGCTGAGACTTTTTGATAGGACTAATTTTTACGCGGAGCTGACCGGACTTTTGGTAAATAAAAGTAATATTGATTATGAGGAGGTTAAAGTAAAGGGAATTTTGCGAGATGAAAACGGAAAGTTGGTGGCGGCCAGTTATCAAATAGTGAACACCTTAAAAGCCGGAGAAGAAAGAGAGTTTCATATTATTTTTCCCAATCAGTTTTCGCGACCGGTGAAACAAACTTTTGTGGAGGCGGAAACAAATATATTTGATGCTGATAATTATCCCAGGGTTTTGGATAGTCAAATCAACTATATTGACGAATAGAAGTGCGCTGGTAAGTAGGATAGTGGGAAGTTGGCGTCAGATAGACTAACTTTTTAATTTCTCAAAATGAAAAAGATTATTTTGTGGTCGGTTATTTTAACGGTGATTTATTTTGTTCTGGTGGGGTTTTTCTTTATGTCTTATTTGAAAGAAACGCCAACTTCTTTGGTGAGGTATTTTTATGGCGCTAACAATCAGTGTGTGGCTTATGTGGAAAGGTATTATAAAAATCTTTTTGGAATTGAAATTAAAAATGTCGGTAGAGCTATGCTTTTGCCCGCAAAGGCTGAAAAATATGGATTACATTTTCACCCCAATGGCGGTGTGGTTATTCCTCAACCGGGTGATATTTTAGTTTTTGGAAATAAAAACGGGGTTGGTCATGTGGCCATTATTACCGGCACCTTGCGAAATGGTGTCTTGATTGTGGAGCAGAATTGGCTACCTTTTAAGATAACTAATAATAAGGGCAGGGCTCTGCCGGCAGAGTACAAGGATGGGCATTATTATGTTTTGGATAGATATTACGGAAAAAATAAAACGGCCAGGAATAGATTTTGGGTTATTGGTTGGGTAAGTAGGAGTGAAAGAAATCCCGGCCGTTTCTTCAATTTTGGTGAAAAAGATATGGCCGGCTGGTTGCCGGAAAGTGATTTAAAACTTGTTAGTGGTGAGCCGAATGTTTTGACTTTGAAAGTGACAGGTAGAAATCCTAGCTTGGTTAGTCCGGTTTTCATTGATGGAATTGACGCTTTCTTGCACAGAGCTGTTTATTTTCGGGTTAAGGTTGAGGGCAATCAGCAAGCTAGAAGAGGTATTTTGTATTTGCGAGATGAACATGATCGTTGGTCGGAGCAGGTTCCTTTTCAGGTTGACTTTTCTAATGACGCCTGGACAACTTTTGCCGTTGATTTATCACATTTGCGAAGGGATTTTAAAATTACCCAAATTAAATTAAGATTGACTGACAATAGTCGGCGGGGAGAAGTTTGGAAGATTGATTGGCTGCGAGTTGGTGAAAGAGAAAAGACCTTGCTACGCTAATTTTATCAGTTTTTTTTGAGAATAAGGTTTTTGGGTCCCTGGCAAAATTTATTTCAAGATGTTTATAATATTCTTGCTTTTTTTGGTGTCTTTGTCATACTGGTGGAGGAGTGGTTTGCTTTTAAAGTTTGAAATCTATGTCACAAGAAGCGTTTAAAATTAGAGGAGGGAAAAAATTGAAAGGTTCCGTAAAAGTTAATGGTTCTAAGAATGCAACCGTGGCTTTGTTGGCCGCTTCCGTTATGAATCATGGACAAACCGTTTTGAATAATGTGCCGGCCATTGAGGAAATTAACCGTTGGGTAGAGATTTTGCGCAGTATTGGAATGGAAATAAAAAGAGAAGGGAAAAAGATGTGGCTTTCCCGACCGGAAAAACTGAACATTAAAAATATTGACATCAAAGCGGCTAAAAAGACGAGAAGCGTTATTATGTTGATTGGGGCTTTGGCCGGTTCTTTGGAAAAGTATTTTATTCCTCAGGCTGGCGGTTGTAAGTTGGGAGCCAGAACGGTGCGACCGCATCTGTTTGCTTTAGAAGATTATGGAATGAAAATTAAAACCAAAAGAGGCGGGTTTGAAATAACGGCTAAAAATTTGCGACCAAGTAAAAATAATGTAATGTACGAAACCGGAGATACGGTGACGGAATCGGCTATTATGGTAGCCGCCCAACTACCGGGGAAAACAGTTATTAAAATGGCCAGCGCCAATTATATGGTGCAGGATCTTTGTTTTTTCTTGGAGAAACTGGGAGTTAAAATCAAAGGAATCGGCACTTCCACTTTGGAAATAAAGGGAAAGAGAAAATTAAAGAAAAAAGTGGAATATTTCATTAGCGAAGATCCGATTGAAGCGATGTTCTTTATTTCTTTGGCTATAGTGACAAAAAGTCATCTAATAATAAAAAGATGCCCGATTGATTTTTTGGAGTTGGAGTTGTTAAAGCTGGAAAAGATGGGGCAGGGATTTAAAATTCGGCGGAGATATAAATCCGGTAATAAGAAGACTCATTTGGTTGATTTGGAGATTTTTCCTTCACGTTTGGTGGCTTTGGAAGATAAGATTCACGCTCTGCCTTTTCCCGGTTTAAATATGGACAACCTTCCTTTTTTTGTGCCGATAGCTATGATGGCCAAGGGAAAAACTTTGATTCATGACTGGGTTTATGAGAATAGAGCGGTTTATTTTACGGAATTAAACAGATTGGGTGGTAAGATAACCTTGATTGACTCTCATCGGGTAGAGATTGAAGGTCCGACCAGGTTGCGAAGCGCTGATTTGACTTCGCCCCCGGCCTTGCGTCCGGCAGCCATAATTCTGGTGGCAATGTTGGGCGCCAGGGGACAATCAATTTTGCGCAATGTTTACTCAATAAACAGGGGTTATGAAAATTTGGAAGAGCGTTTGCGAAGTGTTGGCGCAGATATTGAATTAGTGAAAGAGAATTGATTTTTTGCTGTTGTTTTAATTTGGCGAGTGTTCTTGTTTGAGGCAGGGAGGCATTTATAAGCTTTTTATCTTTTTGGGATAAAAAGTTTTTTTGTGGGAAAATTTTGTTGACAGAAAGATAACTTTTTTGTGGCAATGTTTGACTGATATAGCTGAAAAGCTGAAAAAGGAGGTGATTATTGTTGAGTTTTCCCGGAGAAAATGATAGGATGGGACTGTCGTTTGAGTTTTAAAAAGAGGAGATGTTAGTAAAAAAAATAGGCATAGATTTGGGAACCGCTAACACGCTGGTTTTTATTCCCAAGAAAGGAATTGTAGTCAATGAGCCGTCGGTGGTGGCGATTACCAGTGACAGCAATGAAGTTTTGGCGGTTGGCAACGAGGCTAAAAAGATGATCGGCAGGACGCCGGATTTAATTAACGCTTACCGTCCGCTGAAAAACGGTGTAATAGCTGACTATAAAGTGACAGAGGCAATGTTGCGCTATTTCATAAACAAGGTTATGCCGCGGGTGCGTTTTATTAAACCTGATGTTTTGGTTTCTATTCCGGCTGGGGTCACCTCCACGGAAAAAAGGGCGGTGACCGAAGCGGTTTTGAAGGCGGGAGCAAAAAACGCTTATATAGTGACGGAGCCGGTGTTGGCGGCCATTGGCGCCGGGATAGAAATAAACACTCCGACCGGTAATATGATTGTTGATATTGGTGGTGGTACATCCGAGGTGGCGGTTATTTCTCTGGGAGGTGTGGTGGCCGTTGATAGCGCCAGAGTTGGTGGAGATAAGTTGGATGCAGCTATTGTTCAATATGTCAAACGAAAGTTTGGGCTGGCCATTGGAGAGAGAACGGCGGAAAATATCAAGATAGAAGCGGGTAACGCTTTGCCTCAAATTAAAGAGAAGTATGTGGAGGTAAGAGGAAGAGATTTAATTGGAGGACTGCCAAAAACCGTAAGAATTTCCACCAATGAAATTACCGAAGCGATGAGAGAAGAATTGGGAGAAATTGTCAATGCTATCAGGAAAGTTTTACAGAAAACTCCGCCGGAGTTGGCGGCTGATATTATGGATAAAGGTATGGTTTTGTCGGGAGGAGGGGCTTTGATTAGGAATTTGGATAAGCTGATAACCAAGACAATAGGGGTACCCTGTTATGTGGCTGATGACGCTTTAAATTGCGTGGCCAAAGGGACCGGTATAGCTTTAGAGAATCTGGATCTTTATAAGAGGGCTGTTTTGAGTAAATAGTGGTTTTATTTAAGTTTATTTTTGATTTTCTGTTGGACTGATTTTTTTGGATGTTGTTGTTTGTTTTTGATTTGAGAAATCTGTTTTTAAAAAAGATTAAACAGGTAGACGGAGATTGTTTGAAAAAATTTGGCGAAGTACGAGAGGAAAGTTGTGAGATGTTGAGCGGGGTTTTTGACTAAAATTTTAAGAGGATATTGATTTTTAATGAGGGACGGAAAAAAAGAATCTTTAAGAATAGGTATTGATGCTTCACGAGCTTTTGTGGATGAAAAAACTGGCATTGAAGAATATGCCTATCAGGTAATAAAAAATTTGCGAAAACCTCTGTTCGGGCAGAGGGTTGTTTTGTATCTGAGGCCGGGACAGGCAAAAAAAATTGACTTTAAGTTGCCAAAAAAGTGGGAGACAAAGGAACTTTTTTGGGGGCGGTTTTGGACTCAGTCCGGATTGAGTTTGGAATTGTTGTTCCACCCGGTTGATGTTTTGTTTGTGCCGGCGCATACATTACCCTTTATTCATCCCCGGCGTAGTTATGTCACTGTGCATGGTTTGGAATTTGAGTTTTTGCCGGAAAGTTATTCTTGGCAATCAAGATTTTTCCATCGTTTTTTCATTAAGAAGAGTTGCGCTTGGGCCAGTAAGGTTATTGTGGTTTCCAATAAAACCAAGAGTGACTTAATTACTTTCTACAAGGTGCCGGAAGAAAAGGTGGTGGTGATAGAAAATGGTTTTAGGAAAAGATTTGTCGGAAACCTAAAAAAAGAAGGGAAGGCAAAAAGGGAAAAGTTCGTTCTTTTTATTGGACGTTTGGAAAAGAGAAAAAATGTGTTGAATATAATTCGTAGTTTTGAGGTGTTGAAGGGAAAATATGGCTATCCCGGTAAACTATATTTAGTTGGCGGTCCCGGACATGGTTATCGGGAGATAAAAGAAAAAATAGAAAAATCCAAATACAGAAAAGATATCAGGGAATTAGGTTTTGTTTCAGAAAGAGAGAAGTGGTTTTATTTAAGCGAGGCGGAAATTTTTTTGTTTCCTTCCTTGGCGGAAGGTTTTGGAATTCCGATTTTGGAAGCGCAAAGTATGGGAGTGCCGGTAGTGACTTCTGATCGTAGTCCGATGAAAGATGTGGTGGCTGATAAGAGAGTTTTGGTGAATCCGGAAGATGTTGAAGAAATTGCGCGGGTGGTTAATCGTATTTTGAAAGACGATCAATTGAGAAGGGAAATTATTAAAGCTGGTCTGGATAATATTAAAAAATATAGTTGGCGAAGAACTGCCAGAAGAATAAGCGAACTGTTGATGGAGAAAGACTATTAAGATTGGCATTTGAAATTATGAAAGGGAAGAAGTTTTATTTGATTTTACATCGGATTAGAAGCGCTTACAATGTCGGTTCTATGTTTAGAACGGCAGATGCTTTGGGAGTGGACAAGATATTTCTCACCGGTTTTACCCAACGTCCTTCCGAGAAAAAGTTGGAGTTGCAAAGCAAGGCGGAAAAAATGTTGGGAAAGACGGCTCTGGGGGCAGAGAAATATGTTGATTGGGAAGGGCACAGAAACATTGGTCCGCTTTTAGAAAGATTGAGACGAGAAAAAATTTTATTAATGGCGCTGGAGCAGTCACCGCAGAGCATTGATTACAAAGACTTTAAACTTCCGGACAACTTTCAAGGGTTGGCTTTGTTGGTCGGCAACGAGCCTCGCGGTTTGGATGGTAGAGTTTTACGTCGGTGTGATTCCATTATTGAAATTCCAATGAGGGGCCGGAAAAAATCTTTGAATGTGGCGGTTGCTTTGGGGGTGGCCGGATATGAACTGTTGAAAAAAATGGATGTTTGACCCAAGGGACGCTTTGTGCTATAATGTTAGTGTCAAATCCCAAGACATGTTTATCTTAAAGGTCGATGTCTGATAGGGGAATGAATTGAATAAGTGTCTGACCGAAAGGTTTGACTACCGTAAATCGTTAAGGAATTGAAAATGGCAGAACCAGTAAAAGACACCGAGTTCTTAGAGTACATAGTTAAGGCGATTGTTGACAATCCTGAGGCTGTTAAGGTTACTCGTGATGTTGATGAAAGAGGAGTTCTCATCTTGCTTGATGTTGCTCCTGAAGATATGGGTATGATTATTGGTCGTCAGGGTTCAACAGCTAAGGCTATCAGAACTCTTTTGAGAGTTATTGGGGCCAAAACCAATGCTCGGGTTAATTTGAAAATCAATGAGCCGGAAGGTTCGGAGAGACCTGAAAGAAAGGAAGAATCTGAGCAATCTGAGACTTCCGAGGATAATTCTGAAGAGAAATCGGAGGAAAAGAGCATTGATGATATTGTAAATGACATCCAATAAGGTCGTTTTTTAACGACTTTCAAAGGGAAAAAAACCGTGCTATTATATTGAAGCGCGGTTTTTGTTTTTGTGCATGGGCTTTTTTGTTTTATGGTTTAGAAAAATGTTTGTTTTTGCCCGTTTTGGGTTTTTGAATTTTAAATTTTGTTAAGATGAATTTTCACATTGTTACAATTTTTCCCAAAATTTTTCAGTCTTACTTTGGAGAATCAATAATTGGTAGGGCGCGGGAAAAGGGGTTGGTAAATATAAAAATCTATGACTTGAGGGATTTTGCCGACAAGAAAGATAAACGGCGAACGGTTGACGATACTCCCTATGGTGGAGGTCCGGGAATGGTTTTGATGGTGGAACCAATATACAAGTGTGTACGAGCGATAAAAGCTGAAATTGAAAATCGCTATCAAAAAGGGAAAGCGAAGACAAAACCCAAAATATTGGTTTTGCTGACATCAGCCAAAGGTGATTTGTACAATCAGGCGAAAGCAATGAAAATCAAAAGAAGTTATACTGATGTAATAATAATTTGTGGTCGTTATGAGGGAGTTGATGAGAGGGTGGCTAAATATATTGCCGATGAGGAAATTTCGGTGGGGCGCTATATTTTAACCGGTGGAGAATTGCCGGCGATGATTATTGTTGATTCTGTTTCTCGGCTAGTGGATGGGGTTCTGGGAAACAGGGAATCGCTTACTTCGGAAAGTTTTGGCAATGGTGATAATCGAAGTGATTCTGATTTTGATTACCCTGTTTATACCAGACCGGCGGTATTTAAGGGCTGGAAGGTGCCTGATGTTTTGTTGAGTGGTAATCATAAAAAAATAGAAGAGTGGAGAAGAAAACAGCGGAGACAGTTTGATTCTTAAATTTTTGAGTTGGCAACACAAATCCAAATAAAAAAATGACGAAAGGGAGGAAAAAGATAAAAAGAAGGATTGGGCAAGATCGGAGATTATCTGCTCGACGTAAGAATTCGCCGGCTAACAAGAAGATTGGTTTGCCGGATAAGTTTTTCTTGTCTTTGGTTTTGATTTTGGTTTTCATTGGTTTGGTGGCGATAGCTTCGGCGGGGGTGGTTGTCGCTCAATTGAAGTTTAATGATCCTTATTATTATTTTAAACATCAGTTGTTTTTGGGGGTTATTCCCGGTTTAATAGTGATGTTTGTTTTAAGTAAAATTAATTATCACTGGTGGAAAAAATTTTCTTTGTTTTTTTTGTTGGCGGGACTTGTTCTGCTATTGTTGGTGTTGATTTCCAATTATGGTTTGGAATTGAAGGGCGCTAGGCGCTGGATAAACTTTGGTTTTATTTCTTTTCAGCCAATTGAGTTGGTTAAACTGTTTTTGATTATTTACTTTGCCGCCTGGCTATCTAAAAAGGGCAAGACGATCAAGAAATTTTCTGACAGTTTTGTCCCCTTTGTCTTTGTTTTGGGGGCAGTTTCCGTTTTGATTGCTTTGCAACCGGATATTGGCAGTCTGGGGTTAGTGGTCTTGATTTCTTTGGCAATGTTTTTTTTGGCCGGGGGGTCTTTGAAGCATATTTCTTTGTTGGTAATGGTTATGTTTTTGGTTTTATTATTGTTGATTAAAATTGAGCCCTACCGAATGAACAGGTTGTTGGTGTTTATCAATCCGGAAACGGATGTGCGGGGGGTTGGTTGGCAGGTTAAACAAGCGGCGATTGCCATTGGTAACGGGGGGATTTTCGGTTTGGGGCTGGGTCATAGCCATCAGAAATTTAATTATTTGCCGGAAGTGGTGGGGGACAGTATTTTTGCCATTATAGCGGAGGAGTTAGGTTTGGTTGGAGTCACGATAATTCTTTCATTGTATTTGGCTCTGGTTTTTAGAGGGTTTAGATTGGCGCGCAAAGCCCCGGACAGATTTGCGGCCTATTTGATTTTGGGGATTTCTTTGTGGATTTTGTTGCAAGCTTTAATAAATATTATGGCTATCAGTGGCTTGATGCCTTTAACCGGAATAACTCTGCCGTTTATCAGTTATGGCTCCACTTCAATTATTTCTCTTTTGGCCGGCGTGGGAATCGTTTTGAACATTTCAAGATTCGTGAAAAAGTGAGAAGTATTGATTTTTCTTGTTGAATGTTGTTATACTTTATTTGTTAAAAAGATGTTTGGTCTTGTTAATCTGGGCCGAATCTTTATTGTTCTTTGACAGAAAATAAAAAATTTCTTTTTCAAACTTTTACCCAAAATGAAAGGGGGTGAGATCAGTGAGGCTGTCAGAAAAACTTTCTGAAAGAGACATCAAGCGCATTGGAGAATGTGCTGAAGAGAATTCCGGCAGAGACTGCGGTTTTCGTTTAGGCAGACTCTGCCAGTTTTGTTCGGTGTGGATCAAGAGAAATATTCCGCGTTGTTGTGCGTGGGTGAGGAAGAATGATAAAAAATAAACCAAAGGAGGTAAGGGGCTATGAGTGCTTCAGTTAGTCAGTATGAAAAATTAGGTGTAGATGCTGCTAAAAAAGATGTTCGCCAAGTGTTCGGTGCAATTGTAGATAATGAATACCCGAACGCTTTTGTGAACATTATTACACATCCAACGCGTCCGGAAGTTGTTTGTACACAGCATATGGATGGCGATGGCAGCAAATTCGTACAGAGGCTTCTGATGCAGGCGGAAGGCTTGGGGCCAGGAATAATTGGTCCGGCTGTTGTTGATGCCATAGAAATGAATTTGGGGGATATTGCGGCCAGTGGTTTCGTGGATGGTCCAGTCATTTTCACTGATACTATAAATATTAATAGTATCAATGTGCCAAAAAAAAATATTATGCAGGAATTGGCTAATGCCTTTAGTAATGCTTTAGATTTGTATAGGCATTTTGGTTTTAATATTTATTTTCTAGGCGGGGAAACGGCTGATTTGCCGGATCAGGTTAAAAGTGTCGTATTTGATATTGCTGTATATGCAGAGACTAGAAAGAGTAATATTATTTCTGGAAACGTACAACCGGGTGATAAAATTTATGGTTTCGCCTCTGATGGACAGGCGAAGTGGGAGAAGATGCCAAATAGTGGTCTTATGGCCAACGGTTCCACTCTTGCACGTTTTGTGGAAATGCATCCCATATATTCTAAACGATATCCATATCTAATTCGCGATAAAGAGTCTTTTCGTGGAAATTGCACTGTTGATAGTGATGTGGCTCAGTGGCTGATATCACCAACGCGTCATTGGTCGATTGTGATTAAAATGATTGTGGAAGCTTTACAACAGAGAAATATTTTTCACATGTTGCATGGAATCAGTATAAATACTGGTGGAGGGGCGACAAAAATTTGTCACATTGGCAATGGCATTGTTTATCATAAAGTAATGCCGGAACCACCAGCTCTTTTTCAGAGAATTCAAACTGATTCTGGCGAAAGTTGGCGAAATATGTTTGAGATATTTAATTGTGGAGTCGGAATTGATGTGGTAGGAGAAGATGCTCCTGAGTTTGCTGATGTTCTGGAAGTTGTCAGTGAACAAACTGGTGTCGCACTCTACAGTTTGGGTTTTTGTGAAGAAAACAATAAAGCTCAAAATAAAATAGTCTTGGACACACCATACGGATTATTTGATGATTATTATTAAAAATAAAGATTGCCGACAGGAACAATGTTTTCTGTCGGTTTTTGTTTTCTGATAAAATTGGTAGTGCCATTTTATTGTTTGAATCGCCAGTTTATTTTTCTAGAAAGTTTAAAACGGTTTTGAGGTTGTTTTGGAAATTTTGGCTGGTGTCTATAATAAGACCGTCTTTGGACCAAGGAACATTTATTGGCTCTTTTTTTAAAAATTTTTTCCAGCCGACGGGAGATATTTTATGTTGGTCTCTTTTCAGATTGCGTTCCGTAAGTCGTTGTTTGATGATACTTTCCGGAGCTATACAACGTATAGGTTTCAATTTTATCTTCAATTCTTTGGCTATTTTTTTGTAGCGCTTGAGCCAAGATGGTTTTTGTATTTCTGATTGATAAGTGGCTTCAATTATTACCGTGTTGCCAAAAAGCAAGTTTTGTTGGGCGAGATTGTCCATGGTTTTATAAACTCCGTTTCGCAAGAGATCATATATTTTTCCTGATCTTTTTTCCCGGGAAAAGGCGTCATTGATAGCGTCTTTATTGATGTATGTTGCTTGGATTGCATTCAACAATCCCGGTTGAAGTTGTTTCCCGGATTTATTATAGATGCCCGTGGAAAGAGTTGTTTTTCCCGAGCCGGGAATTCCGGTGATTAAGATTAATCTGGCTGGACTGTAAATTATCTTTGACATTGATTTGGGAAATAAATAAGAGAAATTGAGTTTTTGTAGTTCTGATTGTTGTTTTTTGTTTACAATTGACTATTTTTTGTTATTTCCTGTTTTTTATTTACCCTCTAATTCACCTCCCGATTATAACACTCCTCACAGTAAACTATCTCCGGTCTATCGGGAGCATAGGTGGTTTCAAAGGTATTGTTGCAACCTTCTTTTTGACAGGTTCTTTTGTAGAGTTTTAAAGGATTTCT
>JALVDV010000005.1 GCA_027008775.1 Candidatus Moraniibacteriota bacterium
AGTTTCCACTTATCGGTCCGTTACCGGCCGCATCGGTTGTTTCGGTGCTGAAAGTATGACTGCCCTCTGCAATCGGATTGGTTGCTTCACAACTCCAATTTCCACCGGCATCAACAGTGGTTGAACAAACGGTATCACCATTTTCATCTTTAACCTCCACGGAAGAGCCGGCTTCTCCGGTACCGGAAAAGGTTGGGGTGGTGTCACCGGTTGAGGAATTATCAGTGGGCGAAGTAATAACGGCCCCCGAAGGATCCGTCGTATCAATGACAACCGCTAAACTTGTTGAACGGGGACTCTCATCGGCATTTGCCTTTTTGATTGAATAATCAATATTGTAATTACCGTCCGGCAAAGGATTATTTGGTTGCATTCCTTCCATTCCGACGCCGGAACAGGTATGAGTACCGATTACGGTATTCGGATTGGGATTATCCGAATATAAAGTGATTATATCTCCCGCAGCTGTACACTGAACATCAAAGACGGGCTGATTGTTGTTGGTAATATTATCGGTATTTGATAAACCGGAATCGGAATTCGCCTGCATATCCGGAGCTGTTGGCGGATCAAGTTGTTCTGTCGCCAGAGTAAAACGCGCTCCGTTTGCCAAATTTTGCACCCTACTCCACAAATTTCCGGAGTTATTAACAAGAATCAGAGGTGTATCATTTTGAAAGCCGTCGCCGGCCGTATCTATTACTAGATAATAACTATCACCTTTGAGTGTATCTGGCACATCAAAATTTGGATTTTCCACATTAAACGAAATATAAGTCCCGGTTATTCCGTTGTTTTGCGCCAACCATTGTCTGGCTAAAATCTGATACCCGTTCGGCGCGTCGGTCGTTGTCCAAGTTGCCTGACCATCATCGTTTCCAATAACCAATGCTTTTTTATCCGGTATTATACCCGTATGAGAATTGTTGGGTGAAACAAAATCGTCACTTAGCGACAAAGTGACAATTCCGTCTTGATTAACCGAATGAGAAATTTTTTGATTAAGTATGGAAGTAAGATCCTTAGCCAAGCCAAAAACATCATTCCAGTGGGAAGTATCGCTCCAAACGCTTGTCCCGTCGCTTAAAATATACGCGGAAACGGAAGGGTCAAGAGTGATTCCGTATTTAAGCGCCAAATAGGAACTTACTTTTTGTCTTTCCGTGCTGTCATGCGCAGAATTATAAACAATTATTTCGGAAAGTTCACCTTGATAGTTGGAGGGACTGCCATGCACCCTTGCGCCAATATAGTTGTTTCCGGTCAGATCGGTATAGGGAGTGGCGGAAAGAGTGGCGCTATTTATTTGAGCGCCATTACCGTAAGTGGTAACCGTATTTGATGCGGTTTGAAGGTAAGCGTCTATTTTTGGTAAACCGGTGGAGTTGCCTTGTCCATTAATCTGGTTGGCCGGAGAAAGTAAAACGTGACCGGTCGCTTTAAATATGGGAGTGGCGCCATTACCGTTATTTGACTCTTGAACAAAAACTCCGCCCCCGTTACTTGGGTGAGTAACCATGTATGCGGTGGCATTTTGTGATCCGCCGGGATAAACATTATGTGTCAGTTTAAAATAATCATCATCGGCATTCATATCAACAGTCGGATTGAAATTGATTCCATTGGCTGTAAATAGTGGTTTGCTACCCGCTTCGTTAGCCGTATCTTCCAAAGCATTGTTACCACTATTTGAACTATCAACCCAGGTATCAATTGTTTGTCCATTTGTTGCTTGAGTAGTGCCAGAACTGTATACACTGCCATTGGCTTTTAACCAAAGTGATAAATCGGTATCCAATCCTCCCGGGGCGGTAACGATGGTGTTGATTGCAATATCACTGTTGTCTGCCAAGTTGTTTCCCGACGGTATGGTATCAGCCGTCTGGGTATTGCCTTCCAAATCGGTTACGTTTTCCGAATTGATGGCAGTAATCGTTAAATCTGCCGAATTTTCATCTGCCCCGACGGTATATTCTCCACAAATTTGATTGCTGGCTGTCCCGGGAACATTATTATCGCCGCTGATATGTCCGAACTTATCCTGATCCGTGTGACCACCGAGATCATTAAAATTTCCACCAATGAAAAGCTTATCTCCATCGGGGAAAACGGTGTAAATCTGTTTATTGCCCACAAGTGAATCGGGCATTATAAACCCTGGGTCAACAGTTCCGTTTGATTCCAAACGAGACAAATGCGGATTGGAAATTTCCGAAACAATAATCTTTCCATTGTCTTCCAGATAGATGGCATTAACATCACTTGAAATAGTGCCCGTAAAAGAGGTATCACGGGAACCGTCCGGGTTTAAACGAGCAATATTGTCCAAATCGGTTTGTCCGTCAAAATCGGCAATATCCCCGGCGATTACTATTTTACCGTCGCTTTGTATTCCGATTTCCGTGATATCACCCGCCGTATCAGCCGGAAAATTGTTACTAAAATCAATATCTTGACTTCCGTCCGGATTTAATCTAACCAGTCTGTCATAAGCGGAATTACCGTTATAAGTATGAAAAGCGCCTCCCACCAAAATTTTTCCATCCGCTTGAACAGCAATGGCGTGAGTGGCATTATTGAAAGAAGCCGGATTAAAAGTCGTATCAAGGGTGCCATCGGCATTAAGCCTGGCAATACGATCCAAATTGGATACTCCGTCAAAATTATTGAAATTTCCTCCAATCAAAATCTTGTCATCATCTTGAATTGTAACTACCTCAACCGTAGCGCTGACACTGTGTTGAGCAAAACTGGTATCAAGAGTTCCATCGGCATTTAATCTGGCTAAACGAACATAACCTTCATTAACGCCGTTAAATTGAGTGAAAGAACCACCAATAACAATTTTCCCATCGGATTGAATTCCCACGGAAAAAACGGAATTGTTTAAATTAAGTTGAGCAAAACTGGTGTCAAGACTTCCATCCGCATTTATCCGCGCAATATAGTCGGCGTTGGCATTTCCGTCTATATCAGTTGCGCTTCCCCATATTAAATATTTTCCACTTGATAATTTGATAGCACCCTTAATGTGACCCTGAACAAATCCGGCATGGTTGGAAAACTGACTTACATCCGCGCTCATAGTTCCACCAACACTGTCGGCTATCGGTCCTCTTAGTTCAATTGTTGCCCCGGTATCCAAAGTAACACTCATTGTACTCGGATTTAGCAAGTCTTTGTCGTAATCGGCGCAAATTTGAATGGTATCGTTTATGCCGTATGTTCCATTGGCGGTGGGAGAAGTAAACGATGTCAGAGCGGGTGGCGCCGCTTGAGCGATAAGATTTGTACAGAAGATGGCAGCAAGAATCGCCGACATAACAACCAGACGTAAAATTTGTCCGGGAATCATTGATTTGATTATAAGCATAAAAGCAAGATTAATTATTAATATTTTCCGGATTTAAAATAAATTTTTTAGTTTTCCGAAAATTGTTTTTCTATTTTTGTTTTTGTTTTTGTTTTTTATTTGTTAGCGGACTACAATATTTGATAAATTTTGTCTAAATACTCACTTGATCCGGTCCTGTTTTCAAGTAAGATTCTCAATTGATATCCAAATTTATTTTTATAAAAAATTATATTGATGATGCCATCTAGATTATCAACATGGTTTGATAAAAATACGTTTCCGCTCGTTTTTGTTTTGTTTTCTTGTAAAATTATCTGTTTCAAGTTTTATTATTTCGCGCAATTAATAATGTATTTCCGCAATTCTTTTTTGTAGTTATAATTTTCCAATTACAGTTATTAATTTGCTAAATTTGTGTTGTGGTTTTCGTTGAATTGTTAAGTTTTGTTTATCTTGACAGATGCGACTTTTTTCAGTATATCATAAAAATAAATTTTGACCAATTTTTCACATCAAATCATTTGAAATGAGACCGAAAGCTCTTTTAATAAATCATTTAAATTAAATTAAAAAAACCCCGGAGCATTGCTCCGGGATGTATTCTTGGCGGAACTTTTATAACAATTCCGCCAAGGTGAAAATTGTGTTGAAGCTGTAACCAGCTTCAATGATTTTTTCTCTAGCCTCATTTTCCTGACGGTCAACGACCGTCAGGATTTTAGCAATGGTAAAGCCCGCTTCCTCCAGGGCTGGCACTCCTATTTTTAAGAGGGTACCACCAGTGGTCAAAACGTCATCCACCAGGACAACGGAGGCTCTCTTCGGAACCGTTTCGGCTATCTCTAGACGCCTATTGGTTCCGTATCCTTTCGGTGTCTTCCTGATGGCAACAACTGGCAAAGACCAGCCCCTGCCGTCGGCTATCAGACTGACGGCTGTAGCCAGGGGAATTCCCCCCAGTTCCACTCCCGCCACCGCCTGGGGCAGCGGGCCGGTGGAGGCCTCCAGTGTTAGGTGACAGAGTGCCTCGCCGATAAGGCGAGCGCCTCTGCCATCCAGCGCTACCTTCCTGACATCTACATAAATGTCAGAAATTTTACCCGAGGAGAGGGTGTGGCTTTCCCCCCTTCTCACTACTCTTTTTAGGATTTTCCTTAACCCATTCCTTCTTTCGTTCAATTGAACAGCCTCCTTTTCATTTTTGCCGGGATATTAAATACCAGCACTAGTACCCCGACGATTATCAGGTTTACTCCGTACCCAAAGTAACCATTAACTTTCATAACTTCCTCCTTTTTTGCTGAAAATGTACCAAACTACTTGTCATTATGCTCACAGTTTGTTCTGCAAGTCAAGACAAATTTTGATCCGCTATCTCCTTTGCGCTCTCTTGCGATCAATTTCCGTTAAATGTTTTTTACGTAAACGAACACTCTCGGGAGTGATTTCCAAGTATTCATCCTCGCCCATAATTTCCAAACCCTTTTCAATATCCAATTCCATTGGCGGAGTTAATGAGATGGCGTCGTCTTTTCCACTGGCGCGCATATTGGTAAGCTGTTTTCCTTTAGTGGGGTTGACGGTCATTTCATCTCCTTTGGTAGTGTTGCCAATGACCTGTCCTTCATAAACATCAACGCCCGGACCGATGTAAAGAGTGCCTCTGTTTTGCAGGTTGTCCAAAGCGTAACCCAAGGCTTTGCCGGTTACTCCGGAAATCATAGAACCGGTTTTCTTGCGAGCAATTTCTCCGACGTAAGGTTTAAAATCCAAAAAACGACTGGAGAATATTCCCTTGCCTTTGGTATCAACAACAAATTCGTTACGATAACCCAAGATACCTCGGGTGGGAATTTCAAAAATCATTTTCACTTCGCCGTTCTCCGTTTTCATATCAACTAAAACCCCTTTGCGTTGTCCCAACTTCTCAATTATTGTTCCGGAAAATTCCTCCGGCACGGAAATGGTCACTTCTTCAAAGGGTTCCATTTTTTGCCCGTCCACTTCTTTGATAATGGCTTGCGGTTGCGAAACTTGGATTTCAAATCCCTCCCGGCGCATATTTTCCAATAAAACAGCAATGTGCAACTCCCCCCTACCACTGACGGCAAAAACTCCCGAATCCTTAAAATCAACTTTCAAACCGACGTTAACCTCCAATTCTTTTTCCAGACGTTCTTTGATTTGCTGACTGGTGACAAATTCTCCTTCTTGGCCGGCAAAAGGAGAATCATTAACCAAAAAATTCAAAGTAATGGTTGGTTCGTCCACGGTAATGGCCGGTAACGGTTCGGCCGTTTCTGCCTGACAGACGGTTTCACCAATGTCAATGTCGTCTATGCCGGCAATCATAACGATATCGCCGGCCTCCGACTCTTCAACTTCTTTTCGCTCCAGACCATCAAAAGTAAAAATTTTATTTATTTTTCCCGTTCTCGTTTCGCCTTGAGAATTTTTAACAAAAACCGGGCCTCGTTTGGCTGTGCCTTCGTAAACGCGGGCGATAGCCAAGCGTCCCAAAAAATTGTCATAAGCCAAAGAAAATGGTTGCAGGCGGAAAGGAATTTCTTTGTCATTCCGAGCCGGTGGAACGGTTTCCAAAATTTTATCCAGAAGAGGGCTCATATCTTTTGATTCTTCCGTTGGCGTGTTTTTGGCGACGCCCTCTTTGGCAATGGTATAAACGGTTTCAAAATCAAGTTGTTCATCCGTGGCGCCCAAGTCCAGAAACAACTCGTAAATTTCTTCTTCCACTTCACCGAGACGAGCGGCCGGCTTATCAATTTTGTTGATTACCACCAAAGGTTTGTGTCCGATTTCCAAAGATTTCTTCAGGACAAATCTGGTTTGGGGCATTGGTCCTTCCTGAGCGTCAACCACCAAAATAACCGAATCAATGGCGCGCAAAACTCGTTCCACCTCCGAACCGAAATCAGCATGTCCCGGAGTGTCCACAATATTTATCTTTGTTCCTCGCCAATCAAGGGAAGCGTTTTTGGAATAGATGGTGATTCCTCGTTCTTGCTCCAAAGAATCGCTGTCCATGGTGACATTCTCGGTTACTTTTTTGGTTTGCTTCATCAGGGCGTCGGTAATGGTGGTTTTACCGTGGTCAACGTGAGCGATAATGGCAATATTTCTGATTTCCATAAAATTTAAAAAATAATTTAAGAAAACAAAAAATTTAAGAAAACAAAAAGCCGCTCGGGCGACTTTTCTTTCAGTCTTTCTGATTTTACACCTTTAATTGCGGTTGTCAATTGTTATTGGTTTATTCTGTATTATTTTCAAATGATGCAATTTTTCCCACCGAAACCCTACTCCAACATCTTGTTGTAATAATAACGAACATCTCTAATCCACTTGCCGGCGCCGGCGCTGGCCGGACCTCGGCAACGGCCACATTTCCAAATAACCATTTCCGGCGGGGTATCAATGCCTTTGGCGATTAAATCCTCAATTCTTTCGGCTACCGTTTCCACTGCATCAGCCGGGTCATCAAAACAAGTATGCCCGCCGGAACCCATCAACAAACGACGGCGACGAAAACCCCAATAGTTGTAACATTCTTTGCCTTTGTATTTTGGCGTCCGTCGGCCCCAGTTACTTTCTTTCTTGGCAATGGCCACCAGAAAAGCGGCCACTTGAGGATCCTGTTTGGCTATTTCCGCTGACATCTTTTGAATGGGATAGCCGGCAGTCAACTTGTCTATTTTTTCTTTTAAGGTCCAATTAATTTCCTTGGGCGGACCAAAATGACGCTGAATTTTGCGAGCCAATCTTTTCCACTCGTTACCCAGAAGAAGCATTCCGATTAAAAAAATAATAGTGAGCATTAAAAACAGTTTGAGGAAGTGCCGACGTTCTCGGAAAAGACTTTTTATTGAGGAAAAGTATTTTTTGTTTTTCATTAGGAATCTTTTTAAATTTTGCTTGAAGGAAAAGTTTGAAGTTACAGTAATGATGACAAAAATTTCTTTGTCTTTGTCTTTGTCTTCAGTATATATTTGAAAGGTTGGAAAAGCAAATTATTGAGTGACGAAGTTGTTTAAAGTTTGATGATGAATAATTTTAAAATATTGCGCCAAATTGACTTTTGTTTTGAGCGATTTATACTGGGGAAAATGACAAATCTGTTATAATAGATTTTATATTTGGGTGGAAAAAATGAAAGAGAAAAATAATTTGAACCTAAAATTACACCTAGCGCCAATGTGCGGAATAACCGACAGGATCACTCGCAAAATCGCCAAAGAAAACGGTGCTGATGTTACTTGGAGTGAAATGGTTAGCAGTGAGGGTTTAATACGGCAGACTGGAGAAAACGGTAAGTCTTTATCGCTGGCGGAAAAATTTTCCGAAGAAGAAAAGCCCTATTGGGTGCAAATTTTCGGCAATAATCCGGATGTGATGGCCCGAGCGGCCGAGATTGTGGAGGAAAAAATAAAGCCAAGTGGAATTGATATCAATTTGGGTTGTCCGGTACCAAAAGCCAAAAAAGCGGGCTACGGAGCGGTGCAAATAGCCGACATTCCGTCTGTGGTAAAAATTGTTAAGGCTATCAAGAAAAAAATTACCCTGCCTTTATCTCTGAAAACAAGACTGGGGCTGAGGGAGCCTGAGGAGATTTTGGCTTTTGCTCCCCGTTTAGAGAAGGCCGGTTTGGACCAACTGGTTGTTCACGCGCGCACCTTGACCGGCATGTTTTCCGCCGAACCGGATTGGCAAGTGGTTAAGAAATTAAAGGAAAAAATTTCCATTCCGATTGTTTACAACGGAGGAATAAACAGTCCGGAAAAAGCTTTGTTTTACCGGCAGAAGACCGGGTTGGATGATTTAATGATTGGTCGGGGAGCGATTGGTCGGCCTTGGTTATTTGCCGAAATAAAACATTTTTTGAAAACGGGCGAGAAATTGAGCGTACCGTTAGTGAGAAAAAAAGAGATTATTATCAAACAGGCCCGGATGATGGAGGAGAGCAAAGGCAGTCTTGTTTCTTTTCGCGGACAATTTTTGGCTTATCTGAAAGAATTGCGAGCGCCGAGAAAATTGCGAGTGGAAGCCAGTCAAATTAGGAGTTTGGCGGAAGTGAAAGGAGCTCTGGACAAAATTTAAATTTTAGTTTAGAATTGGGAGATAGTTGGAGCGTTCTCCAAAATTTTTATTAATAGTTTAGAAAAAATTATTATGGCCAATACCAAAGCGGCAAAGAAATACATCAGAACTTCCGCCAGAAAAAGAAAGTTGAATGATTTTTATCGCCGACGCTACCGACGTTTGGTGAAGAAAATAATGGACTTGTTGAAAGAGAAGAAAAACAAGGAAGCATTGAAATTGTACCCGGAAGCTCAGAAAGCCATTGACAAGGCGGTCAAACGGGGTGTAATTAAAAAGAACACCGGCGCTCGCAAGAAGTCATCTTTGATGAAAAAAATTCAAGCTTAGGTCTTCCGTTTTTAGGTTTGGAATACTTTTCGCTTTAGTATTTTTCTGAGCCGTCCCTTGCCGGGGCGGTTTTGTGTAAATGGTGCGACACGGACTGAAGCCAACAAAAAATCGACCGAGCGGTCGATTTTTTGTTGGCTTTTTAAATTACCAATTTAGGGACGGTTTTTATTGTTCACACTCCTCTTCGGCGGGAAAACCGGTTCCGGCCGGAATCAATCTACCAATGATAACGTTTTCTTTGAGTCCGGTGAGATTATCAATTTTACCTTGAGTAGCGGCGTCAATAAGTACCTTGGTTGTTTCTTGGAAGGAAGCGGCGGAAAGGAAACTGTCCGTGGAAAGAGCCACTTTGGAAATTCCCATTACCAATCTTTCTCCCTTGGCTTCTTCTCCACCTTCTTTGGCCACTTTTTCATTGGCTTCCAAGAATTTTTCGTAGCTGACAATGTCGCCGGTGAGAAGCAAGGTGTCCCCGGGATCGGTGATTTGCACTCGGGAAATCATTTGTCGGACAATGATTTCAATATGTTTGTCATTAATTCCTTCTCCCTGTGTCTGGTAGATTTCTTGCACTTCTTTAATGATATATCTTTGTAAAGCGTCCCGACCGCTGATTTTGAACAACTTTTTAAGATCAAGGTGTCCCTCAGAAAGAACTTGTCCGGTAGTGACCAAGTCTCCTTTTTCCACTTTGGCATTCATTACCGCCGGAATAACATATTCTTTGACATCACCTTTTTTGATTTTACCTTTTTTACCTTCGGTGTTTTTAGCCACTTTGATTATTTTTTGTTTCTTGTTGCTAACAATATCTTGAACCACTCCGTCAAATTCGGCAATAACGGCTTTGGTCTTCGGAGTTCTGACTTCAAAAATTTCATCAACACGAGGCAAACCTTGGGTAATGTCGGCGCCGGCCACACCTCCGATGTGGAAAGTACGCATAGTTAACTGGGTGCCGGGTTCACCGATGGCTTGCGCAGCCACAATTCCCACCGCTTCACCGAGATCAACCATTCTGCCCCGTCCCAAATCTTTGCCGTAACATTTTTGGCAAACACCGTCCTTGGTTAAACAACTGATAAGATTCCTGATCTTTATCTTTTCAACTTTTTCTTTCTCTATTTGCTCCGCTACCGGACCGGAAATCATTTCGCCTTTTTTGGCCAGGACTTTCTTGCCATCAGCGCTTTTAACGTCTTCGGTCAAGACTCGCCCTTCTATACGGGAAGCAAAACTTTGCCCGACCTCATCGGAATCTTCTCGGTAAATATAGGCGCCCTCTGTGTCGCCACAATCACATTCTCTAACAACGATATCTTGACTAACATCAACCAATCTTCGGGTAAGGTAACCGGCGGTGGCTGTTCTCAAGGCTGTGTCGGCCATACCTTTTCTAGCGCCGTGGGTGGAAATGAAGTATTCCAAAACATTGTAGCCTTCTTTCAACGACCCCTTGATAGGCAACTCAATGGTTTCTCCGGTCGGACCGGCCACCAAACCTTTCATTCCGGACATCTGCACCACCACGGCGTGAGAACCGCGCGCTTTGGAATTTACCATGGCCGTTACCGGACCTTTGGGATCCATAACTTTTTTAACTTCCTCGGAAATGATGTTTTTGGTTTCATTCCAGATTTCCACGACTTTCACCTTTCTTTCCTGTTCGGTGAGAAGCCCTTGCTCATATTGTTTGTTAATTTCCCTGACTTGCTCTTCCGCTTTTTGGAAAATTTCTTCACGGGTTTTCGGAACCTGGAAGTCATCAATTCCCAAACTGATTCCCGATTTGGTTACGTATTCAAAGCCAAGGGCTTTTAGTTTGTCAACAAAGATAGCCGTCTTCTCATTGTCTTCGTTTTCCAAAAATTTGGCAATGACTTCCTTCAGTTCAACCTTGGTAATATCTTTATTGATAAATCTCAGTTTTTCGGAGAGGTTGTCGTTGAATATAACTCTACCGGCAGAAGTTTCAATCAGTTCTCCTTGCCAATTCATCAAAACCTTTTCTTTTAGTTTGATAACCCCCATTTGGTAAGCGGTAATCACTTCCTCCATAGAGGCAAATTTTTTCGGTTCTTTATTCTCGTCGTCATCAATAGTTGTCATATAGTAAATGCCGAGGACAATATCTTGGGAGGGAATGGTAATAGGGTCACCGCTGGATGGTTTAAGCAGATTAGTTTTGGAAAGCATAATCTTTTCGCTTTCTTGACGAGCTTTGACAGTCAAAGGAACGTGGACAGCCATTTGGTCGCCGTCAAAGTCGGCATTGAAAGCGGCGCAAACCAAGGGGTGCAAACGAATGGCGCTACCCTCTATTAAAACGGGACGGAAAGCCTGAATAGAAAGTCGGTGCAGGGTGGGGGCGCGGTTTAGGAGAACATAATGTTCGTCAATAATTTGATCCAACATTTCGTAGGCCTCTTCCTGTTCGCTGTCAATCATACGACTGGCCGTTCTGATGTTGTGGGCGTATTCGTGAGCAATCAATTTGTTGATGATAAATGGTTTGAAGAGTTCCATAGCCATTTTTTTGGGAATACCACACTCGTCCAATTGCAGTTCCGGACCGACCACGATCACACTACGACCGGAGTAGTCAACTCTTTTTCCCAACAAATTTTGACGGAAGCGTCCTTGTTTTCCTTTAAGCATATCGGAGAGAGATTTCAAAGCGCGCCGTTGGCCGGTGGAAGCGGAAACCTGAGTTTGGTTGCGACGAGAACTGTTGTCTATCAAAGCATCCACCGCTTCTTGCAACATTCTTTTTTCATTGCGTTGAATAACTTCCGGCGCTTTTAATTCCATCAATTTTTTCAAACGATTGTTTCGGTTGATAATTCGTCGGTATAAGTCGTTCAAATCGGACGTGGCAAAATGACCGCCGTTCAACTGAACCATCGGGCGAAGATCCGGCGGAATAACGGGGATGTTGGTTAACATCATCCATTCCGGTTTAATGCCGGCTTCCAAAAAACCGTTGAGAAGACGCAGTCTTTTAATCAATCTTTTCTTGTCAGCGCTTTTTGTTTTTTTAAGGCTTTCCCTGATTGCTTTGATTTCTTTTTTTAAATCAACTTTGGCCAACATTTCATAAATGGCTTCGGCGCCAATCATCGCTTTGAATATTTGCCCACAAACCTTGGAAAGGTCATAATATTCTTGCTCGCTAAGAATTTGACCTTCGGCCAGTCTTTTGATGTTATTTCTTAAATCTTGAAATTTTTGTTTGATTTTAACTCGTTCTTTGGGACTTTTGCTGTTTTTAATGGCATTTTTCTCTTCTTTTTTCAGGTCCTTGAGAACTTCCTTTTTGGCTTCGGCATCAACTTCGGTGACTATGTAACTGGCAAAGTAGATTACTCTTTCCAATTGCTGGACAGACATGTTCAAAACCAAGCCAACGCGAGAAGGAACTCCTCGTAAAAACCAAATATGAGAAACGGGCACCGCTAAAGAAATGTGTCCCATTCTTTCCCGACGAACACTGGACTTGGTAACCTCCACTCCACACTTATCACAAACAATGCCTTTGTGCTTGATTTTCTTGTATTTACCGCAATGACATTCCCAGTCTTTGGCCGGGCCGAATATTTTTTCACAAAAAAGTCCGTCTTTTTCGTATTTCTGGGTACGGTAGTTGATGGTTTCCGGACGCAAAACTTCCCCGTGAGACCATTTCAAAATGTCCTCCGGTGAAGCAATTTTCAATTGAATAGCGTCAAAATCGGAAATACTGGCTATATTGTTTTTGGTTGGCATTGGTTGAGTTTTAAAAAATTATTTTATCAAAGTTGAATTTGTTTTGATTGATCCTTGAGAAATCTCTGTACGTTACTCCTAGTTATTTATCTCCATATTTCCCTCCAAATATTTTCCGTCTTTCAAGAATTTGACATCCAGCGCCAGAGCTTTCAATTCATTGACCAAGACATGGAAAGAGGCGGGAATACTCGGGGTTTGAATCGGTTCGCCCTTAATGATTGATTCGTAAGCCTTGGAGCGTCCCAAAACATCATCGGATTTGATGGTGAGCATTTCTTGCAAGGTGTAAGCGGCTCCGTGTCCTTCCAGAGCCCAAACCTCCATTTCCCCGAAACGCTGTCCGCCGAATTGAGCTTTACCACCCAAGGGTTGCTGAGTGATGAGAGAGTAAGGACCGATGGAACGAGTGTGAATTTTGTCTTCCACCAAGTGGTTTAGTTTCATTATGTACATATAACCAACCATGGTTTTTTCGGAGAAATGTTCACCGGTGCGACCATCGGTTAACTGAATCTTGCCATCTTCCGGCAGACCGGCTTTGCGAAGTTCTTCTTTTATCTGTTCGGAAGTTACTCCGTCCAAGGCCGGCGAAGCGGCTTTGTAACCGAGTTTGGCGGCGGCCCAACCGAGATGGGTTTCCAAAATCTGACCAAGATTCATACGAGAAGGGACACCCAAAGGTGTTAAAACAACATCAACGGGAGTGCCGTCGGGTAAGTAAGGCATATCTTCCACAGCGGCAATTTTGGAGATAACACCTTTGTTTCCGTGACGACCAGCCAACTTGTCACCAACGGAAATTTTTCTTAGACGCGCCACAGAAACTTGAATTTGTTTAATAACTCCGGCCGGCAGTTTGTCCCCGTTTTCTCGGGAGAAAATTTTGATATCAACCACTTTTCCTCTCTTGCCGTGAGGCAAGTAAAGAGAAGTGTCTTTAACATCCTTTGATTTGTCGCCGAAAATAGCGCGTAACAATCTTTCTTCGGCGGTTAAGTCACCTTCACCTTTGAGGGTAATTTTTCCCACCAAGATATCGCCGGAATTTACTTCGGCGCCAATTCTGATAATTCCCTCTTCATCCAAATTTTTCAGACGGTCATCGCCGATGTTGGGAATATCTCTGGTAACCGTTTCCGGTCCCAATTTGGTTTCTTGAACGTCAACAGAAAATTCGTCAATGTGAATGGAACTGTAAGAATCTCTTTCCACCACTTTTTCGGAAATAATAATGGCGTCTTCATAATTGTAACCGCTCCAAGGCATAAAAGCCACCAACATATTTTGTCCCAAAGCCAATTCACCATGATCGGTGGAGGCTCCGTCAGCCAACAAATCTTTCTTTTTAACTTTCTGTCCCAGAGTTACGCGCGGAACTTGGTTAAGACTGGTAAAAGCGTTTGATTTGGCAAAAGTTTGCAAATTGTAAATTCTTTTACGACTTTTTCCTTTGCCGTCTCTTTCTTTGATAGTGATGTGATTGGCATCAACCTCAACCACCTCGCCGGCTTCTTTGGCCAGAACAACTTGTCCGGAATCGGCGGCCGCCTTGTCCTCTAAGCCGGTGCCAACCAAAGGCGCTTGCGGGCGAACACAAGAGACGGCCTGTCGTTGCATATTGGAACCCATTAAAGCGCGGTTGGAGTCGTCGTGCTCTAAGAAGGGGATCAAAGCGGTAGCTACGGAAATACACTGCTTGGGAGAAACGTCAATATAATCCAAAAGCTTTGATTCAATAATGGACGGTTCGGTTTTTACTCGAGCCTCCACTACGTCTTGCACTATGTTATCGTGCTCATCAAGTTCAATGCCGGCGTGGGCAATATTTTTCTCACCTTCCACAACGGCATTAAGATATTCAATAGTGGAAGTAACAAACGGTTTGACTTTGATGGTGTCTTTAGCCGACTTTTTCAACTTGGCGATATTTTTTTCATCAATTTTTTCACCTTTTTTCAAGAGAACCTTCTTATTTTTGTCTTTAACATTTTCTGCCAAAATTCTGCCCAAAGCGTTTTTGTCATCTTTGCCGATAGAATGTCCGATGAGACGATAAGGGGTTTCAATAAAGCCGTATTCATTTATTTTGGCATAACAAGCCAAATGTCCAACCAAACCGATATTTGGTCCTTCCGGAGTTTGGACCGGACAAATTCGGCCATAGTGAGAGGTATGTACGTCACGAACCTCAAAGCCGGCTCTTTCTCTGGTTAAACCGCCGGGACCCATAGCGCTCAGACGTCTTTTGTGTTCCAACTCGGCCAGAGGATTGACCTGATCCATAAATTGGGACAATTGAGAAGATGAGAAAAATTCTTTAACAGCGGCCACCACCGGTCGGGAATTAATAAGTTGAGCGTGAGCGACGGTGTTGATGTCGCAAGAACTCATCTTATCTTTAATGTTGCGAGCCATACGCATCAAGCCGACACGAATACGAGATTGAATCAATTCCCCCACTCCGCGCAAACGACGACTGCCCAGGTGGTCAATGTCATCCGGTTCGGCGTTGGGGTCATTGTTAAGACGAATGATTTCTTGAACGATTTTAACCAATTCTTCCTTACCCAAAAGACGATTCTTTTTGTCTTTTTCGTCTTTATCCATGCCCAGGCGGAAATTCAATCGGTAACGACCGACTTTGCCAAAATCATAACGATCGTAGTCAAAGAAGACACTGTCAATCATTTGCTTGGCGTTTTCCACAGTGGCCAAATCACCCGGTCTAAATCTCTTGTAAATTTCTTTGTAAGCCTCCATTTCATTTTTGACCGGATCGCGCAACAAAGTTTCGGTGATATATTTGGTTTCACCGGTATCCACTTCGGCAAAAGCTTCTTTGATTTCTTTGTCTGTCTTTAAGCCGAAAACTCGCAAAAGAGAGGTGACCGGAATTTTTCGCTTGCGATCTATTCTTACCCAAATCACTCCGCTGAGATCCGTTTCCATTTCCAACCAAGCGCCTCGGTTGGGAATAATTTTGGCGCCGAAAGTTCGCCGACCCTTGATGTATTCGGCGGTAAAGAATACACCGGGGCTCCTGATAAGTTGGGAAACGATGACTCTTTCCACCCCGTTAATAATGAAAGTTCCGCGTTCGGTAATTAAAGGGAGGTCGGTTAGGAAAACTTCCTGCTCCCTGACTTCACCGGTTTTTTTAATGAGTAATTTGGCATTGATACGCAAAGGAGCTTCGTAGGAAATATTTTTCTCTTTGGCGGTTTTTTCGTCATATTTCGGTTCATCCAAGTAATAGTCGCCGAAAGACAATTCCAGCTCTTTGCCGGTGAAATCTTGGATGGGGAATATCTCGTCAATGGCTTCACGCAAACCTTCTTGCAAGAATAAATCGTAAGAACTGGTTTGGGCCTCAATTAAATCGGGGAGGGAAACCATTGATTGCCTCTTGAAGAATTTTCTTTTGGACAAACTGGAATGACTGCTGAAGGAGGAACGAACAGCGATTTTTTTCTTTTTGGCGACTTTGCTCATGGTGGATTGGGTTAGATATTAAAAATATTTAAAATTTGCGTCTTGCTTGGGTAAGGTGTCAAAATTGGCGAAAATGGAAAAATGGGGACGACACTTTAAAACCGATTGATATTGGTAAATGCGCAAGGGAACGATTAAAAAATTGAGCAAACAAAAAACAATCAGCTTGACTGATTTGTTGTTTGTTGAATTGTTTAGAAAACGTTTCCCCCGAACATAAAAGAAGGACCAATACTATTTCGGCTTTCTGAAACAGTATCAAATTATTTTTTACGGCTCCCGTCTGACCGAGAGGCAAGGAAATAAATTGCAAAAGCAAATTTATTCCCTCCTTATCAAAAATACTGGGTATTTAAAAAAGATGAAACCATTTGTTACTCCCCCACATCAAAGGGGAACCTAAACTTGGCATTAACCCTATTGTATCCGTTTTAAAAAATTTGTCAAGACAACAAAGGGGCGTCCTGCCAACGCCAATCAAAATGCTTCTTATTTTGCTTTTTTGATTTTAAACATTTCGCGTGACTTTGTCAAATTTGAATTCGCCTTTTGCAAGCGGTTGTAATTGATAGTTTGCTTTTCTGAGTTTTTGCTTGATTTTGAAAATAGGTTGGTTAATTTTTGTTGCTGAGTTTTGAGATGGTGGGTTGCTTGTACTATTTTTATTTTTGGATTTACTTTTGGATTTTTAGATGCAATGAGTGAAAATTCGGTGATTCCATTTGAATTGAAACCGCAAAATGTTTTTATTTTCCGAGCTCAATGAATGGTGGGAGCAGTTGCAAAACTATTACAACTGCTCCATATTGTTTATACGTATCCGTGACTAATATGGGCCCACATTGTGGTAATATGCGTCCTGAGCCTTACCTAAAAGTGAGCCCTTCATTCTAACTTCGTCTTCTCTTTATTTTAGAAAAAATAGGACAACTAAGGTTGTCCAATACCAATCATGAGTTTTGCGCCAGACCATTAATCCGGCTCCCACGACTATGGCAATTTGTATCAACAGATGAATAGTGTTTCTGCCAGGCAAATTATAAAAGAAAAAATTTTTTATTTTTTTCATTTTTCCTCCTTTGCCCCTTTTTCAGGGGCTTTTTTGATTTAATTTTCCCACTCTTCCGAGCGGTTTTTGAGGTGGCAATTTTTTGAAACTGCTATCCCAAAAACCACTCGGAAAAGGTTGAGTTGGGGAGATTGGATTTTTAAAGAACTATTTTTTTCCGTGTCGGTCTGTGTAATGTCCGTGTTTTTCCGCGACTGCGGAGTAGTAAAAGAATACTTCTCTCAGAAATCTTGTTGATTATCAACAAGATTTCAGTTGAGAGGAGCAAGTTATTGGTTTATAACTTGCTCCCGAAACTTGTTCCCCTGGTCCACGCCCCGGGGGAAATTTTAGCGAGCGGGAACTAAAATAATTCCCGCAGTATATTTACTATTTCATCACTGCTCATACCGAGCAGTGATAAGCCCCTAACTTCATCCCAATACTCTGGATTGGGATTGTTTTGGATGTTGTCAATAATTGAATCGACAACATCCTTTAATTGTTGTTCCGAGGGGGTATATCCTTCGACATACCTCCTCAGGATTTGTTTTCTTACTATATTTTTTACGATGTTTTCCGGAGAAAACATCGCCTGGTGTTCCGGAGGGATAGATATTTCCCCCTCCTCTTCTTCTTCGGCGAGAGATTTTATTCGGACTACGTATGTGTAGTCCGATTGACCCTCGGTCAGAAAAACTGACCTTGGGTCGAGCTCCGCAAGGAGCTCAACTCCGGCCAAAGCGGCTTCTGCACTGGCTGGGTTAGAATTTTCCATCCCAGCCAGTTTTTTTATTTCCGCCGGCCCCTTTATAAGGGTGCCGGCAATTGGTATAGTGAGAATTTTGAGACAGCCTTTTCCAAAAGGCTGTCCCAGTCCACCAACTACGACTATGTCGTGGTGGGAACAACTCTCCTTTTTTATTTCTACAAACCCGGCCGAACTTCTGGCCGAGTATTCACCCATCAGTAAGATGGGCATTTTTGTTTCCAGACATCCATTTGATGCCTGGATGATTTTTTTCAATTTTCCGGTCTTCAGCCCATACCGCAGTATGAGCTGGTTGGGAAAATTTTTCACTGCCGTTACAGAGGCAGTGAATGTTCTTAATTCCCTGTCCCGGCCGTCTATTACCATTGCTTTCATTTTTCCTCCTTTTTTGCCTGCGGGTGTTCCGCAGGCGAAGCAGTTGGTCCGGGGATGCTCAGCCCCTTATTTTTTATTTTTTAAAGAGCATCAAGCTTTTTAAGCTTGACGCTGTAGGATAGCATAATTTAGTGTTTATGTCAATGGTTATTATGACATTTGTCTGTAAAATGTCGTTTTTATAGCTTACAAATTGTCTTAAAGCACTTTATTTATTTGATTATTTTGTCATAAATAAAATTGATAAAATAACTTTAAAATGCTATAATGCAAGTACTAAATTGATATTATGTGAATTTTAGGTGGTAAGCAGAAGAGTTTAATATTTCAGAAAAGACAAAAGAATAATTTGTAATTTACATTGCTGTGAAATATATAAAACTGCTAAAAAACATTGGCTTAACAACGGTTCAAGCGGAAATACTTGACTATCTTTTAAATACCGATAAAGAAAAAGCCAGTATTATAGCCAAAAAAATAAAGCGTCCGCGCGGAGTTGTTTACAACAGCTTGGATGAACTGTTGAAATTGGGACTGATAACAAAAAAGGATGCCCCCAATCAAGTGAGCACTTTTTCTGCGGAGCATCCCGCTAAACTTAACAAATTGCTTGAGCAATATGAAAGTGATTTAAAACAAAAAAAGAACGCTTTTGAAAGCGTTTTGCCAAATATGATTTCTAATTATAATCTTGCCCATAACAAACCGGGAGTGAGGTTTTATGAAGGCATAGAAGGAATAAAAAAAGTTATCTGGGATACATTAACCAGTCAAACAGACATATATACTTACACCGATTTGGAAAAAATAGACGCGCATATCAAAGATATCAATAGGGAATATTCTAAAAAAAGAGACCGCTTGAAGATACGCAAAAAAGCTCTTTTGGCTAATTCTGATTATGCTAGAAACGCTTTAAAAAACTACGCGACCACAAATTTAGAGGTTAGATTTATACGCGACATTCGTCATTTTGCGACCATAATGCAAATTTATGATAATAAAGTTTCCTATATAACACTCAGCAAAGACAAAATGATAGGAATTATTATTCAAGACCAAACAATATACAATATGCACAAAAGTCTTTTTGAAAGTATGTGGAAAACCGCTGAAAGATATTAGCATTTATACTTCTTTCTCTTTACGTATCTTCCAAATCTTGATATTGCCCAAATTAAATTCGCCGTATTTCTTGAATCCCTTTTCCTCAAGATAAGTTTTGGTTATTTTTTTGTTTGGGAGCGCTGTGGCTATAATTGTGGCGTTTTTTGACTCTTTGTCCAGAGATTCCTCCATCATTATCTCGCCCAGTTTTGAAAATCGGTGATGTCTATCCACGTTAAAATTGGCAAATTCAACAATGCCATCTTCCTGAGGAGTGAAGCTGTTAAAAGCCAGCACTTTCCCATTATAATACAATATGTAAAACTTTGAGTTAGGATTTGCGAGCTTGTCATTTAAGCTCCCAAATAAGGCCTGTAGAAGCAATTCTCCATCCTCCAGATGTTCAAATAGTGAGTAGTTTTCCCGATAAATTTTCTTCATTTCTTCAACTACCTTCTTTTTATTTGCCAGCTCCGGACCGGAAATAGTATCCAGCTTAATGCCTTTAAAGTATTCCAAGAGATTTTTCTTTTTATTTTTCTTTAAATATTTTAACACTTCTTTAAAGATCTCTCTGTTGATATCTAATGACGCTATCACATCCTCAACAAATTTCGGATTTGTGGCATCAAAAGAGTCGGCTAGCGCGCGTAAGAAATTAATCCCTTTTTGTTTTAATCCTTGGGTAATTTCATTTACTTGAACCAAATCAGTCTTGTTAAGATTTTTTTGCGTCCAACGTTCAACTTTGTCTGTTGCATCATCAAATTCGGCATATTTTGCAAAAATTTTATCCAGCAATTCTTTGTCGTATTTACGGGTCAGATATAAAGCTTTTTCACCATCACCCTTTTTGTCTTGTTCCAGAGCTAAAAATGCTTTTAAACCATTAGTACCGTATTTTTTAATAAAATCAGTATTTTTGATTTTTTCGGGGATGGTGTTTTTGTCCTTTTTGTCGTCTTTTTGTCTGGTGTTTTCTATTGTAAATTGTGGTTTGTTTTCCATATATTTATTTCATTGAACTTTTCCCTGGTCTTGGAAATAGGTTGGTTAATTTTTGTTTTTGGGTTTTGGAGATGGTGGATCAATTGTGCTGTTTTTATTTTTGGGTTTTTAGTATTGGCTGTTCATTGTTGTTTTTGAAAATATTCGCTATTCTTTCCTTCTGTTTGGGGGCGATATTTTTTGGTAAGTTCCGGGGATTAAAAAAACGAATGTCGTCCGCTTCAGCGGTATTGATTATTTTTCCGCCTTGAATGTTACAGATAAAATTAAAAACTATTTCGTTCAGCGATGGTTTGTGATAAATTCCGCTTAATTTTTCTATTTTTACGCTCAATCCCGTTTATTCTTTGGTTTCCCTGGCAACCGCTTGCCACGGCGACTCCCCTTTCTCCACTCCGCCTCCGGGCAAATTCCACAAATCATAATCCCGCCGGTGGCACAATAAAATTTCTTTCTTTTTATTGAAAATAACAGCAAAGACGCCGATGGTAAATTTGGTCATTGTTGCCACAAATTATTTACGGTTTTAGAAAGTGAAACTACTCGCTGATTTTAATGTATTCAATCTCCCCTTTGGGGTTGATATACTTTAAAGCCAAAATGGGTTTCTCACTTTTCTTGATTTTCCAAACCGCCACGGTTGTTTCAGGATGACCATTGTTTAATTTTATATCTAAGCTTTTAGTCAATCCCTTTTTTCTGGCTAAAGTCCAGCTGTATCCAGAGCGAGAAAAGTGGGATTTGTTGTCAGAAGTAATAATTACTAGAGCCGGAGCCGGGTCCCAACCGGATTCGTCCAGTTTTGTGGGATGAATAGTCTCACCGGTGGGAGTGCCGGCCGAACCCTTGAAATCGTAAATAACATAGTAAAAAATTTTATCTCCCGTGGCTTTGTGAATACTGTTTAATTCTGTCAGCCGACCGGTTTCTTTGATTTTAAAAGTTGCTTGTCCGGTCAGGGAAATTACATTCTTTTTTATGTCGTCATAAGTCGTGTTTTTCTTGGGAACATTTTTGTAATCTCGCAAGCGATATTTTATATTTATTTCTTCCCCCACCTTAGCTGTCCGCACGAAATGTATCTTGTCTTTCTTTCCTTGTTGCTCCTCCATAGTTTTTTGCGCTTTTTCTACAATACTTTTAGCTGACTGCTTGCTCCCTTTTTTGTCTGTTGATGTACCAGTCTTGTTGTTTTTGCCACATCCACTCAAGACTATTACTAAAAACAAAACAAAGAATATAGCTAGTCCTTGAGTGATAATTTTATTTTTTTTGTTCATAGTTTTAAGTTTAAAAAATTTAATAGCCGATATTTTTAATTACTGGCGCTAATGAGTCATAAAAAGTTTTAGCGCCACCCTGCCCTTGTGATAACTGAAAGCTGTTGGTCTAAACCAATTATATTATATTTTTCTTTTTTGAAAAAGATACATTCCCCCTGGATTGATTTATAGAAGTAGAAATTTGATAGGTCTATTTGAGGTGGGGATTTCGGACAGGAAGTTATAAATCTACAAAAGTAGAAATTTGATAGGTCTATTTGAGAAAAATGACCTTACCTACCACTATGGAAATCTACAAAAGTAGAAATTTGATAGGTCTATTTGAGGATAAGGGGAATAGACCACGGAGAAAATCTACAAAAGTAGAAATTTGATAGGTCTATTTGAGCTGCGTTGTATTGCAAATCATCGCCGTATCTACAAAAGTAGAAATTTGATAGGTCTATTTGAGCTGTTATTATGGACAAGAAATTAAGACAATCTACAAAAGTAGAAATTTGATAGGTCTATTTGAGTTTGCCAATGTCATCAATTATCCTAGAATCTACAAAAGTAGAAATTTGATAGGTCTATTTGAGAAAACACCCCTTAATTCACCTAAATTATCTACAAAAGTAGAAATTTGATAGGTCTATTTGAGGCTGGCAGGGAAGAAGGTTTAAGACTGCATCTACAAAAGTAGAAATTTGATAGGTCTATTTGAGTACCACTTTATCACCTTTTTTTATGTCATCTACAAAAGTAGAAATTTGATAGGTCTATTTGAGTACCTCGTCTGGTTCAAGATTCTTATCATCTACAAAAGTAGAAATTTGATAGGTCTATTTGAGCAAACGCTTTGCCAGATTCTTTTTCCGATCTACAAAAGTAGAAATTTGATAGGTCTATTTGAGAGGAGATTGCCTAAAGGTAGCTACTACATCTACAAAAGTAGAAATTTGATAGGTCTATTTGAGAAAGGGAAGGAATTTGTTGAGTTTTTCAATCTACAAAAGTAGAAATTTGATAGGTCTATTTGAGACGGTGGCCGATGAGTATTACCACCGAATCTACAAAAGTAGAAATTTGATAGGTCTATTTGAGGATATAATCCCATGCGATTGGGTCTTGATCTACAAAAGTAGAAATTTGATAGGTCTATTTGAGTAGGAAATGACACTGTCCCGGTTATTATCTACAAAAGTAGAAATTTGATAGGTCTATTTGAGCATCCTCATAAAAGCGAAAATAAAAGTATCTACAAAAGTAGAAATTTGATAGGTCTATTTGAGTAACAAAAAAATCAACCCTGCTATAAATCTACAAAAGTAGAAATTTGATAGGTCTATTTGAGCCTGATTTCCTCTTTATCAAAGCAACAATCTACAAAAGTAGAAATTTGATAGGTCTATTTGAGGGTCTCCGTCAGCAATGACTGGTGAGAATCTACAAAAGTAGAAATTTGATAGGTCTATTTGAGCAATAGCCGATGAGTATTACCACCACGATCTACAAAAGTAGAAATTTGATAGGTCTATTTGAGAATATCCCTATATTATAGCTATATTATAATCTACAAAAGTAGAAATTTGATAGGTCTATTTGAGAAGATTAGAAGTAAGATAATCGCCAGTATCTACAAAAGTAGAAATTTGATAGGTCTATTTGAGCTGTTACATGGACGGAGCAAGGTAAGAATCTACAAAAGTAGAAATTTGATAGGTCTATTTGAGAGACCGTGAGCGGTGCGGGATGAAGTAATCTACAAAAGTAGAAATTTGATAGGTCTATTTGAGTTCGTGAATTATTGGACGGAGCCAAACAATCTACAAAAGTAGAAATTTGATAGGTCTATTTGAGTTGGCGAAGGAAGCTTGATTGACTTCGTATCTACAAAAGTAGAAATTTGATAGGTCTATTTGAGTCCAAGGTGTAAATGTTGCAAATTATCATCTACAAAAGTAGAAATTTGATAGGTCTATTTGAGATAGGGGGGAGTCTGCAAGGTAGCAGTTATCTACAAAAGTAGAAATTTGATAGGTCTATTTGAGTTCATTAGACGGGCGGGAACGGAACAAATCTACAAAAGTAGAAATTTGATAGGTCTATTTGAGAAAGAAGGTTCTGGCCAGTCAGTATCATCTACAAAAGTAGAAATTTGATAGGTCTATTTGAGCTACAAGACAGACAAGGAATGGCAAATCTACAAAAGTAGAAATTTGATAGGTCTATTTGAGACAACGATGCGGCCGGCTGGCTTGTTTATCTACAAAAGTAGAAATTTGATAGGTCTATTTGAGGTAATAGTCAAGCACCGCCTTTTTAAATCTACAAAAGTAGAAATTTGATAGGTCTATTTGAGTGGTGGTGCTAATTATTACACGCTAGAATCTACAAAAGTAGAAATTTGATAGGTCTATTTGAGCTCTGAAACACCAAAGCTTCATAGGATAATCTACAAAAGTAGAAATTTGATAGGTCTATTTGAGACCACAAATCCTTTATTTAAGCCAAAAAGATGCAAGTTGTGGCACATAGCCCCAACGACTTTTTGGCTTAAACAAGGCAAAACCGAGACATTCAAATTGCGGTTTTGTATTTTTTGAACAGACCCACGGAAATTTCCACTTTTCTTAAGTTGTAAAAGTTCAATCTTAACTGATATAAATGAGGTCGGACTCTTCATGTTTAGCGTAACCGTATCTTTTAACTTTTTTCTTGCATCCTTCACATAACCGGAAAATATAAATACTATCGGCATTACTGAATTTTTTCTGATATCTTAATTCTACCTCAGTTAAAATATTTTGCAAGACTCGTTCACTATCACGTACTTGCCAAACCGAGTATTGAATACGATTGCCGTATTTTTCCAAAAAACGCGCAAATTTGGTCCTTGTTTTGTCATTTTCAAAATCGTAAGAAACAATCAGCATAAATTCATTTTAACGAATTACGAAATCTTTTACTTCACCCTCTTCATTTAAGATTAAATAATAGTAGTTGCGAATATAGTGATAGATGTCCATTTTGTATCGTAAAATTTCTTGTAAGAAAATTTTGGCGTACTTCCCACTATTTTTGTAAGACAAATAGTATTGTCCTTGTTTGTAGCCAAAATCTTTTTTGTCAAATTGTCCCAAGGTATGCATTTTAAACAGAGCCTTTTCAATTATACAGCGAAATGGTTCCATCATATCACAGGCTAAAGATTTTCTCTGAAAAAATAGTTGATGATAAATTCCTTTATAAGTATCAAAACCGTAAACTCGCAAAATGGAATCAATAAAATGAAAAAGGAAATTGTAGCCCATATCAAGCAGGATGTTATTTTCATCAACTTTTCCTCTGGGCACCCGCCGGTACCAGTTTATTTTGGAAAAATAAGCGCTAAAAAAGTCTTTGGAAATTACGCCTTCTATTCCTCGGAGTGACGCCAAATCGTTAGTATTTTTTATTTTCTGGCGCATTTCTCTTTTATATTGCAAACGAGATTTCTTGTTAATTTTTTTAATTCCGGCACTACGCAACAAGGCAATTGAATTTCGTAATTTATTGGCAACGATTTTTTGGGAAATTTTCAGAGATTGTTCCGGAGACAAAGAATATTGTTTTTGGCGCAAAATATAATTTCCTTCGGCATAAGCGCCCGTGTTAGCATAAGTCTCAAAATTACGTTTCAAAAAATACAAGGAGGCGCCGACTCGTGAAATTTTTTGCAATAACTTGCTAGTAATGGTTAGGTCTCCAATAATAAAAATTGCCACCAATTTGTTGACGGGAATTTTATCCTTAGTTTTTCCATCTTCTCTAATTAAAATATTTTCATTACGCAAACTCAATTGGCAATCGGGAATTTTCATTGCATCTAAGAAAAATATTTGTCTTTCTTTGAAATCGGGCGCCTGGATCATGGTGTTGAAATTAAAAGTTAACTGCCGCATTTTGACGAGTTGCTCCACTTTCCTGACGGCATAACTCACGATAAATACAAGCAGAACATTTAGCCTTGCTAACATTTGTGTTTTTATGAAAGCTGAAACTTCTTATTTCAGAAAGTGTTTGCCAAAATAACTCTTTCTGTTTTTCGCCAATTTCAACCGGATAAACACGATTATCAACCAATGAATAAAGTTTTATTTTTTTAACGGGATATCCCATTTCCTCCAAGCACAATTTTTGAGCATATAATTGAAATAGATATCCGTCATAGACTTTTTTGATCATTCGCTTTCTTTCAATCAACTCCTGTTTTTTGGTGTCATAGATATCAATCTTACCGATTATTCCGTGTCGGGCGGAGAAAACTTCCATTCCTTGTAAAATATTTTTTCGGGAAGAAAATTTTCCTTCTTCTACGCTTTTATGCGCAATTGTACCGGCAATCTGCGGGCGCGCTTTATATTGCGTTTTATCAAAACTTTCATAAACGCTGTGGAAATACAACGATCGCGGGCAAAAAGTGAAATCATTGATTTTAGAAATTTGGATATAATCGTAGTACATATTTTTTTGCTTAAATGAAAACAGCGCATTGTAGCACAAACACGCTGTTTTGTCTAGATGTCTATAGCAGGACCATTAGTTATTATTTATTGCTCTTCTTTCAAATTCTGGATAAATAAGATTATAAGCCGCCAAAGTATCTGGAGAATCTATTCCAAGCTCATTATTTCCTATTTCAAAATCGCAAAACTGACATTTTTGCGTAATTTTTATATATTTTTTAATTCCGTCTTTATTAGTGAAATTAAATTGTAGGCATTCAGGGCAAAAAGAGCTACTTTTACCAGTTGGCAAATACTTTATAATTCCCGCTTGTTTTAATTTTTTGATCTCTGCAAAGTAAATTGTTTGCCCCAATTTTGGCGGAACTAAATCAAAATCATTTTCAATTTTTCCAAGTCTTCTGTAAAGAGCCCATTCAAATTCCCTGCTTATTGCCCTGCCGTTTTTACTGTGGTCATCCTTGAATTGAGCCGATAGGTCTTCAAGGTGAATAATCGCTTGGTTGTTAAATTCTTTTTCAATCAAATACGCTATCACACCTGCAATATTGCTTGCCAAAGCTTCTTTTGTGTTTTTAGGCAAAGTATCTATTGAAATTTGTCCTATTTTTATGAGTGGCAATACTCGTTCATTAAATATCTTCAACTTGTGTTCCAACACTTTTATCAAAAAAGCAGAAATGAAATTTTCTTTAACATCTTCTGTAATATTCCCATTTAAATACAAATAACTTGCATTTATTCCAAATTTTTTAGAATTTATTCCATTAAATTTAAGCTGAATTGTTTTTGTTTTATCAACAAACCCAGGTTCAGCCACTATAAGGTTTTCTACCTGCTCAATGTTCAAATCTGCAAAAGTGATATACATTAGTTGATTTACAACTGATGAAATATCAGCATTCATAATCACTTTATCTTTAATAACTTTTGCATAACTTAAATTTTCTTGGCTTATTTCTTTTTCTATTAAGTGCTTGGTGTATTTTGTATAAGGCTTATTCTCATCAAACAAAAGCGATGGGTTTAAAAATATTTTAACTGCACCTTCTTGATTTTCATCAAATATCTTTTTGTAATCTATGTAGTAAACCTGTATTTTCTGAAACTTTACTCTACCTTCCTCAATCTTTCCAAAAACAGCAGACACAAGTTCTGATTCACCCCTATCCAAACCAATTCTTACCGCATTTTTTAAGTTTTCATTAACCACTTTGTTTAATTCAAATATTCTTGTCTCCAAATCTTCATCTTGCGCAAAAGCTGGCAAAAAGTCTTCTTCTTCTTTTGCGTTTTTTGTAATAGTAAAGACAATGCTTAGTCTATCTTTACCACGTCTTGTTTTGCTTGCTAATTCTTTTAGCTCTTCACTACTTTGAGTATCAAGTCCTAATTCTAGGAAAATCTTAATCTCTGGGTTTAGTCTAATTGATTCAAAATCTTGTTTTTTAATACTTTGGAGTAATTCTTTTTCCTCCTTTAAGTATCTTCTGTTTTGCCTGTAATTTCCTTTTACTCCTGAGCTAGTAAGTAAAAACAAATTGCTAAATTGCAAATTGTTTGGGTTGTTAAATTTCTTTTGTGCTTCTTGAATTAGTTTTATTAATTTACCACTATTTACATTTGCAACTAAAACAAAATTATAAAGCTCTGTAAAATCTTTTTTAAAGTCAGCTACATCGCTGTAATCTTTCTCTACAATTGAAATTGATTTTTCAGCAAACGAATGACTCAACTCAATATGACTAAATCGATTTTTTGAATTACAAATAAGCTTATCTACGACACCTATAAATTTATCAGCTTCTTTTTGTTCTTGTCCTCCAAGTGATGCATATTCTATAAGCTTTTTAAACTCTTCTACTACTTTACATTTAAGTGCTGCTGCTTTTGTGCTATTAATAGATCCTGCATCAAGCAAGTATTTAATCAAAAACGCTTTAAATGCAAAAATTGTATGCCATTTGCCAGCTTTAAAAAATGGGATGAGCTCGCCCAAATTAGCACTTATCAAAGTCTTTGCAGAACGGAGAGTTAAAGATTCTATTTTGTAAATTTTCTTGTCTCCAACAGGTTCATTTAATCTCTCAAGAGTGTATAAAAATTCTTTTTTAAATTTTTTGGGAACAAGTAATAAATCAAAGTTTTCATCTTTTTTATCTAAAACAAGCAATGCCAGATGGCTTAAATTTTTTTTATCCTTTTTATATGTTGCTATTTTTGCTTTTATATTGCCAATATATTTTGCAACTTTGTTTTTATTTTGAATAAAGTTAGATTTGTTTATTATGTGTGTATAATTTGTACCTGCTGTGTGCGCCGCCTTTTGTTTTTTATTGAGCAAAATTTCAATTATTTGAGATTCTTCCAAGTTATCTTCTGACTTGTTGTTTATGATTTTTGCTAGCTCATTAGCTGCATTTTTGCGCTCTGGTTTTATTTGATATTTTTTGTTTTCTTTTCCAATCAAGTTATCAATTAAAACTTTTAAAATTCTGTTTCGCAAAAATTTAATTAGAAAATCATCTTTAATATTTGAGGGTAAATCTGGCAAGTATTTTTTAAAAATATTTATTGCAGAATTTTTTATGTTCTGATCTATTTTTATTTTATTTACTCTTATTTTGTCTTTATTAGATTTTACAAATTCTTCCAAATCAGAACCAATAATCTGCTTTGCAAGCTCATCTACCTCTTTTTTCAATCCTTTTATTTCAGTTTTATAACCTTCCGCAATAATTTTGTAAAACTTTTTTGTCCATTTCCCCGCTTCCTCTACTGTAATAAAGTTATCATTAATTGATTTTCCTAGATAATTCATCGTTGCTTTAAATGCATTTTTATGACCTGCTACAAATCTGCTTATGTAATTTAAGTTATCTTTAAGATCCCCCGCCCAAACTTTTTGGGTCAACTTATCTTCTTCTTCTTTAATCTTTTTTTCTCTTTCTTCGAGAGTAGTTTGTCTTGTAAGAGTATGTTCGTTTAGCGATGCTGTTATGACTTCGTGAAATATGGAGAGTGATTCTTTGAGCTTATCTAAAATTTTTGATAGTTTTGCTAAAGTTTTTTGCAACTCTGCAAACTCTTGCGGAACAAGATCATCAGAATGATAATTTTGCTTTTGGATCAAATCAATTGCTTCTTTTAAGGTTGGCGCTTTTCGTTTTAGCAACTCATGTTCTATATCGAGTGAGCTTTTAAAGATTTCATCTAATATTTTTCTTGTATTTTTAGGAGAAAAATTGGGTGTATTTTTTTCTGTTAGTTGTTTTTCGAGCGAAATGAGTGATTCGTTTGTTTTTTTAAATAAAGTTGAGAAGAACCCTTTAAGTTTACGACTATTTAAGCGCAAGCTATCTGCTCGCCCAGAACCTGAAATAAACAAACCAAACTCTGACCCAATGATATGCGGAGAAAGTTTTAGCTTGTAGAGTAAACTTTTGTATTCATCTTTTTTTACTTCTTCTTTGTCAAATAATTCTATTACTTTCTTTAAAATCTCTATAAGTCTGGAACACAATTCTTCAGGATCAGCTGTATTCTTTTTATAAGTCTCGATTGCATTTTTTAAATTAGACTCAAAATTTTCATTAACTTTCAAAGCCAGTCTAATAGCAGATGTTTTTTGATACTTGTTCATATTTGCATTTTAGCATATTTTATAAATCTCTTTGTTCACTTCTCTGTTGGTGTGTATACTCATCCCACTCTTTCAAAATGACTTTTGCCTTGTTTTTTTCCGCAAGATTTTGTTTTGCGAGTATTCCTTTTCTCGCAATATTATATGCACCAACTGCGTCGCCGTTTATAAGATGGTTTGCTTTTCTTGTATCAAAGTGACAACTTGGACATTGTAAAACATCTCTTTTGTCATCCTCTATGTCAGACCAGTTATCTTCAAAACGCAAGTTAGTCCAGTATTTAAGGGCCATTTTAAGTTTTGAAAAACTTACTTCAATATCGGGAATTTCAAAAATATTTTTGTTAATGGCTAAATCATCCAAATCAACATCCAACAAAGCTTCTTTTAAAATTTTTGTTACATTAATCCTTTCTACATTATGCTGTTTTTTTCTCCAGACTGATCTATCTATATTGCTGTAAATTGTTTCAAAACCATTTGAATCTGTAAGTAAATAATCTGAACGGAATGGAATTTCATTGCCGCTGGGATTTTTATATTTATATTCCCATTTGTATTTTACAATAAATCTGTCGTTTTCTTTATCGTAGAATAGTTGCAAGTCTTTTTTATCCATCATTTTTCTTATGTCTTTGCTTGAACCAAAATTTACACCCCGTCTTCTGTATCCGCACTTCGGACAAGTTTTTGAGGTAAACTTTGCATCCACATAAAACACAACCCCTTGTTGTGAGCCCCATTTGTATTGCGGACCAACAGGTGGAACAAGTTGGTATGCATTTCTTATCCCTCCTGAGGTCTTTTCTTTTACAAAGTATTCAAGCTTATGCAGAAGCGCATTTTCAAGTTGCTGATAAATATTTTTTTCAATTTTCATCCTTCCGCGCTTGAAGCCTCTGTTTAGCTCTTCCATTGTAAGAATCGTGTTATTATCAACAATCATTTCAGCAAGTTTGCGTATAACAAAAGATATGTAACCCTTCTTTAAGTCTTTTATCTGCTCTATTGTTTTCCAAAGCTTTCTGTTTTTCATTCTTTGCTCCTCCCTTGCAGTTAGTTTTTCCTGAAATTTAATGCCTTCTATTTCATTTAAAGAATCTATCTCTTTTATATTTCCATCTTTATCAAGCAGGCAATAATAAGCCAAATGCTTTTCTCCTCTGTCTACTCCTATAACAGAGATTTCATCTTTATTATTTTTTATATATTCTTTAATTTCATCAGCAACTCCCCCCTTTCCTGCCAGCCTGTTTATTTCTATTGGAACATGGAATAATATTTTTGGACTTGCAAATCTCTTTTTTCTGTAAGGAATTTTATCTGTTTTTGGTTTTTTTAGTTCTGCTTTTGAAACTTTTTCTCTTTCTGACTCTGGCAATGCATCACGGAAAAATACTTCTGCTTGACCGGATAGTTTAAATTGCGAATTCTTTTTATTTTCTGCTGAAAACAGCTCCAAAAAGTATAGAGTATGAATGTTTTTTGTTGAATCTGCCTCTTTTTTATCTGAAAAATCTTTATTGTAAATTTCAAATAACACCAAATTTGTAGGCGGATTCTTTTTGTTTACATTAATAAATTCTATTTCATACATATATTTTTCAAGGGTCGCAATATAACACATAGCAACTTCATTTCCAGATAAAACACCTTCTTTTTTATCAAGAATGCTTTTTATTTTATTAACAATGCAGTGTAACGGAATTGTGTTTAATATTTGTTCATCTACCAGATATTTTGACAATTCTTCCATTCTATCAAGTTTAGTACTCTTATCAGAATCATCGTCTTTGTATTCAGTAGAAAACTTTTTCGCATACAAACTCGACAGTTTTTCATAAGATAATTCAAAATCAACTTTACCTGATTCCAATAAAGCTACTATTTCTTTAAATTTATCTGTTATTGCACTAAAATAATTTGTCTTAACAAATTTTTCATTCAAAAATTCTGCAAGCATTTTATTAATCTTTTTTACAGCCGTGTCAGGATTCTCTTTTCGTAATCTTTCAAGGGTGTAATTTGGTGAAGATTCATTAAAGTACCCTCTCCAACTAGATCCAAACAAGGTTTTATTCTTTAGTAGCTTGTATTCCATTATTTCAAAACCGTCTAAATTAAAATTGTTTTCTATCCTAAATGGCAATTTAGCATTAATTCCAAGATGATACTTATCATTCTTTTTTAATATAAATGCCTCATACTGATTTCCCCATCTGTTTTCTGTCTTTTTCAAAGACCATCCATCTGCTAGTTTTTGCCTTTCAAAAGTAAGCTTTATCTTATCCTCAACAACTATCGCTTTCGTAGCATAATTTCGCGTAGCATTGAATGCTTCGTTGATTTTGTTTTTTCTCGGATTTATTTTTACAATTTCTTGCAAAGCTTTATTTGTGTACAAACTTTCATCGTCTGCCAATTCAAACAAGTAAAGGAATTTGTTCATATCATTCAAGCGGTAAAACAAAATGCTTAACTTTTCCATGTAGTCATTACGTTTATTTTTGCTTTCTTTTATCTGTTCACCATGCGCGCTGACATAAGATTTTAAATCTTCAAACAACTCTCTTAAACTTTTATGCTCTGGGCAAGTTTTTTTGTCACAACTTTCTTCCATTTCTTTTTCTTCAACTGCTGTGTGCCAAGCTCTTCCATTTCTTAATGAATTAAAGTAAAGCTCAAATACTAAAAGTAAGTTATACAAAGCGGCGTCGCCTGTATCTTCTTGAGAAAATTTTTGTAGTTCTTCTTTTGGTAAGTTCCACGCGCTTTCTTCTTTTACCAATTTATACAAATCTTTTCCTGTAAGATTTATTTTTGTCTTTTCTGAGCTGTCTGGATCTTCAACTTTAAACCTAAAAATTTGCACCAACTCACTCAGCGCTATTTCATTCTCATCTAAGAATTTGTTTACAGAATCAATAACTTGCTTTTCTTCCCCTGTCAATTCATCGTCTTTTTTGTTCTTTAATTCTTCTTTTACTCTTTTTACCGCATCGCGAAATACTTCCCAATTTCCAAATGCAAAATTAGATATGAAAGATAGCTGATTTGTATTTAGCCTAAACTCGCCTAATTCAGTCTCCGGGAAATTAAGTTTTTTATTTTCTTTATCAAGAAGTCCTGTAAATATATCTTTATCCAATAAGTCTACCGCGTATTGCAAAAATGGCTTTCCGTCATAATCATTTGCTACCAATAGGAATTTTTGCAACTCGTCAATAGTATCAAACTCTAAAAATTCATCTTTACTATCACTGTTTTCATCTTTGTTTTCTTTTCCTAAAATTTGCTTGTAAAGTTTTTTAAAGAAATCCGGTTTTTTGCCTGACCCTTGCAATTTCTCGTTTAAAAATCTGTTTGCAATCCCAACAGCTTTATTGTATATATCAATTTGAGATTGCGATAAAACATTTGCAAAATTTTCAGGTTTAAATATATCTGAGTTTACAGATAATTCTTTGCTTAGCTGTTCATCTAATTTTGCTTTGTAGTCTTTTTCGGCTATTTGACTTAAATATTTTTGATAGTTTTGTACAAAAAGCTCGGCATTGTCATCAAGAATTCTTGTTGTGATTTGATGTGCGAGGCCTTTTACAATTCCGCTGTTTTCTGTATCTGAATCATACCCATCGGTATCATATATTTTCGCGCGAATTTGATAGAATTTGCGTAAATAAGTTTTCCATTTATGAAAAAACGAAAATGGATTCAATGCGTCTGCTTCTTTACCCCAGCTTATATCTTCTAAATCCCAATCTTGTTCGTCTATATAATGTTTAAAAATCTCAGCTTTTTTTAAATCTTCAATAGGAATTTCTCTAAAAGCTTCTACTAATTTATCTGCCCCAGGGTCACCAGCACCTGTTAAAGCATTAAAGTCAATCGTAATATTTCTTTCACCTATCGCAATTTCTATTGCGTTATTTTTGTTTTTTAAAACCTTGTTTATTGAGCTGGCCAATTCTTTTTTAAGTTTATTTACATTTTTCTCAATATCTGATAAGTCATCACTTTCTCTTGATTTTTTGTTTTTATAATCAACTAATTTATTTATAAGTGAGGCAAAATCATCAGAAAGGGATTCTGTATTATCATTTTCACTTAAAACCCTGTCTATATACTCTGCATGCAAAGCGGTAACAAGCTTTTTAAACAGAGAAAAAACTCTCGCGCGTTTCTTGTCTCTTTCTAAAAGGTGTACTCCGGTTTTATTTTTGTTTATAAAATATTTCGCTTTATCTTCCCTTGTAATTTTATCCATACTTGAATACCCTCTCTCGCTTACAATTTCTTCTAGTTCCTCGTCTATTAAAACAGGAACGAGTGAGAAGCGAAGCGTTTTTTGTAATGAATACTTGTTCGTAAAATCTTTAAAGCTTTGTGTGGTCATAGATAATTTTATTAAAACTTATAAATAAACAGAAAAGCTCCCGCAAGGCGAATGTGACCACACACAAAAAAAATACCTCACGGAAGCTTCTCAATTTTTGTGTGTGGTCATCATGTCTTTATAATACAATCTTATCCTTAATAAAGCAAGTTTTGTCTGGCAAACAAAAGCCGTTAAATGTGTTTTATCCCACTAGTTGTTATTCTAAATTTTGTTTGATTATAAATTTTTTACTTAAAGTTTATCTAACGCTATCCTCATTTTGATAAATATTGCGCAGTCTTTTGATAATTGCCGATAGCTTGGCGGTAGCTAATTGTTTCTTAGGGCGTGGTTGAGGGTTTTGGCGGTGATTTTGATAATTCTGGCGGTGGTGTATTTTTGTCCGGGGGCGATTTTAGCTTCCACTTTTTGCAAATCTCTGACGGTGGAGTTGTTTGCTCGTAAAAAATTGTCTATTTTGGCCAAAAGCTCTCGGGAAATATTTTGCTGATCATTCCATTTTTGCTCGGCTATGATTTTCGCCTCCCCCTTTTCGGACGGACTCGGCTTTTTTAATTGCAAAGTTATGATGTCTTCTTGGTTAAGAGAAATAATCAAAATGTTTCTGTGTGTTTTTTTGGTCATAATGATTTTTGTGTTTAGTGATAATTAAAATTAACTTTTGCTTAGATGTCAGAGGGAAAGTGAGAAAATGCTCGCAAAAAATATTAAAAAATCATCCGGCAAAAAGGACGATTTTTGAAAGACCGGATGATTAGTTTGTTAATCAGTGAGCGGGTAACGGGAATCGAACCCGTATCCTCAGCTTGGAAGGCTGATGTAATAGCCATTATACAATACCCGCAAATGGTTCTGTGTTTTAAAAAATTAGCGACCAATTCTCTATTAAGTATATATTTTTTTCGCCTTTAGTCAATATTGGCGGAAGATTTTGAAAGTTGCCGAAAATTTTGGCGGAAGATAGACACCCCCGCCCCTACAGGCGGGGAATTCTCGCTGGATTAAATTTTTACAAAAGCCGGGACCGGATTTTTACCCAAAGCCCTCCCATTTTTTTGTTTGACAACAGTTATTTAAAATCCAACACTTGCCAGACAGTTATCAGGCCGAAGCGACGGGGTTGGCTGAGTTTGATGGTGTGATTTCTTTGCCGGTAGCTTTCAATGATTTCCGCGCTGTTTTTGCGGCCATGCTTTATCAAGTAAACTCGGCATTGAGCCAAATAGCGACCGGGATTTTTGGCGCTGATAAATTTAACCTCTGTTCCGGAAAAGGAGCGCTTGAAAATGTAGGCATAGGAGGCCCTGTTTTTGGAAGGAGCGATAAGACAAATTTTATCTGGGGAGGCGGGATTTTTGATGAAAGCGACCGCTTCCGTCATTTTTTGATAAGTAACAAAATCGCTTTGTTGCAAAGTGCTGGTGGTCGGTTGTCGCCAAAAGTGTGATTGTCCGTCTTGTTTGGCCAAACCCAGATACCAGTTGGCCACGGCGCTAAGGTTTAACAATAAAATAATTGTCGTCAAGATCAGTACCAACCACTCGCCCACTTTTTCTCGGAGCCAAGCAAAAACAACCGCCAAGGCCACGAAAGGCGCCAAAAAATCAATAAACCAAAAACGCATTTGGTCCAATTTGTAAGCCAAAGGAAAGAAAAGAACAAAAAAGACGACCCACCAAATCAGGTTGAGAACCAGGAAGTCTTTGGGTATTTTGGCCAGAGCTGAAGAGACAAAAAATCGCTGGCGAGGAAAAGAGAAAAGCATTATTGCCAAAACAATCGGGACCAGACCGAGATAATCAATGAGATGATTCTTTTTGCTTCCCCAAGTTATTTCCTTGTGATTGAGGGAAAAAACGTTGAGAGTGTAATACTTGCCCATCAAATTTATTTCCCGAAACAATTTTTGTCCGACAGTTTTGTCGGAGCCGGTGGTTTTGCCAACCAAGGCCTTGGTGAATTCCCGCCAATTTTTTCCTTGATGGTTCCAGTTGTAAATAATTACCGGTGAATAAAGAGCAACTAGAATCAAAATCACTCCCAACCAGTAGGACCATTTGATTTTGCCAAGATTATCAGCGGAAGCGGTTCGTAAATTTCGCCAACAATTTCGCCAATAATCAGAGAGACTTTTCGGCAAGTTTGCATTATCGTTTCCCGAACAAGCTCGCCGATAAAGCCAGTAGCAAAGAAAAACCAGCGGATAACCGAACAAGGCGGTGGTGTGTAGTTGACTGGAAATTCCGTAGCTGAGAGAAAGAAGGAGCAACCAATACCCGGCTTGTTGAAGTTTTTCACTTTGGAATAGCTTATAAAGACTGAAAACAAAAAGAAGTCCCCAGAACAACAGTCCGTTGGGATTCCAAGAGAAACGGGAATACTGGATAGCAACATAGCTAAAAGCATATAAAGCGGAAATGGAAAGAGAAACAAATTTATCAAAGCCTTGGTGGAGAAAAATGTAAACCAATAAAATACTGGCGAGAACAAAAAAGAGATTGCTGTAAACAATTATCGCCGGATGGTTTAAGCCAAAAAGCAAAGCGGGAATCGTTTCCAAATAGTAAGAGATTGGCCCCAAATGAAAATCGGTGCCACCGGCTTTCGGTCCGAGCAAAGGAAGCCCTCTCCAACCTTTCTCCAGAATTTCGTGGGCGTGGTTGGTATTGCGTACTTGGTCCGCTTGGAAATAGAGCCAATCTTTTAAATGAAATATTCTAACAAGGAAAGCTAGAAAAAGAAGCGCGCCCAGAACGATTGCAAGTAGATTTGATTTTTGCTTAGTCATTTTTTTGTTTTTTGTTAAAAATATCTTCCCAAAAAATTACTCGGGGGTCGGAGGTTCTTACTTCTTCTTTCTTTTCCACTTTTTGTTTATTTGTTTTTTTATTTATCGGGACCAATTTCCAAACGGCCAGAGATTCAAATTTTTGCGGTTTTTCAATAAAATAGTCTCCCTGAATTTTACTCAAGCTATCTTTGCCGCGCGAACTTTTGGTAATGACAAAGAAAGCGCAGTCGTATTTTTCGCCGGCAAGTGTTTGTTGATAGGGTATTTGCGGATAATATTTTTCCAGCACAAACTTTAACCCGCCTTTGGTTTGGTATTCAAAATCGGCGAAACAAATGGCCGGTTTGCTTTCTTTGCTTGTTTCTTTTTCCAGATAGTCCCCTATTTTTTTCAGGCGACCGTAAGTGTAAAAACCGCTGTAAGGACCAAGAGTTGGTCGTTGATGCCAGAGGCCGAAAGTTTTTTCTCCGGTTTGCAAAGAACGGTAAAATGCTTGAGTGGCGTCAAGGTTACTGAAAAGAATAAGCCCGCTGATTAGAATGATGAGAAAGTTTGTAATGTAGCGATTCCAAAATTTATACTCACCACTACCTAAACGGTCCAAGACATAAAACCAAAAAGCCAGAAAGATAAAAGGGAGCGGACTGACCATCAGCCAATAACGATGTTTTCCCAGACGAGGCAAGATGCGCCAGTAAAGAAGGAAGAAGATGAAAAACCAGAGAGAAATGATAATTAAAAATTGTTTCCGTTGTTTGTTTAGTTTAAACATTTTATTGATTTGCCTGACCAGCCCTTTGGGTAAACGGCTGATGCCCAGTAAGCGTTTTCGAAAAAGCGCCAAGCGAATGAGAATTAGAGAGAGAATAATGAACCAATCACCGAGAATGGCGATTTTTTTGTAATCATATTTGTTGAAAGCGGTTAAAATTAGCAGATAATTTTTACCGTGGTAATAGCCGACTTTATTGAAAGCTTGCCAAAAATTGAGCCGGCTCTTTTTTTCTTGTTGGGAAGCAAGAAAAAATCTTTTAATGTTATCACCGTGATTGTAGTAATCACTGATTAGCATCGGACTGTAAAGGATTAAAAGAAGCAAAAGTCCCCAAAAGTAGGCTGACCGTGACAGGCGGGGACGATAAATTAGCCAAGTCGCCAACCCGATGAAGGAAAAGGCAAAAATATTTAGGAGATGCAACTGTCCCAAAACGCCGAAAGAAAAAATTAGTAACAAGAACCATTTGGTCAGCCGGTCCGGGGACTTCTCTTTGTCTTGATTGTTTAATTGTAAAATTTTCAAAAGACTGATGACAAAAAGCAATTCCCAAAAAACTGTTTGATTGATGTTCCAAGCGAAACGGGAATAAAGAGTAAGAAAATAAGAACCGGCGAAAAGGATGGTAACCGACAAACTGATTTTGCGGTTGAAAAAGAAGCGAAGGAAGAAGTAGAAAAGAATAATACTGAGCAGAGAGAAAAACCAATCCGGCCAAAGGAGCTGTCTGGCGTCAAGTTGGCCGGTGAACAGAACCGACAAATACTGTTCGTAGTTGTAAAAAGGGCCAAGTTTGAAGGCGCCTCTAATATTGTTTAGCTTAACGGCGGCGCCGGCTTTCGGTCCCAGAAGCTTGGCTCGTTTCCAGCCGTGTTTCTGAACATTTTGGGCGGAAAAAGCGTCCCGAGCTTGGTCAGCTTTGAAAAGAGCTTGTTCATTTAATTGCCAACCACGCCAAGAGGCGGTTAGCAAAACAATAAAGCAAACCGCTATTAGTGCCCAAAATTTTTGCCAGAATTCGCGCTTGAACCGAAACTTTATTTTACTCATTTTCTTTGTTTCTTCTTTAAGTCCTCTTCGTTGTCTTTTACTAGATAAATTTTATCAGCCAAAATGTCAATACCTTCAATGTTATGGTCATTTAGCTCTTCAATGACTCTTTCTTGCCAACCGAGAGGATTAACACCAATCACCTTGCCTTCTCGGCCACTAACCAGATAAAGGATTCCTTTGTGAAAAGTGGCGCCAGCTAAATCCGAATGGGGGATTTTGCGTTTGCTGACAATTTTTCCGGTGGAAAAATTAATCAGAAAAACATTAGCTTGAGAAATTTCTTTTTGGTAAACAACAAAAAACAAGTTGTCTTTGTAATAAGCGAGACCTTCGGCGCCCAAGTTGACATCCTGAGGAAGAGGTATCTGAATTTTTTGTTTGTGAATAATGTTAAAATCTTTGTCCAGTTGATAAATGGTGTTTTGCAACTCGCTGAGAACGTAAAGATATTTTTTATCGTGGGTTAAACCCTCGGCATCGGGAACAAGAAACTGTTTTTGGCGAATGATTTGTTTGTCTTTTATTTGGTAGAGAGCGCCGTCGTCCCCGACCAGATAAGTAAAACCGTTCCAGAAAGTCAGTCCGGACAGTTCCGGCAAATCAGACGGTAACAAGTTGACCGGCAAATCAAGCGGTGGTCCGCCAAATTCCGGAGGTAAAGGGTCAAGCAACTGCTGGCCGTCTTGGCAGTTGTATTCTTCAGTCACTGGTAATTTAAACCAGCCTTTCAGTTTATCTAAATGATTACCTTTTTTGACTTTGTCATTAAAAACACGACGTTCCATCACCACTGAGACTTTATCTTTGTCAACAGTGATGTAGTAGAAAGCTCCGGCGTCTTTAAAGCGGTACTGTTCTTTTAAATAACCTTTGCCTTTCCAGAATCCCTGCAGAACAAAATAATGAGTTGGGCCATCTACAACGTGACAAAGATTTTCAATATGTCCGGAAAAAACCGCTCTTACTTTGTGTTTGCTAAATAATTTATGCAGAGCCTCTCCTTGAGGGAAAACTCCCCAGTTGGGAAAGAAGTCGGTGCTAAGCGGTGGTTGGTGAATGAATACCAGAATGTTTTTGTTTTGTTCATTGGCTTCTTGCAAAGTTTTTTCCAGCCAGCGCCATTGTTTTTGGTCAATGTGTCCCGGGTAATAGTGACGTTCCGGAGTGGCATCGGAATCGTCCGGCCAGGAGTTGCCATCTAAAACGATTATGCGGTAGCCGACACCATTTTTGGAGAAATCTTTGAAATAGTAAGTTTTGTCATAGCCAGTTAATTGCAACCATTTTTGTTTGGTAAAACTGTTGGTTTCGTGATTTCCCAAGACGTGAAAGTAAGGCGCTTTTAATTTTTTCATCATTTGGTCCGCTTCTTGCCAAGTTTGAAGAGCGCGCTTATCTTTGCCGTCAATCAAATCCCCATTTTCTACGACTAAATCCGGCTTGAATTCGTCATTCATTTTTTGGATAAACCTTTCCATAGCTTCCCGACTGCGCCAGTCAAGTTTCCACTTTTTGGTTTTTTTGTTCCGTTCGGCATTAAAATGGGCATCTGTTATAAAACCGATTTTAAGAGTTGTTTTGGCCGGCTTGTTTTTTTGCCAAAGCCAAAATTGATAACCACTAAAGACGCTGCTAATTATTAAAGCAAACAGTAAAAACTTGGTTGGTATTTTTTTATTTTGTTTCTTTGTTTTTTTCTTGGTCGTTGTTTTCTCTTTCTTCTCTTTCATTAACCGCTGTTTTATTATTAGTTCCTTTGGAATTACCTGAGACAACTGCCCGGCTATCACCTGTTTCTTCTTTAATGGAAAGCCCTCTTTTCTTTGGATCTAGACGCTGACCGTCTTGGCAATTATATTCTTGGGGATTGAGAACCAATGTTTCCCATTTTTTCACACGTTCTTGGCGTTGCTTTTTGGAGGATTGATTTTTGTCATGAAATATTCTGTACTCCCCTTTGACTTCAACTTTGTCCGGGGTGATGGTAATGTAATAAAAATTGCCGGCATCTTTAAAGCGATATTCTTTTTTTAGGCCAGCGTTGGCTTTCCACATTCCTTGGAGAACAAAATACTCGGTGGCGCCATCTTTAATGTCGCAAAGTCTCTCAATGTGACCGGAGAAGACAGCGCGAACTTTGTATTTGTTGAAAAGTTGATGCAATTTCTCTCCTTCGGGAAAAAGAGCCCAATTTGGTTTGGCATCGGTGGAAATGGGCGGTTGATGAATGAAGACTATCGGATCTTTATCGTTAAGGGCGGCGTCTTTCAAAACGCTTTCCAACCACTGCCATTGTTCATTCCCGAGCACCCCGGGGTAATATTCTTTTTCTGGGCCGGTATCCTTTCCGCCGGGAAAATGATTTCCGTCTAAAACAATTATTCGGTAGCCCTTGATATCGCGGTAATAATATGGTTTGTCGTAGCCGGTTAACTGAAGCCAGGTGGCTTTGTCAAAACTACGCATTTCGTGATTCCCAATAACATGGTAGTAGGGCGTTTTCAATGTTTGTAGCATTTTATCAATAATCAGCCAATCCTCTTTAGAATTTTTATCCTTGCCGTCAACCAAATCTCCATTTTCTATAACCAAGTCCGGTTTGAATTCGTTGTTCATTTTTTGAATAAATCTTTCTATAGCTTCTCGGCTACGCCAATTTATTTGCCATTGACCGGCAACCTCCTTGCCGTAGGCATGAACATCGGTGAGAAAACCGATTTTTAAGGGTTGTTTTGGTGTTCGCTGGGCCAGTTTTTCTTGGATAATTTCCTCTTCCGACTTTGTTTTATTAACGGATTTCTTTATCCCCGACCAAAAAACGAATACTCCGGCGATGGCCAATATTACTAGCCCGCTGAGGAATAACTTGGAATATTTCATTTGTATTTTGAAATTTGTTAAAGCCTTTTATTAAAGCCTTGTTATAGTACACCTTTTTAATCCGTTCGGTCAAATTGTTTTGAGAGGTTTTCCTCCGGACTAAAAAGGGTTGTTCTGACCGAATTTTATTAGAGTCAAAATATGACCCTTGTTTTTATACCTCACAATTTTTGGGGTTTTATATTTTCGCAATTGATAAACTAATTTCTCTCCGAATTTGGTGGGAATATAAAGGTCATGACTAGGCAAATGAATTTCAATATCATCGGGTAGATTTTCCAAATTAGCAATGGGATTGGTTTCTTTCAGACAATTGTTGTATTCGGTGGAATTCTTGTAACCCAATTGGATAGCTTTCTGTTTAATTTTTGACGTAGCGATGCTGTCGTAGAAATTACCTAATTCTGACCCGGGAGCTACAGCTACCATTTTCTTAGCGTTAAGATGATTGGCCACAAAGAAGCCGGGATAAGTTCCAGCACTATAAGCTAGAACGTTGAAATTTTTTAAGTTTAAGGAGGTGATATCTTCAAATACTTTTCTCAACAGATTTTTGGCCACAGAGGGATTGGGGTTGATTAAGTTGCCCGGAATTTCATAAACCAAAACCCTGCCCCTTTTGGGTATCAGGCCTATTTTTTTGGCTTCTTTAAAGCTCACTCTCCAAGGGAGAAAGCAAACCCAAGTTGAATTATCACTGTTTTTTATTTCAATTCTCTTGAAATTTGTGGTTTGAGTTTTACTCTTATTTTTTAGGTTTTCAAGGAAGGAATAAACTTTGTCCAGAAACCCATAGTCGTTTATTTTGGCGAGAAAAGATAACATTGGATCGGATTTGCTTTGTAAATATTTAAAGAAATTTTTTAATCTCATCTCTGATTACCTTGATTGTTTGAGAAGATTCTATCTTATTACTCCAAATGGGTGGTTGATTGGGATTCTTATCCAGCCAAATTTTATGAAAAAATTTTTTGGGACAATTATACCTAGGAATGCCATGGATATGCAAGTGATGAACTTTGTTACCCATTTGCCAATAAGTAAAACGAATGGGATTAAAAGTTTTATTTTGGATTAAAGCCAATTCTATTTCTTGCATCACTTCTTTTAACTCTAAAATTTCTTTATCAGATAATTCGGAAAGTTTTTTACTCCTTTTCTTTTGCAAAAAATAATAAAATTGCCAAAAGTATGTTGTTTGTAGCTCACTTCCAGTGACCAAAATTTATATTCTTTTAATTCCCCGTCCGGATATTCTTTGTTTTTATCCCAAAATCTTTTCATAGTTCTGGAGATTTAATGTGAAAGCTTAAGTTTTCCTTTATATTATGCCACTTTTTTTATTTTTTACCCACACATTTTATTATAGAGCCTGCGTCAACTTGACAAAATACCTATTATGTGTTATGATTGGAGAAAAGAAGGAGGGTTAAAAAAATGAAGAGGTTGCTCTTTTTTGGTGGAGTTTCTCTGTTACTGGGAGATTTGTATTGTTTTAAATTAGGTCTCCCGACCGCCGCCGGACTGGCGGCGATCCTGGTTGCGATTAGTCGCGACCAGGGTGCGTACCCGGACTGGAGGAGTAAGTATCGTCCGGGGTAGTCAGATTAGTCAAGGTGTTGCTTTAACACGAGCAGCACCTTTTTCTTTTTGCCGTATTTAATTTTTTGAGAATTAAACCATTATAAAAAGTGGATTTGAGAAACAAAAACAGACCGGGGTTTGTGATCTGTTTTTGTGTTTTGGTTGACCTTTTCTGTTTTAACGATGGACCGGCTTCCCCTGGGAATTTAGGCAATAGTCCGCCCAACTGACAGGGTAACCGTAAGGATTGACTTCGCTACACTTGGGCACTCCTTGACCGACATAGGTTATCGTCCAAACTCCGTTACTTTTATGAGCAAACCAACCGGCGCCGCCAATATCGTTCTTGTCCTTGACTGTTCCCCGAGCAATAGTTCCGTTGTTGTCGGCGATATCAAACATAAAGTCGGCCGGATTGATACCCGTTTTATCAAGGAGGGCTTGCTTGATAAGATCCCTATCACTCTTAGTGGGGGTTTGAGCTTGCTGGGAATTATTACTTTCAGACAAAGAGCGGGGAGTGGATTGTTTTCCGGAGGCGTTGTCACCGGTAGCGAAAGCTTCGCTGGGGGAATTGCTTGTTTTTCCCTGAATTGTTTTAGCCGGCTCTTTGTTTAAGTTACCGCCGTTGGTTTGAGAAATTCTACTTTGGTAGTAAAAACCCAGCCAGATAGCAACGGCAATGATGATAGCTCCGGCAATAATGGCAAGAACTACCGCTGAAGTATCACCCTTGTTACCAAGATTTTTCATTGTTTGAAGATTAATTTTTAAGCAAGGTTTAAACTGTTTGGCTATTGAAATTTATTTAATGAACCAATTTGGAAACTCGGAGAGTGGGTGGTTTTGCCGGAGCTTACTCGGTAACAAATTTTTTGTGTACCCAACCTTTGATTTCTTCTTGGCCATCTTGGGCGGGAATAATAATTTGTATCCAATTTCCTTTCTCACCTATTTTTTGAAAACGGCCCGTTTCTTTAATCTTGGTTAGTTTTTGGGCGGAAAGAGAAGCATCGGCCCGGACATTAATGGGTCCCTCGGAATCAACAGAGATGGTTACCATTTCTTTCTCCGCAGAAGTTGACTGTTTTTCTTTGTCATTGTTTTCTGCCCGGTTATTTGCAGTCGCTTTTTCCTCTTTGTTTTCGCTTCCTTTTTGTTCTGCCCCCTCTTCCGCAGTTGCTTGCTCTCCTTTGGCGGAAAAATTGACCTTTCCGTTTTCTAAATTCTGGAGAAGTTCCTCAAAGTGTTTCTTGAGTGTTTTGTTTTTTTCCGAATCTCCAAGTAAGCCAATGATTTTTTTATAAACGTCTTTAGCTTTGTCTATTTGATTGGTTTGTTCATAAAAGATGGCCAGTTCGGAAAGAATTTTGACGTTGGTGGGATATTTCTTGCCAAGGGCGACCAATATTTTTTCCGCTTTAGTCAGATTGTCTTGTCCGCCCTTCTCCTGATAAAGCTTGGCCAGATTTATTTTGTAAAAAATGTTTTTGGGATCTAGGAGAATAGCTTTAGCCGTATTGACAATAGCCTTGTCCAGGTCTCCCTGTAAATAGTAAACTGTGGCCAGGCGGTCATATAAGACCGGGGAATTAGGGTCTAATCTTAGTCCTTTTTGGTACCAGTAAATAGCTTGTCCGGCCAGCTTGTTTCTCTCTTTCTTGTCGCCCGTAGAAACGGCGTCGGCTACCCAAAGGTCGCCCAAGGCCAAGTAATTTGACAAGGTGTTGGGTTCCAGTTCAATAGCCCGACGATAAAATTCTTTTAGTTTATCTCGTTCCTGAGGAAGATATTTGGAATAAATATCTGCCAAGACGTTCACTGTTTCAACATTATTGGGCATCAATTTTTTGGCTTGATTGGCGTGCCGAATGGCTTCGGCGATTTTTTCGTTGTTTTCTTTTTTAATTTTTTCGCTGTCTTCTTTTTTGTTAACAGGTTTAACAGCCAGAGCCGTGGCTTCAGCCAACTTGAGGTAATAGTAACCTTCTTTACTTTGATCACCATAAATAATCCTTTTTAGTTTTCGCAAGGCTTCATCGTTTTCATTGTCTGATTGTTGACCGGCAGAAACAATCCGGGCTAATTTAACGTCGGTGATAAATCTTTGCGCATTGTAGATGCCACCGGCAACTAAAACAAGGAAAAGAACTATGAGAGATCCGCTCAGACCAATCATGGCCGCTGATGGTTTTTTCAGGTCAACTTGCAAAAATTTTTCTTTTCTTTGGCGAAGGATGAAAGCGAAGATTAGACCTGTAAGAAGAAGCCCCAGAAAAGCATTACTGGCATCTATACGATTGGTAAAAGCGTTCCAAAGCCAAACAAGGAGCGCGCTGCTGAGTCCGGCGAAATAAATTTTGTCAAAGGAAAAATCGGTTTCTTCAGTATTTTTACCTTCCGGCCAAGGATTGATGAAAATTTCTTTGATAACAATGACCACCAGCCAAATTACCAGCAATCCGCCCAAGAGTCCGATGGTGGGAATAGCCTCTCCCAGAAGCCCGTCGCCCTGGTAGAGATAGCTGACGCCCCTAACGGGAGAAACAAGCTTGGCCGGATGAAATTTGGCGAAGTCATAACTGAAGGTGGCCGGACCGCTGCCAAGAAGACTTTGTTTGTAGCCGGTTGTTAGGGATTTTTCAGCAATTTCCACTGTTAGCGGTATTCCCACTCGCACCTCTTGATTTAGTTTTACCTTTGGCCGAAGAGATAAATAGGTTCCATATTGGGAAACCATTAAACCGGCGATAAGCAGAACAATAACAATCAGAGAAAGTGTCAATTTGGAGAAGAAATTGTCTTTAAAGGAATGGAGAGGAGCTGTTGGTTCTTTTTTGAAATAAACCAAGTAGGTGAATAAAATCACTCCCAAGAATAAGCCACTCCAGGAAACTAAATTTTTGATAACCAACAGATCCAAAAGACCCAGGACGGTGGCCACTGAGAGAATGGCGACCGCTAAAACTTTAAGGACTTTTTTCTTTGTCTGGGCCAATAAAAGAATACCGGCCAAAAAAATTGGCAACACTACCGAGAGAAGAACCGCTAAGCTTTTTAAGGAACCGGTCGGGCTGTAAGGCAAATACTGCAAAGAGTTTTTAGGAATCAGGAGAAAGTTAATCAAAAAGACATAAATGGAAACAATTACGCCGGCGGCCGTTAATGGTCGCAGAGCCCTTTTGGCTCCGGTAATATCCAGAAAATTGACAAGAAGATAAAACAAGACCACTCCCGACAAGACGGTTAGAAATCCCTTGGAAGGGTCAATGAAAAAGCCAAAAAAACTGTGCCACTTGTCAACGGAAAATAGGGCCGAGATTAAAATTAGAAGAAGAAAGAGGGGTAAGGCTTTGTCAAAAGGAGTTTGAAGAAATTTAAATTTCCTTTTCAAAATTATTTTGAGAAAAACCAAGGTGAATAAAAAGGCCGACACAACAGATAAGAGAATGGTCTTTTCAAAATTAATGCCTTGAAAAGTTTGACCGGTAAAAAATAGCGGAATTAGCAAAAAAAGCAGTGTCAATGAGCATTGAATAAATGTGTAGAACGCGCCCTTCTTTTTTTTGTTTTGTTTTTGAGAAGATAATTTTCTTTTAGTGCTTTGACCGTTATTTTTTTTGAAGGAGAAAAAACTTCCTTTCTTGGAACTTGACAACTTGGTTCGTCGTAGCAATTTTTTGGCGCTTGTCAATTTTCCGACCTTACTTGGGCTAGCGTCCTTGCTCTTTTTGCGATTCCGGCGCGTAGGTGATTTGGTTTTACTATTTGTTTCTTCTTTAGCGGTGATATTTTTTTTGGCAAAAAAACTATCTATGGAACTGTCCGTTTTTTTCTTCATTTTTTTATTTTTATATTAGTTTTTATTTTAAAATTATTTTGTGACTTTATGTGACTCTGTTTGCAAATACGCAACTATTTACTTGGCCGGTTCGGCTTGTAATTTGGGATGTCGGATTATAATTTTTTTGGTTAAAACCCCGGCGTCGTAAACTTTAATGCGCTTACGGAAATTTAAACCTTTATTTGTCTCAATTTCCAGTATATATTCTCCCGGATCTAAAACAATATAGTAATTTCCCTTGGTGTTGGTAACGGCGCGGGTGATTATCTTTCCGCTTTGCGGTTCCAATATTTTGACTATGGCAAATGGTTCCGGTCTTCCATTTTCATCAACAATTCTGCCAAATTTAGCTTTGCCCAGAAAGATTAATTTGAAAAACAAAATGATGAGATAGAATCCAAAGACTATGAAATTGAATATTTTAGGACTAGCATAAACGCTCCAGAGACTAAAAGCAAAGCCAATATAAAACAAGATATTGAAGACAATTTGCCAAACCTTACCTCTAACTAAAACGTTAACAAGCCCGAAACCGGAAATACTAGCCTGTTCTTTAAGGATAGCGATGTTTTTCTTAACAATACCCGGTTTGTTTAATTCAATATCTAAATTTAAATCTTCTTTCTTTAGAATATTTTTTAAAAATGAAACTTCATCAAGCTTGACGATTTTGTAACCTTTTTTGTAAACCTTCAAATGGAACTTACCCGGAGGAACTAAAAAGTAGTACATTCCGTTTTTGTCGGTAAATTTGGTGGCTTGAACACGACCGGTTTCACTGTTTATCAAGTCAACTCGGGCAAGACTAATTGGTTCGCCGGTTTCAATATCGTAAATCATACCTTTCTTGTAATTTCTGCTCTTGGAGAGTAAACCGAGCAAGGAGGCAAACATTTGTCCAAGAGCTAAAAATAAATTGGAAAGACCGTTGAGGGAAATCAACAACATTAAAAGGGAGGCGGAGGCGGTAGCATTGGCGATGGCGCTAACCCCTTTAACTCTCGCCGGATCAGTGATTGTTAAATCAATTTTTTGTTTAAGACCGGCTATTTTCTCAACATAATCCGGCAACTCCACTTTCTTGCCGAAGTTTCCGCTATTTGTTCTGAAAGTTAAATTTAACTCCGGCCCAGATGTTTTTGAGTCTGGCAAAACCCCGACTATCACCCAGTATCCCTCTACTTGAGAACTGAGAATTTGGTAAACGAAATAATCTCCGTCTTTTCCCTTGGATTGATAGTTGACTCTTTGCCAATGTCCATCTTGATAATGTAAGAAGATGACATCCTTGATTTTGTTTTTATTATACCAGTTTTTATCAACAATAAATTTTATTTTTACCCCACTGACGGAGATCGTTTGATCAAACTGAAAAAGAATATATTTGTAAATCAAGTATTTGTCTTGCCGATAGTATTTATCATCTAATTTTACATTTGACGGAAGCTCCGATAGATATTTTATTTTTAAATTGGCGGCCTCGGCCCCATACTGGAATAGACCTAGTAACAATAAAATACTAAAAAAAGTCGCTACCACTGTGGAAATTCCTTTAAACATTGTTTTTAAATTTTACTTTGACCTAAAACCTCGGCTTGACCAGTTGTGGGACTAATTGCTGGGGAGTTGTTTTTGGTGAGAATTTAAAACTTTGACAGAAATTTAAAAATTAATTGTCCACCACTACTGAATCAGCGCCAAATTCGTCTCCCTCCATCTCAAAGTCGCCCACTCCAATTGAACTTTGGTCCTCTTGGATGTTTATGTCTTCATTTGGACCGGAATTGTTTTTCTTCAGTTGGAAGATGTAAAACAAGCCGGCTCCCAACAAGGCCAGTAAAAGCAAAATAATGATAATGGTGATTATTCTCCTTAGCAATTTCCCCTCCTCTTTAATTTCAATGACCTCTCCTTCTTGTTTTTGTTGATCGGTGTTGTTTTCGCTATTTTTGGACGAAGCGGTGGTATGGCTCATCTCAGATTTTCGTTCGTCGGTTTCTTGAAAATCTGTGCTTGACTCTTCTTTTTCGGAAAGGTTTTTTGTTTGGATTTGATCGTCGGAAGTATTTGTAGACTGCTGAAAATCATTTTCGGGAGATTCTTCTGAAAGAAAGGGGCTTTTAGTTTTGTTGTCCATAATTTTCTTTTTTAGTTTTTGTTTTAATTTGGTTTCTGCTATTTTTAGAAAAAGAAATTGCTTCTCTAAAAGAGATTATAACACATATAAAACTAAAAACAAGCATTTTACTTTTAAAACAAAACCCCGTTTATAAGTGGGGTTTTTGAGTTAAGTGATTTTTTTGTCAGTGATTCGCAATTTGAAACTGAGTATTTTGCTATTCCCTGTTTACCAATAACCATTCAACTTTGATGTCTTCTTCGGCTTCTTTTGCCAGAACAATCTCAAAACTTTCGCCTTTTTTAATTTTTCCCACACCAACCACCACAGCGCCGTGAGGAGTAAGGATAATATGAGAGCCAGCAGAGACTTTATCTGTTTCTACAACCACTTTTTTCTTACCGGCTTTAATGGTAGCCGTACCAATATTATTTTCGTCGGAAATCGTCAGATTATCGGTAGCCAATTCTTTCGCTTCTAATTTCTCCGTTTTTATTTCTTCAACCACCAACTTGCCATCTAGAGTAAATTCAACCTTTTTGCCTTCTTTTTGCAAAGATTTTAGATTCTCGGCGAAGATTTGTAAAGATTTTGGCAAGTCTGTTTTCTCTTCTTGATCTAGATTTGCACCGTTGTCTTTAAGAATACTTTCCAATTTGCTGATCCTTTTTTCATGATCAGAAAGAGTGTTGGTTAGATTCGTTGTAAGTTCTGTTAAACTATTAATATTAGCGCTAAGTGTTTTTAAATTGTTTTCATTATCTTCTATGTTTTCTTGATTGATTGCCAATTGTTTGTTGACTTCTTTTAGGGAGTCGTTGATGAGAAGAAGGTTTTGGTTGATGTTTTTTTGCAGATCGCTGAGGGAATTGATATTTTGATTGGTCTTGAGACTGAGAACATTTAGAATATTTTCTCCCAGATCTATTTCTTGACCATTTTCTTTAATATAGCCTCCACCGAATGTTTTGTTTAATTCTTTCATTAATCTTTCCATTTCTATTTGCAAAGTCTGACCGGTCCTGACATTGGTGGAATTATACCACCACTCGCCATTCTTGTTATGGGGAGAAATTTGGGTAGAGTTGCCACTGTCGTCAAAAGCGTACAATTCGCCACTGCTAGTGTATATTCCGGCAAAACCTTGAGAAGCGGTTGGGGCTGGCGAATCTTCCAGCATTAAAGCGCCACCACTGATGGTTAATTTGTAAGCAGGAGAAGCTGTTCCAATTCCCACTCTTTCATCAGTAGTGTCAATACTCAAGATCGGGGTTCCACCATCAGCATCCAAAAATTGAAACCCATTTGTTGAATCAACAGAATTTTGCAAAGTCAACCTATTGACGCTTGTGTTATATGATATATTTGAATAACCCAATGTATTGCTACCAATGTTTAAACCGCCGCTTGACGAGAGGTACAAATTTAACCAACGTTTTGAGTCGCTTCCCAAGCTATAGCTACTGTTATCCGGACCAACATCTCCGTGCACTTCCAGTTTGAAACTTGGATCGGTTACACCTATTCCCAGATTGCCATCATGATTTAAGACCATGGCTACCTCCGCTCCGAGATCATTTCCAGGATTGGTTAAAAATTCCAATTTTGATGGCACATTGTCAGTTCCCACTGTGCCGTCAACTTTTACTATTAAACCTCCGGTTGTCATATATCTGGTCCCGTCATAAGCAGCTGTGGCAAATTCGGCAATTTCATCACCATCCTGAACAGCCGTTTCCGCTCCTTCGCTACCTCTGGCTTTCAAAAAGCTAATTCTACCGGGTTCTCCGTCGTCGCCATACTTAACCGCCGTAAACGTTGACATGGCGGTTGGTTCTTGATTCACAACGAAGACAGAATGTTGGGTACCAAAGTAGGCCAGGTCGTAGTCTGTTTTTTCTGTTCCGTAGCTCAACAGCCCATTATTATCTATTCTCATCCTTTGTGTACCGGCGGTATCAAAACGAATCATATCTTCGTCAGCCGATTCTTCCACTTGGATACCGGTGTCGGAGTCAGCATCCCAGAGAGCGGTTAAATCTCCTTCTTCTAGTAATCTGACCCACCCAGTATTGGTATTGTCGTTATCATTTTTGATGTAAATATTGCCATTTACACCATCAATGGCCAAGTCGCCTCTGAAAGCCGAAATATTTCCTTCGGGGTTAGTGGCCGTTTCAAAGATTGATGAATAATCTTCATTTGTATTTTGTAGAATAATTACTGCTCCACTATTATCTTGAGTATTTCTAATGTGCAGCGGGGCTCCGGGGTTGCTACTTCCTATTCCCACTCTATTGTTTCCATTGACTACAAATTGGATACCATTGTTATTTCTGGTTTCAATTAAGCGATGTAAAGTGGATGCTTCGGCGTCAACAACTAAATGCGCCGCTTCTCCATTGGTACCCGTTCCTCGAGCCACCAAAGCTCTATCCGTTTGAATATTACCACCAACGACATCCAAACGACTGCTTGGAGTAGATGTCCCCAATCCCAGTCTGTCATTAGTATCATCCCAGAAAAAATTATTATTGTCTTGACTGAACAATCCTCCGGCTCCAATGAAAGGAATTGAACCTTGTGTTAAATCAGAGATGCTTAAAGTTTCGCCGGCGTTTAACAGAATGTCATCTCCGGCGGTGGTTGGGGAAAGATTGGTTCCGTTCTTTGTCCAAGGAGAATTATTGGCAATCGCGGTATCAACATAAGCTTTATTGGGGATGTCATCATCATCTGTTACTAAAAGTTCGTAATCAGTTGTACCGGCAACATTTAGAGTGCCGTCATTTTCAATTTCTAATCTTCTTACGGGTGCATCCGTTCCATTTAAGGATGTTTGGAATTGTAGAGCTGCGCCATGCGCTGTGTTTGTCCAAGTTTCGGTGGCAATGGCATTTATAAATGTTGACGCAACATAATCTGTTGTTGTAGAATTCCTGCCGATAAAACCTATCTGGCCCAATATATCATTCGCCACAACTCCACTTTCCGAAGCCGAATTGTTTTTAGCTCGATATAAAGCGATTCGTGGATAAGCAGAGTCACTGGCGGCGCCAATAAATAACATTGAATCAGTATTTGAATTGCCGTCTGACATAATAGATAATTGGGTCCCATGATGCAATTGGTTTGTGTTATCCAAAAACAAGTTGCCATCTTCCGTGAGCCTCAAGAGCGCATTTGTGTCATTAACATTAGCGCCCTGACCGATATAGAAGAAGCCGGGACCGATATTTTCTTCTTCATCAATTCCCATAACCCAATTGTAGCCGGTATCTCTACCTTCAAGGATAATTTGCGGATCTACACCATCTCGGGATAACTTAGCATTTCCATCATAAACAACCAAACTCTCATCAGGTGTGGCTGTCCCAATACCAACACGATCCGTTAGAAATTTCTGATAAATATAACCATTGGTTGTATCTCTAAACCAAGGAGAAGCCGATGCTACTTGGTTATCCACATATTCCTTGTCCACCAAGGACCGATTGGTGTAGTTGGCGGAATAGTCGGCGGCGTAAACCGCACCTCTGTTGCTCAATAGATCAGTTATTGTTACGTAATCGCCAACATTGACGCTAACTCTGCTCCCTACTCCTCCACCCTGATGATAAAGCTCAGAGCTGGTGTGATTATAGGTCATCCCGGAATCTATTAATCCATCTGTCATGTTGAAATCAACTGTGTGAGCTCCTGTGCCAGCAATTGATCTATCCTCACTGATTGTTCCATCATTGTTATAAATATTATTAGCGTTAGTAGCAATTGCATTGTCCACATATTCTTTAGTCGTCAAAGAAGTGTTTCCCCGAGCGTTTATTTCGGCAATGCTAAATTCCGGAGCTAAAATACTGCCGTCAGTATAAATCTCAAAAGCATTCATTCTGTTAGACGTTCCCGTTCCAATTCCAACCTCCATTATCGTATCGTTGGCAGTGCCAACATTGTACATTCCTCCGGCAAATTGATAGTTATTTTGAGCAATGGTTCCAGTTCCTTCGGAGTGAGAACCTGATCCATTGGCCTGAGTAAAAAGACCTTCGGCGTGAGACGCATACCCTCCGGCAACACTTTGTTGTCCTTCAGCATGAGAAGCATGTCCCTGAGCTCTAGAACCTCGTCCTTCGGCATGAGAGCCTTCACCATTGGCACTAGTAGCTGCTCCCTCAGCTATAGCGTAGTAAGTGCTTGCTGAAGTGTTATAGCCCATGGCCACAGAATAATTCCCTGTGGCGTCTCCCCCGGAAGCGGTGTTTCCGGTAGTTCTAATGGAAAAAGTTCCCGAAGATCCCGCCACCCAAAAACTACTGGACGAAACAAGACTGTCTACATAACCTTTGTCAACTAAAGTTCTATCTGTATAATTGGCGGAATAATCGGCAAGGTACTCTATGCCTCTATGATTAATGTCATCTCTGATTGTGGCATTTGTATCGGATATATCCAATTGAAAAGTGTTTCCACTGGTACTTTCCGTATAGTAGAGATATACTTCATCGGCTTGTATGCCAAAACCGCTATTTTGGGTTCCGTCCTCAACAGATCCCAAAAACTCCGAATCCGTCAGTTCCATCGTTGTTAAATTGCTGGCTCCATCAGTGATTTCAAACAAAGTGGAATTTAGGTTGTTAAAACTTAAAGCGTGCATACCACCATCTACACTTCTATCCCCCGTCAATGTTCCGTTAGAGTTATAGATGTTGGTTATGTTCAGTGTGGAAGGATTTGTCCATGATAAATTGCCGGCGCCATCTGTTTGAAGTAAATAGCCATTATTGCCATCACTGCTCGGCAGTGTCCAAACAACACTGGAAGCGACATCATTGGGAGCTTTAAAGCCAACATAATCACTTTGACTACCCGCGAATTCGTGAAGTCTAAAGTCGCCACCATAAAAGTCTAAAGAATCAGTTGTTGTATTGATACCAAAGGAAAGATGGTCGTAGGCCCAATCCCAATCCCCGAAAGTTACTATCAGATCATCGTTTGCCAATGATCCCCGCGCCCTGAAGATATTTTCTCCGTCTTGATCCCTAAAAGTGGCAATATTCATATAGGCGGGATTGGCAGCAACGGCAAAAGTGGATGCTTCGGATGTTCCCGGACCGATTTGCAAAACAGAAACCAATGGATTGTTGCCGATTCCGATACCGGTGTTTCCATTGTTATCAATTATAAAGCGTTCCGTACCGGCCGTTTGCATCCTTATATAATCTTCGTCCGGATTAGCTTCAACCTGGATACCGGTATCAGCATCAGCATCAAATATGGAATTTCCAACCCGACTATCAACATACTCTTTTGTTGTCAATGCTGTGGCTCCGGCTGCATTGATTTCGGTTAAACTAAAAGATGGGGCTGTAATTGTCCCGTTTTTTAGAATCACAAAAGCATTACTTCTGTTAGCATTTTGGTAACCGGTTCCATTACCCACAACAAACAAATAATCCGTATCAACCCAAGTGTCAGAAGATTGATTACTATCTACCACGTTAAATCTTCCGACTGCGGTCATCATATAAGAATTGGCAACTGTGTCGTTGAGCGCCACCGCATTGTTTCCGCTGGCTTCAGAATAATAACCCGTTGCCAGAGTATATTGCCCACTGGCAGTAGTTCTATATCCAAAAGCGGTGGCGCCTAATCCAGTGGCATTTGTATCATTACCCCAAGCAACCGCATAATCATTGCCGGCAATAGTGGAGCGCCCAAAAGCTAGGGAATAATTGTTAGAAGCCGTGGTATCATAACCAAAAGCGGTAGCGTAAGCTCCGGAAGCAACAGTATTTCTACCAAAAGACAATGACCTAGCACCAGTGGCCTGTGTATTGTAACCAAAAGCAGTTGCTTCATCAGCTGTCGCTTGATTATTCATCCCCCAGGCCATCGCTCTGACGTCCGTTGCTTGATTGGTCTGACCAAAAACACTACTGGCGTAACCACCGGCGGTGTTTTGGTAGCCACCGGCCACCGCATAACTACCGGTGACTGTGTGATATCTTCCCAAAGCGACGGAGTAAACATCGTTTATGTTATTACCACCGCCAAGCGCGCTGGAATAATTTCCACTAACAATATTGTTCCGTCCGCTAGCAAAAGAACCGTTGCCAATATTGGCGTCATTCCACTCGTTGTTGTTTGTTTCTCCGAAACGAAGAGCGAATTTATCATTTCGGAAGAGTAGTCCTTGTAAATTTCCGGGATTTGATAAGTCGGCCGGTTCTGTGTTGGAAAGCAAGAGATTGCCCTGTTGATCAAGCATAAATCTTTGTGCGCCGGCGGTGTCCATCCTGATGATATCTTCATCTGCCGATTCTTCCACTTGAATACCGGTGTCGTGATCAGTATCCCAAAGCGAGCCGGCAGATAAACTGGAGGGGCTGATCCAATCTAAGCCGTTGCCGGTAGAAGACAAAATCTCCCCGGCAACACCAACACTATTATTGGTATCATGAATTAAAATGTCACCAGCGGATTGCAAAACTATATTTCCGGAGGAAACAGTTGTTATGAAAATATCCTCTCCTTCCGCATAAAGCCTTTTAGAAGTAAATGCGTATGGATGAGTGGAAAGAGGAACACGAGGGGTTGCTTCCGCATCACTTCCTATTTTTACTCCCAAATAATATTGTTGAGTGAAATCTAAGTAATCGGGAAAATGAATACATTCCCCCAAGTGTTGAGCAAAGATTCCATCTGTTCCGGGAGTTATTTGTTGACAATTGGGACTACTACCATCGTAGGTTTCCGTCCAAAGCAAATAACCTCCGGCACTAGGGGTATCGGTAGGCGAGCCGTGAACAGGATCAGTGTATAACGAGAATTGGATTGTCACCGGAGTTGTAATAGGGTTACCAGAAGAATCTCTAAGCCTGCCTTGGTAGTTAACAAAATCCGGGACCTGAGCTTTGGTGAAGTAGGAATAAGATAAAAATGCCAAAACGCTGAGAGCGAGAAAAGCTCCCAGTTTCATGACTTGTTTAAAAATGTATTTCTGTTTTTGCATTTTCTAGACTATTTTGAAATCGTCGTTTGTTTATATTTTCTACATTCTTCTTTATTTTCTGCGTCTTCTACATCCTCCGTGTAAACCCGCGTTTAATCCGCGTTAGTCTGCGATTGCGAAGCAATAAAAAAAGCGATTCCGCAGAATCACCCAATAAGCCCCCTATTAGCTTGTACTTGAATTTTACCAGAATTTGAGGAGAATGTCAAATTTTTTTGGTTTTTAGGATTTTATTGACATCTTATTAACATATTTATAGCTGTTGTTAGTATTCTGTTAATTACTCCGATTAAGATATTGTAAAATTTCCTTTTTAAACAAATTCAAACTATCCATTTTTTCTCGCAAATACGCATAGACTTTTTTACGGTCAATCTTTCCATATTCGTGAACCAAAATATTATGAAATCCCACAATTCCATCTAACTGCTCAACTAATTTTTTGGAAATAATTTTTTGCTTAAACAATAAACTAATGGCGTCTTGATTATCCTCCGGTCGCTCCAATTTATTGTCTATTATCACTAGTTGTGTCGTGTCAATAATAATCTGAATTCATAATTGCAAATACCGTTCTGCTGTTCCAAAATAATGAAAATCACTTAAAAAGTGTTTTCACTACTAACCTCTTTGTTTATCTTTTTTAGATATTTTAAATATTCGTCTAGTTGTTATATTTTATCATAAATTTTATTTCTGGTGGTTGGGCTCATCTATGGTTTTGTTAAGAGTTCCAACTCTCTATCTGTATAGACCTTGTTGTACATCTCTAAAAATGGTTTAAAATCATAATACTCATTTGTTGTTTTCAAATCAAAATCCAACAAGGCATCATAATCTTTCTTGAAAAGAATTTTACCGGGTTGAACTATGGCAAATTTAAACAAAATATCTCTAGTATCATTGAGGGATACTACTTCCACTTTCTTTCCGTTAAAAACTGACGATAGTTCCGTTATCAACCTTAAACGATTTTTAAACCTTTCATCCTCATCAACCTTATCGGCAAACATTACGGCAATATCCACATCACTGCTTCCCATTGCCGTTCCATCCGCTTGTGAACCAAAAAGGTACGCAAAAATAATTTTGCGCTTTTCAAATAATTTTTCTATTTTTTTATTTTGTCGCATTCTCGGTCTTTTGGTTTCAATTGGCAATACTTTTTTTGAAAACGTTTATATTTTCTGTAGAAATTCAATGCCAGTAAGAGCATTATTAACAATAATAGCCAGCACCACCAACCATAACGAAAGCGCAAAACCCTAAATTTCGCCAATTCTTTTGTTTTGACAATATAGTTATCCTCTGAGAGTGTGACCGCTGAAACTTTGTGCATTCCGTTAGTGAAGATGTTAGCCATCTCAATGCGCCAATAACCATTATTGTCGCTAAGACCGGTTACTATAATTGGAGTTGATTCAATCATCAGTGTTATTTGCGTATTGGGCAAGGCGGTTCCTTCAAAGATAACCTTGTCGGAGCTAACGGTAACCAACACCTGTTTCTCTCCACCAACTATGGCTGTTGATAAGCTGTTAGTTTTTAATTTGTCAAGCTTGTGTATATTGATATCATTTATTTCATTTAGGCTGATATAACTTAATTGGGAATTACTGATTTTGCTTTTGGCCGGCAACCATTTATCAAGACCCTCTTTTTTTGTTATTTGATTGATGATTGTGCAATCTTTGTATTTGGTAACGGTTTTTGTTTTTTCTTCGCAATCACAAGATGTCTCCTCGCAAGTTTCACAAACAGGGCAAGCTTCGCAATCGGGACAACTGCCATTAACCCCCGAAGCCAAACCGAAAGCCACTTGATTAGCGGCGTTGTTACTGAAGTCTCGCGCGTTAACAACCACTTCCCAGGCGTGATCAAGAGCAAAATTACTGACCGGGTCAACGGTTATAAAATAGTCAGCCGGAGTACCGGAGTAGGTAAATTGATTGGCGCCGGTAGCGGTGTAAATAATTCCGTCAACTTGAGCGGTGACAGTGTTAATATTCACTCCCACTCCGCTATCGGTGCAGTGAAAAGTGATATTATCAGCTGTGCCGACATTAACCACCCCGGGGGTCGGTGTGAAAAGTGTACAAACCGGTCCTTGAGTATCGGCAGTGGTGAAGCTGTAAGTTAAATGTTGGTGATTGACACTTGGGCAACCGTAATCATCAACATCTACCGTGACTGTGACCAGAGTGTTTTCCGGAAAGTCATTAGCCGGGTCTATAACAATGGAATAGTCATAAACGTTGCCATAATCATTTGTATTTAAAGGAGTGACTGTTAATTCCGGACTGGCAACAGTGTATGTTTGACTTCCCCAACCGGGGGCAGATACTGTGATTGTTAAAGTGGAGATGTTAACACCCGTACCCGGATAACCACCAGGATTAGCCAAGTCTCTTAAATTAAGAGATATATTACTATCGGAAGAAATGCCGGTCGCCCCATTATTCGGATTTTGATTGTATATTTCCACCGGATCATTGTCCGGTTCGGTGGAAAAAGTATAGTTGTAATTGTTGAGACTATGGACAATCGGATTACCCAAATCGGAAAAACTCAAGTTCACTGTATAATTTTCGCAATAGTAAAGATTGTTTGTGGGGTTTATGGTAACATCGCAATAGGGAACGCGGTTGGCATTGGTAGTATGACAGGAGTGAGAAACTTGCGGACTGCCGGCCGTGTAATTGGTTGTTCCCCAGTTGGCGCCGGTCAGACTTTCCGTTAAAGTGGAGAAATTAACTCCGGCATCATCATCATTTAAACGATGTTGAATGTTGGCAATAACCGGCACATTGGAATCTCCGCCAGCCGGATTTTCATTGGTAACATAGGGAGTGTCATCATCATCAGCAAAGTGTAAAGTATAGCTGTCGGCATGTTGCAGGATATCATTTCCGGAACCCGATTCCGCCAGGTTGGTATCGGTTGTATTGCCGGGAGTAAATTCAAAATCAAGGTCATAATCGCCGGCGCCATCCAGAACGGTGAAATAGAAATAAGCGAAACGACCAGAACCGGTGTATGAGTTACCGGGATTATCATAAGCGCCCAAGGTGATTTTATTGCTGGTAACATGGTTGTTGGGATAATTATCGTATTGAGTTCCCGGGTAAATGGTGGTAGCGGGAGTGGAACAATCACTGTTGACTATCTGTATGCGAGAATTGTCGTAGTTGATTTCCAAATCGGCGCCACCGGTAGCATGACCATCGGTGTCTAGCATCACGTCAACGCGGACACAACGTCCGTGGTAGAATTCATTATGATTTGACCCCTGCCCTTCCGGTACGCTGAAACTAAAAGATGTGTCCGCCTGAGAAATTTTTCCAATTAAAAGAAAAAAGAGGACAAAACTCAAAAGAAATAGTCTTTTCAATATTGGTTTTTTATTCGTTTTTGTCACTTGTTTATTTTTTGTTTTTAGTTGTGAATGGCAATTCTATTTCCATTCTACACAAATATACGGAAAAAACAATTGTTAATTTTAGCTTTAGTCGCCTACTAGGGCATAGTTATTAACAACTTTGGTCATATCCAAAGAGTTAACTTGACCATTCTCGTCAACATCCGCTCTTTCGTCGGAAACGCCACTGTCCATAATTGCCCAGCGAGAAGTTAAATAAGTGACATCAACGGAATTGACCATATTATCTCCGTCAGGATAAGAGGCGTTAACATAAACATCTCCGCAAAGCAGTTTCTCCGTACCGCCGACAGAAAAATCAACATCATTAACTCCACTATTTAGAACAACATTATTGAGTCTTTTTCTTAGATGAGCATATCCTTTAACCGCCAAATCATAAGTGCCGGGAGAAATGCCCGTTAAAACCAGACCGCTGTAATGACCGTTGTTATCCGTATCATAATAGGAATAGACATGAATAGGAATTGTGTTACCAACACTGTACACATAAATTAAAACCCTGGTGCTATCGTTGCCGGTAGGGGGGATTCTTTTTTCGGGAATAACAGTGAAATTTATGGTCACTTCCCCATCCTCGGGATATAAATGCCCGTGACGAATATTGAAATCCGTACTGTTTGACACATCCACACTGACATCACCAACTTGTTGTCTATCTAAATTGAAGTTACCTGAATTACTTTCTATACCACCAGCATTACCGACGTTTAACGGATCAAGTTGGTAATTGGCAGAAGAAATAGCCAAAGCCAAACCGGGAATAAAAAGCAAGAGAAAAATCAATTTATTAGATATTTGTTGAAGCTTCATCGTTATGTTGATGTTGTATTTATCGGGCGTCATTTGAAATCATAAGGTGTTTATCTTCCAATCCGTCTCTGCGCGTATTATTCCCACCAGAAGCGGATTTGCTGTTGTTTCAAAATTTTGCGCGATCATTTTTCGTTAATGATAAACCATTGCACCTTCAAATCTTTGTCTAAAGCCTCACTTATTTTTATTTCAAAATATTCGCCCTTTTTGATTTTTCCCAAGGCGACATTGATTGGTTGACGCGGTGTTAGAAGGATGTGAGAATCTTCGTTAACAACTTTGTTGTTTATCCTGATTTTTGTTTCTCCGGCCGGAATTATGCCTTCACCAACTATTTTTTTCTCAACATCTTGATTGGAAACGGTAAATTTGGCAGTGGTGAGCGCTTCGGCTTCAAGATTTTTTACCTTTAGGTTTCCATCCAGATCAAAAGTTATTTTCTGTCCCTGTTTTTCAATTACCGCAATATGTTGCGCCCAATCTTTGATTGCCTGTTTAACTGTTCCATCTTCTTGGTTGACAAGACTAATATCTTGCGAGTCAATCTTTTCTTCCAAAACATTTACTTTATTTTCCAAATCGGCAATTCTTTCTTCGTGGTTTTCCAGGGTGGCGGTTATTTGCGTATTAAGATCGGCAAGACTGTTTATGTTGTCACTGAGATGTTTTCTTTCTTCTTCAGTTTCTTGAACAATATCCTTGATTTTATCAAGTTTAGCCTGATTATCTTGAACGTTGTTCCAGATATCTTTGAGAGCCTCCACTGTTACAGCCATAATTTTACCGTACTCCAGAGATAAATATCCGTCCTTCTCCACATTAACAACTTCCGGCAATACTTTTTGCACATCCTGGGCTATAAAACCGATTTCCGGTTTGTTATCCATGCCCCGACGGAACGGGTGGCGAACAGTGTCCCATTTATAACTTACTCCCTGTAATTGCAAAACTTTGTCCAGGGCTGTTTCCGGCTCTATATTTTCAATATTTCTTTTTAGACGACGATCAGAACTGGTAGCGGCGGACAAAGCGGTACAATTTGCATCAAATAGAGTGATGGAAAACGCTCTGTCGCGATATGTATTTGCGCTTGTTCCGTTGTCTCCTTCATGAATTATCACTTGGACATTATTTGTATTGTACGCGGAAACATCTATATTGACATCATCGCGAGTGGACGTTGATTCTTCTTTGGAAAGATGAACATAATAATCATTGGTATTTACCGATTGCGAAAAATTAATTGTATAGCGACCGGTGTTTGTTCTGTTTACAGAAGATATTATTCCATAACTATTGGTAATTGTTCCATTGCCTTGTATTTTAGCTCCTCCCATTACACAAGATGTTGGATTTTGCCATTCAAAGCCGGTAGCAGTAGCCGTTAGGACCTGTCCAATGGTGCCGGCAGAATTGTTGTTGTCTTTTAAGGCTCCCTCCACACGTAGAGAACCGGCAATATGCAATGTATCTGTTGGAGAAGAAACACCAATTCCAACATTACCATCGTTCTGAACGGTTAACAAAGCGTTTGATGTTTGAGCCACCGATTCATCCACGTTAGCCACCGAATCTAAGCGGGCAATGATATATTTATCGGAGTCGGCGTAGGGACGACCGGCAAACCACTCATTGTCTCCACCTTCATCGTGCATAAATATACCGGTGCCACGGTAGTTGGTGCCGGAGGTGGCTTGTAAAATAAGGGCGGCATTGGTGTAACCGGAAGAACTTCCCCGTAGTCTTATTCTGGCGGAACGATTTGGATTGGAGCCGGTTCTATCAACATCAATATCATAACTTGGAGAAACAGTACCAATACCAATCAAGTCAAAATTGTTTATTATTAAATTGTGATTATTGTTGTTTCCATTGATAATTAGGTCACCAGTATTATTTTGTATATACGAATTTGTTCCATTGTGATATAAGGCAAGATCTTGACTTTCACCAAGCATTAAATCACCGCCGGGACCTGTTCCACCGGCAACACCATCTCCATCTTCATCTAAAATCCAGTCACCGCTTTCGGCATAAATCCCATAGTTATTGGTTGAAGCGTTGGCGACATTTATATATAATCCGTAATTGGTTGTCGCATTGCTACTGTTGGCGTAAAATCTTCCGGCATAAGCCGTGTTGGCAGCGGCAACAGCGGCATAAAGCGCTGTAGCATTTATCATATTGTTAGCACCGATACGCTTCGTAACACTAAAATAACCACCGTAACCATTCGTTATGTCTCCTCCGTCATCGGAATCAACTCTCACCTGACCGCGAATTCCATAGGCGGTACCGATATCTCCGTCATATCCATTATTCGTACTGATATACCCGTATATGCCATAGGCTGTATTGATGTTTGATTTATAAGGATAAACATTTGCGTAGGATCCGTAAGCCATATTAATATCGCCGGCCGTACTACCAGCGCCGGAATATCCAACGGATTGTCCATAAGAACCTATGATGGTGGTAACATCAGCAGCGTCGTCACTGGCATATTGACGCGCTACACCAACCACTCCATATAAGTTGCCTAGATCTGAAGTTGCATTGCTGGAGTTCCTGGCTTCAAACAAGCCTCCCCGATTATATCTGAAGGTATGTGTTCCATTGGTTTGCGTGAAACCATAAACAGCCGTCCCATCAGAATCATATCCATTAGCAATATCTTCTGTTTTATTGTTAATGAGATAAAAGTAGCCTCCATAAGATATTCTATCAGCAGTTAGTGTTGGGGAAGTAATGATGCCAGAAGCTTGAATTTGCACACTGTTGCTATCAATATTAAAATTTTCTGTTACCCTCAAGGTTTGATTATTGACAATACCGGCATTGGCGCCAACAGCGGCGTGATTGGCAACATCAAGACCTTCTCCTTCGGTAAGTCTCATCAACTCCAGAGCTCCAGTGGTGGAGTCTGAGTCGCTTGACCATCTGAAATATTCACTTGTGCTGTTATTATCAGCATCAATATTAAATAACATATTGGAATCTGCAGAAAGCAGTCCCTGAGCATCAAACCAAACATCAGACCCATTAGAAACATTGCCATCACCTTTATCAAAGACAATGTGATTAGCAATATCAAATCTTGACAAAGGACTATTTGTTCCGATTCCCACATTTCCACTACCCACAAAGTACAAGTTATTCCCACCAAGACTAACCGTCCTGTCTCCGGTCAGTGTCCCATCGGCAGTATAAATATTATCGGTGTAAGCGGTGGATGAAGTTGTTACCCAGTTGGAACCATCCCAAGTGAGAATGTCTCCATTGCCGGGAGGAGTGGTGGAAGTATCTACGTCAGTTAGTAAATCTATGCCGGCGTTTAGACTGAAGGTTGTGCCACTGAGGTTTAAACCGGTACCGGCGGAGTAGGTGGTGTCCACATCAGCTGAACAAACAAAAGAAGTTCCGTTCCACTGTAGTTTGTCTGTGCCGGCGCAAGTGGGAGAGTTGATAGAGAATTCATTACCGGCGGAGAGATTAAGACCATTGCCAGCGGAGTAAGTGGTGTCATCATCACCATCATCTAAACCACTGGGGCGATTTTGAATAGAAGTCCAATCGGGAGTAATGAGGGTTTGACCGGCAGCGGTTAGTCTGCCTTGTTGATCTACGGTAAAGGTGGAACTATGAGTGGCGTCTCCGTAGGAACCGGTGGTAACAGCCGTATCAGCCAAGTTAAAGGTTGTACCACTGAGATTTAAACCGGTACCGGCGGAATAAGTTGTGTCATTATCATCGGCAGGTACCCAGTTGGAACCGTCCCATTTAAGAGTTTGTCCGTTTGTAGGAGCAGTGGTGGTGGTATCTACGTCAGAGTGTTGGTCAATGGAACCGAGGGTAACACTGCTAGCATCAACCCAATCAGTACCCGATACCGTTGAAGAAAGAATTTGTCCATTTGTGCCGGGAGAATTAGATGAGTCATAGAGCGCTCCTTCCAATCGAGCGTTTCCGGCAACATGCAGTCTTTCCGAGGGTGAGGTGGTTCCAATTCCGATGTTACCGGTCACCTTGTCAATGAGCAATCTAACATTTCCAGATGTACCGTGGGTAGATATTCCATAATCAACAATTGTGAAATCATCGCCGCTAGATCCGGCGACATTTGCCGGTCCAAAGAGCCAGGAACTTTGGACATTGGAGCCGTTGACTCGCACTTGTAGAATAGCCGGTCCATAGGTATCATTTCTATCAAATCTGATAAAGTCGTTGCCGGAGATATGTAAAATTCTGTCTGGAGCAGGCGTCCCAATACCAACCCTGCCATTACTGGCTATTCTTACCCTTTCATTTCCCCCGGTAGTAAAGGCTAATTGATTAGTACCGGCCCTAAACATTCCAGTATCCGCATCGGAAGAAAATCTAAAAGCAGGTGAACCAGCTGTTCCATCGGAGGAAACAAATCTGGTGGCGCGAACATTACCATTTACTTGCAATTTATTTACAGGGGAGCTAGTCCCTATTCCTATATTTCCACTACCCGTAAAGTACAAATCATTCCCACCAAGACTAACCGTCCTATCTCCGGTCAAAGTCCCATCCGCCGTATAAATGTTTGTCGTGTAAGCGGTGGATGAAGTAGTTACCCAGTTGGAACCGTCCCAAGTTAGTAAATCTCCATTACTGGGAGCATTGGTGCTTGTGTCAACATCCGTTAACAAATCTATGCCGGCGCTTAGACTAAAGGTTGTCCCGGAAAGAGAAAGTCCGGTTCCGGCGGAGTAGGTGGTGTCATTATCATCGGCGGGTACCCAGTTGGAACCGTCCCATTTAAGAGTTTGTCCGTTTGTAGGAGCAGTAGTGGAGGTGTCCACGTCGGAATGGTTATCTATAGAGCCAAGGGTTAAACTGGCCGGATCAATATAGCTGAGGGCGTTGCTACCGTTGGTTTGAACCAAATAACCATTTGTTCCATAATTGTTAGGAGTATCTGTTAAACCAACAAAGGTAGTGGAACCGACAGTGTTGGGATCGGTGTTACAAACTAAACCTGTTCCGGCTTCGTAAGTACAGAGTCTGGTATCAGTCAGGGTTCCTTCGTTAACGGAGAAGGTGTTTCCAGAAAGGTTAAGAAGAGTTCCGCTGGCAGTATAGGTAGTATCATTATCATCAGCTGGTACCCAGTTGGAACCGTCCCATTTTAGAGTTTGTCCATTTGTAGGAGCAGTGGTGGTGGTGTCTACGTCAGTTAGTAAATCTATGCCGGCGTTTAGACTGAAGGTTGTGCCACTAAGGTTTAAACCGGTGCCGGCGGAGTAAGTGGTATCCACATCACTGGAACAAACAAAAGAGGTTCCGTTCCATTGGAGTTTGTCTGTGCCGGCGCAAGTGGGAGAATTAATAGAGAAGGTGGTTCCGGTGAGAGACAAACCATTGCCGGCGGAATATTCGTCATTTAAAGACGAGAGATCAACATTACCACCGTTGGTCAAACTGAGAATATTGGTAATGTTATCAAAAGAAAGAGCCTGATTGTCAGTGTTATCCAAATAACCGGACAAATCTATGTTGGTAATTGTTCCGTCTTCATCGGTGTAATCAAGAGAATTTCCATTCAGAGCCAAAGAGGTGATGGTTTCGTTAATGTCTTGTACCACCCCGTTTTCATTGGTGTAGTCAGCTATTTTATGCCCGACAACTTGATTGGCAATATTTGTAACTGTTTCCAGGCTGGTAGTGGAAGCTGGCACCCAATTGTTTCCATTCCAGCTGAGAATTTGGCCGCTAACCGGTGGGTTGGTGGAAGTATCTACATCTCCCAGCTCGTTAATTGATTCAGTATTGTCTATATATTTTGACAAATTCACACTAAGTGTTCCGCCGTTGTCTGTAATGTTTAAATTGTCTCCGGAAAGATTAAAAGATAAGTTGAGTTCATTATTTGAGTCCCCGTCTTCTTCTTCTGTTAAATAACCATTGTTACTAACATAATCGTCAACTTCCGCTTCGGTAATTTTTTCAACGTCCTTTTCCACCACTTTTTCTATTCTTCCCTGGCTGTCAACGGTTATTTGGGGGATTTTATTGGCGGAACCGAAAGTTCCCTGGGCATTCCGCCTGCTTAAACTGATTAGATTGTCGGAAATGGTAATCCCTTGTCCGGCTTTTAGATTTTGAGAAGTTATTTTTACCGCTTGTTTTTTGGCCGGCGAAGCAATTTGAGAAGTTTTTGGTTGGGGAACTAAGCGAGTTTGAATGTTTAAATTTGCAGAAAAGAAATTTTTTGGTAAAGGAAAAAATAACAACAAGATTAAGAAACCAACAATTGTCAGTTGGTAGGAAATTTTTTCCTTTTTCTTCCGGAAAAATTTAAAAATGAGAATGGAAATGAATACCAAAAACAAGCCGATCAGTAAAAGCACCGGCGGAGAAAATATTGTTTCCATTTTGAGCATTTCCCCTAGCATTTTGATTGATTTTTTATTTTGATTTTTGGTTTTTCTATTATCCGATAATTATTATTTTAGACCCTTCGTCTCGGGGATAAGACGAAGCACCCGTGGTCTAAAATAATAATTATCAGACAATAAAAAAATGGCTCACAGAAATGAACCACCCCTTTTGTGTTTTGATAAACCCCCTAATATGAGTTTGTACTGACATTTTAGCACAAAAACCGCTAATAGTCAATTGGAATTTTTGCCGGTTTTTCGGCTGATTTTCCCATTTTTTTATTTTTTCTGTTTGAACCGTAGTTGGGTCGGTTTTTTTTGATTATCAACATATTATCCACAAGAAAAATCCTTTTAATTAGCCATTTTTGTTGAATTTGACAAAATTTTTCAAGTTTTTGTAGTTTTATTGTTTTATCAAGTTTTTGTTTGTTTTTTAATTTTTAAAAATTTTTTAGCTTGAAAGGCTGACAGCGTTTGTTTACACATTTTGACAGAGAGCCGGTTTTTAATTGACAAAAACGTGAAAATATGGTACAACCGAGTGTCAGGTGGGAGGAGTTGCTTGCACTTGAGAGTTCGTTGACAATTAAATACCAATTGACGCCCAAATTCGGTAACTCTGAGGTGGCGTTGCCTTATTTTTCCACCCGCTCGCTGTTCCGATTGCTCCCAGACACTCTCCTGTTCCACTCCTCCGTCGCTAATCTAAACTCACCACTTAAGAACGATGTTAAAACAATTAACAACTATGCTAAAACGAAACACTGTTTGAAAAAATAATTAAAAAATGTTTTTCTTCATTGTTTTTAAATGGTGAGTTTAGAAGAAAATAAAAAAGAAAAAATAAAATTTAGCCCCCAACAAGGGGGCGAAGGAGGACAAAATGGAAATGTTAAGTTTAATAATAAAGGGAGCAATTATTGGGGGGGCGGTCTACAATTCACAAGTAAGAATTCCTGTGAATCATCTTGGCCTCCCCATTTCTATTTTTACGGGGAGGTTTAAAGATAAAGACAATCATGTCCCTATCCATCCTCCCTATGAGGAGGGGTGGCACCTGAAGCCATTTTGGTGGAAGGTGTTGGTTGTGGACCAGTCGGCCCAGACCAGAAGGATTGAAAAGCGGGCGTATCCCGCCAACAACGGCACCGTTTTGGTTTCCGGGTTGGTGGAGTGGAGATACTCTAAACGAGCTCTGTTTAGAGTTACTGAAACCAAACAGTCTATTGAGGCCGGCTTGGACGCCTTGATAGACGATCTCTTGTCCAAGGAGGTTGCCGGGGTTGATGTAGAAGACTGTGTCACCCGCAAGGGTGAGCTGAACACAAAGCTCCGACAAAAACTAACCAAGGAGTCTGACCTCATTATCAATGGGGAAAGACTCTCTGAGTCGGAGAAAAAGTACGGTATTGAGATACTTACCGTACATATTTCTCTGGTTGAATTGCCTCCTGATCTGGAGGAGGCGAGAAACGAGGAGCAGAGAGAGCAATACGAACGGCAAGCTCAGAATGTTGAGCGAACCGTTTTGGAAAAGGATGTGGAAGTTTTTACGAAGCTCGGGGCCGATCCAGACTTGGCCCTGAAAATGGCTATGCAACGGCAGGGAAAACTGCCTGACGGCATGACTGATGAGCGACTGAAGGTTGATGTTCCCGATGGCCTCGGCGGGCTAGTGGGAGCATTGGTAAAAAAAATAGGGGGTAGGAGTAAAAAATGAAAAAAATCCTTTTTTTTATAATCCTTGGGGTTGTCGGTTTTTCTCTCTTAGCTTCTTTAGTCTCGCGTTTTAGCGGAGTTTGGCTGGGAGTGGAAATATTCGTTATGCTCACCCTTTTCTTAGTGGTGGGTATGACAAGGACGGAGAGGTTGGACAATGATTCTGCTTCTTCCATCCCAGAGGAATCAGAATCAAGCACATCATCTCCTCCTTCCTCCAGGCCTGATTGGTGGGCTTGGGGGGGACTGATTATAGTCATTTTGACCGTTATCTGCGGGTCGCTCTATATTTACCACAAGGGCCCGTCGGAGGACAAAAAAATAAGAGCTGCGGGGTGGAGGGAAGTCCCGACCGTTCCCTATTCCTGTTTTTATAACGGGAAAAGGGTAGCGGTAACGGGGATACCTCTCCCCCCGGAAATGGCGGGAAAGGCAGTTGTCTTCCGCCGTTTTCGTTGGAGTGCTTCTTTTGCCCTTGAGAACGGGAGGTGTAGATTACACTTCACTTCCCCCGGGGTAGAGGAGGCAGTTAAACTGGACAAAAGTAATTATCCCTTGCTTTTGTCCATTAATGGGCGCGTGCCGGACACAATCTGGTGGCGCCCGCTAGATTTAGTCACCCGGCCGTAACAACGGTTGGGTGACAAACAGAAAAGCCCTTGACCGAGGAAACGGTCAGGGCTTTTTTTATTGGTTATTGGTCGGTTTTTAGCGTTTTTTAGTGACAACCGCAATTGTATCGGGAACCGATGGAAACATGAACGTGATTTAATTCGGGATTGACCCAGGCGCCACAAGCGCGGGCGGCGGCGGAAATTTCATCAACAAGATCTTCCCTGCCGTAATCTACCGCATAAGACTGTCCTCTACAATTGGTTCCTCCGTAATGACAAGAGTTTCTTTTGTGAGCGCAGGGTGGCTTGCTGTAGTTAAAAGCGCATCTGTCTATTCCGGCTGAATCAGAGATGGAGCTGATATGATTGGCTTCCGGCGATAAATACCAATCCATGCAATCCATAAATTCTCGCAAGGCCGGCGAGGCATCCGCTTCTTGCGCTTGAATGCCGGGATCGTAACTGCGGGGACTTTTTTGCGCTCTTCTCTCCGCTTTTCTTCCTCCGGTTTCACCTGTTCCCGCGCCTCCGCCTCTGTTGCCAACGTCCGTTCCTCCGCCTCTATTTCCGACGTCAGTTCCTCCGCCTCTATTGCCAACGCCAACGCCTCCGCCTTGCGAAATATTGAAGCTGCTTTCCGTGTCACAGCTGAATTGGAACCAACCATCATCACCACCTTTGCCAATCATATCTTTGTTAACGGAAAGAAAATTTAAAATCGTGTAAACAACAAGCCAGGAAAGAAGGAAGAGGCTAAAGCCGAAAATTGTTTTTTGAATTATTTCTTTGGCCAGGCCGGTTAAGCGGGCGCCACCGGAAACAATATACAACACTCCGGCAATGGTCAGCATTAACAAAGAAACCACTATTAACAAGGATAGAATCAGATCAAAAATATTTTTGATTAAAATAATGAAATGACACAGAGTACAAACTTTATTGATTGATCTGACCTCTTCATTGCCACCGCTGCCTCCCCCGGCGCACTCCTTGTTGATACCACAAGGCACCAACGGACCGTGGAAGAGGAGAAAATCCACCCCTTTCAGCCCCTCTTCACCACAATCATTGGCTTGATTTGTTGTTTGGGTCGTTTGTCCACCGTTTGAACCATTATTTTGCAAACCGTTATTGTTTTGTCCACTTTGATAATTACTAATAGCCTGGTTTGATGAGCATCTGATTACGGCACCACCAATGGTACATTGCCAGTTGCACCTTTCTCTGTCGTTTGATGTTTGACAAAATAGACTATTCCTAACCAAGGTGGCCGGATTTCTACAAGGATTGTTTTTATCAGGCCCGCAAGCATTTGCGTAAGAAAAAGGATTACGACAACATCTTGAACCTTGGTGACAGTCAAAGCCCAGATCTATATGTCCGCTGGGACAAATGCTACTCGTGGCGCAAACGCCGTTGTTTGCCCGACATCTTTCTTCACCGGTTTCTCTGGGTTCCCCGCGACATTCTTGCAATTCGGAACATTTTTTATTTATGGCCGTGTCGCCTGACAAACAGGCGTTTTGTGCGTTGCTGGGAGTGTAACAATTACCCGGTCCCCATCGCCCCGGGTCGTTATAATGTCTAACACAACAATAATCTCTCTCCGGGGGAATTCCCGGGTTGGAAGCCACACAACAAATTTTGCCGTCGTCGCAAGTGGTATTAAAAGGCGCCTGAGTGGTAAGAATAGGACAACTGTTTTCACAACTGCCTCCCAAGGCTTCACAACAAGCGGTTTTTTTGTAGCATTCTTCATCCGGCAAGAGTTGGTAGGCGCCGGCCGGTTCCAAATTGCTACAGTCATTCCCGGTGGTGAAAACACAGCGGTTGCTTAGCATTATCTGATCGCTAAAACAACAATTGGCTTGAACGAATCGGGCACCGGAAAAAAACAGGCTGATAAGTAAACCTGCTGAAAGCAAAATGGTTGACTTTATTTTTTTGTTAAACATCCGGTTTTAGAATGTAAATGGTTTATTTTGGGTAAAAATTGTTTTACAACTTTGATTTGCGCACTCGGTTTTTGAAAAATTATTTTCTGACCAAGGCATTGATTCTTTCTTGAGCAGTGTTAACCGCTTCTTCGTAGGTGGCCAGACCGCGGTTAACACTGTCAATCATATCATTAAAAATCGCTTCTACAGCATTGTTGTCAACTTGTCGCCAGGAACGGGCGGTCAACGCTTGTTGCGCAAAGGGGCCAAGAACAACGTCGTTTTTAAAAACGTTAATTAAGTCGCGACGAGCCGGCGGTTTGTGAGTTTGTTTAAGATATTCCAGGGTTGGGTCATAACCGGTTAAATCGGAGTTTCTGGGATTGGTAACGAAATTGATATATTGCCAAGCAACTTTAATGCGGTAGTCATTGTTGTAATTGGCATTTTGGGGCAGAGCGCGATTTTTAACCACCGCCAAGCCCCAGTAGCTGGGGTAATTGACTGCGCTTACTCCGGTCGTCTGAGGAACCGGAGCGATGCTAAAATCAAGTTTGGGATCGGATTTTTTGAGGCGATCATACCAGTAGGAATAATTTATCATCATAGCGGTGCGTCCGTAACGAAAACTGTCCACGGAATAATCTTGTTTGGCATTCCAGCTGTACCAGGGCTTTGAACTGTCCGTAAAGGAAGTAAAAAATTTGAGAGCCTCCACTCCCGGATCTATATTGGCCAGCCTGGAAGTATGAAAATCGGCTTCCAGGGTGTTGTTTTTGTTCATTACCGCTCCGCCTTGCATCATTAAAAGCATTAAAATGTCACTGGCGCGGTTGACCGCTCCCGGATTCTTGGCCCGACCCAGGGCAATGCCCGATTGAAGAATGTTGCCGAATTTATCTATTTTGGTGAGCAGTTGCACGTCTTTTTTTAGTTCAGCCCAGGTTTTCGGTGGAGAGGTGATGCCGGCCTGGTTAAGGAGATGATTGTTGTAATAAAGGGCCAGGCTGTCGCAATATAACGGCTTGGCATAAATCTTGTTCTTGTAAACAAAATCATTGTAAGCGACATCAATAAAAGACTGTTTAAATCTGGCTAAGTCGCTTTCGGAATCCGGTTCGGGAACAATTTTATCGCCATGCTTCGGCAACCAACTGCTTTTGAAGTAGATAATGTCCGGGGCGGTGCCGTTGGCCATTGCCTTTAAAATTTGATTTTCAAAATCAGGGATATTGTTGGCAATTTTTTTGTACTTCACATCGGCGACCCGAGGATTAAGACGGGCAAAATCAGTATTGAGACGATTATAAACATCAGAGTCGTCAAAAACTCCCCAAATTTCCAGAGTAACTTGAGGATATTTGGGCGTTTTCTTTTTGAAACAACCGGCGACAGAAAAACTGATAGTGAATAATAAAAGAAACAGAAATATTTTTTTCATTTTTGTTTTTTAGTGGCAAGCAACTAAATTTTTTCGTTGTTTTATTATAACATAATTATTTTGGAAAACAAAAAAAGCGATCTGTTCGCTCTTTTTGTTTTTTTGTTTATTTTAGCCAAGTTCGTATTACCTCCAGCTAAACTCCTCACCAATAAGGGCTTTGCTGAGGAATACTACAATAGCATAACCCAAAACACTGACAACCATACCGATAATGGCATAGGTAATCATATCTCTGGCCGTATCTGCTCGGTCACCACCACTGGATGTTAGGAAGAATAAACCGGCAATAACGAAGACCAAAACGGCTAAAGCGAAGACTACCTTTAGTAACCCCTTAATAACATCAAAGATTATACTAACCAAATTTGTATCACCAGATTTATTGACGCCTAATTGGGTTGCTTTACTTTCATCAATCTCAAATTGAGCTTGAGTAGTTGGAGAAAACAAAAAAATAGGCATAGCCACAACAGCACTCAATACCAGTCCGGTGATTATTTTATTTATTTTCATCGCATATCACCTCCTTCCTGTTTTAATTTTTATTTTTATCCAAATTTGCTTTTTTATTCCTTAGTGATTCCACTATTGGGTAATCAATTCCACTATTTTTTTAACTATAATCAAAGACATTCCGGTGGCAATCATTCCAACAATTGAGTACTTGATTGTTTTGCCGGCTCTTTCCGCCACATCAACCGTTCCCGCCAAAAGATACATAATTCCACCGATAACCAATCCTATTATAGCAAGAATTCCCACAATTGACAACAAAAACTGCAAAGCTCGTCCGACAATTTCGGCGACGGAAGGCGCTTGACCGATATTGGTTGGCATGGGAGCGTTTTCTCCGCCAAGGACTATCACTTTTATTTCTTTTAAAAAAGCCGGGCCGGCTACGGCCAAGGCCAGTCCGATAATGGCAAAGGTGATAGTTTGTTGCGCCAATTTCTTCATTGTCTCATTGCCACCACCGGTGGCGGAAAGAATATACATTACACCGCCAATAACCAAGGCTAGCGTGGCTAAAAAGGCGATAATACTTCCCAGTTTAACCATAACGTTCTGTAAAAAGTCGGTGAGACTGGGAGTGCCGACGGGATTTTTAAATTCTATATTAGTTGGCGCAGCCAAAGAAAAGTGACTAGCTAAAGAAAGCGCCAGTCCGACTGTTGCTAAAAAAATTACTAATAGAAGAACTTTTTTATTTGTAAAAATATTTTTGGAAATTTTCATAAGATTAATTTTATTTGGCAAATGTCTGCCGGTAGCTTTTTATTGTGTTGATAAATTTATTCTATGAATCATTTTTGTTTTGTTAACCACCGATTAAAGCGAAAACTTGCTTAACAATTATTAGAGAGGCGCCGGCAACTACCACGCCAATGATTGAGTAAAACAGGCCTTTTCTGGCTTTTTCTCCCCGGCCGGTATCTCCCCCGGCCAGAATAAATAGAATTCCGGAAATAGCGAAAGAGATGGTGGCAATGATACCAAAAACTACCAGAATAAAGTTTAACGCGCTTTCTATGATGGCTTTAATGGGTTTGGCATTTCTGATAACATCACCTCCACCGCTACCACTTGATCTGGCCAGTTCCACTATTTCCTTGAGAATAGACGGCGCGGCAACGGCAATGGCAAAGCCGATGAGGGCATAAGTAATGATTTTTTTGCCCAACTCTATCTGCGCGCTGCGACCGGTGGAGGTGATATAGACCAGCCCGCCGATAACTATCATTATAACCGCCAGCCAACCGATAATAGCTTGCAATTTGGCTAGAAAATTTCCTATCAGGGCGGTAAAACTGTTAACACTGAGGGGGTTTTGATAGGTGACTTCCAGAGCCGGCAATTGTAATCCTTTTAAATTTTTTCTCGCCTCAGCCAATTGTTCTTTTTCGTAATATCTTTGTCCATCTTCCTCGTACACGTAGCCGTTTATCCTTTCATTTTGACCATTTGGTTTAAGATATATTTCTTCCCCATACCACATAGTGGGGCGATCGTGTGTCCACTCACCCGTTAGACCTCTCCATGCTCCTCCGGATTGTTCTATTTTATCAATAAATAAATCACCGTCTGTTCTGTCCGGATCTCCAGCTTCTATGTTTTCTTTCCCGTATATATTCTCAAATTCCCCCAAAATAATTCCGTCATTAAGATTTAACTTGTATTTTAATATTTTTACAATTTGCCTATTGATACCGTCATTTTTTATGCCATGTTCATCCAGCCAGTCACCGGCGCGTTCGTCAAATTCTTCATTAGTGGCGTTGTTTCGTTGCTGATAATTTTGTTGCGCCAAACTTTTATCATAAAAGGACGAGGTAAAAAAGACAAGCAGGCCTATAAATAAAATTGGTAAAATAGACAACAAATTAAATTCACGAGAAAACATTTCTGTTTTGTTTTGTTATTTTTATAATTGTTTAATCATTTTTTCGGTTTTTGTCGAATATTCTTGTGTTGCAGGGTAAATTATATCATATATTTAAGGAGAATAACAATCAGCCGGAAAGTTTGTTTTGGATAACTTGGTTATTTGCTAATACTTTACTTGTTTGTTATAATTTAGAGGTAAATGAGATTCTTATATATGAAAGAAAATAAAAACAAAATGAGAGCGTTGGTTATGACTTCCTTTTTGGTTTTGTCGCTTTTTTTGTTGCCTGTTTTTTCTAGGGCTCAATTCGTGGAAGAACCGGAGGTTCAGGAGCCGGCCAATTCGGTGGCCGTAGCCAGCCACAATCAGGTTAATAAAGTTTTTGACTTGTTAATTATTTTTTCCGCTTTGATTTTTGTGGTTAGTGTGATGGGTTTTATTATCGGTTTTATTAAACTGGTAATTTCCGAGGGTGATGAAAAGGAGATAGAGGAAGCTAATAATATTTTAGTTCTATCCGGTTGGGTGTTCGGTGCTTCAATTGCCATTTATCTTCTTGTCAATGTTATTAAATTTTTTGTTTACTAAGATTGTTATGAAAAAGTTTTTTGTTTTTCTATTATTGGTTTTCGGGATTGGTTTATTGCTCAGCGGAGTTTTTTGGGTGCAGGCTCAAGGTTGGACAGAGGGGCAAGAAGTCGTTAGTGGCGCCAACACCGGTCTTTCCGAACTAACTCCTTTGGAATTAATCCTGAATATTCTCTATTGGCTTTTAAGTTTGATTTTCTTGTTAACCATTTTGGCTTTCGTTGCTTCCGGAGTGATGTTTATAATGTCCTTCAATAACAGCAATATGATAGAGAGGGCAAAGGAGTGGATTACTTATGCGATAATCGGACTGGTTGTCAGTGTTTTGGGTTTTGCTATTGTAACAACTATTTCCAAGGTGTTGATCGGCGAACAACCAAGCAATAATCAGTGGCAGAATAGGCGACCGGTAATAAACGGAAATCCCGGTAATGTTTGGAATGAATGGCCGGGGCTCTAATGATTTTAAAAGAGTGTTTTAGTAATATCGTTTGGCAAATTTATTTTTATTTTTGTTTTTGATAAATATTTTATGGGGTTGTTAAGTTTTAAAAAATTTACCTATTTGTTTATTTTTGGCTTGCTGGCAGTTTTGCCTTTTTTTGCTTTGGCGCAGAGCCAAACAGGCAGTGGTTCCAATATACCTTCCATTGGGAATAGTGCGTCTTCGGGTAATTCCTCCCAAACCGGTAACAATGTCGGGCAAACGAATGCTACCGGTTCTCAGAGCGGCAATCAATTGTCCGGGCAAGGAATTGTTATCCCCAGTGGAACCGGTTTGCCGGAGGGAACAGTGAAGTCGGTTTTATCCCGCGTTTTAAATTGGTTGTTAATGATTTTTATTGTGATTGCCACTATTAGTTTTGTTGTGACCGGTTTGCAATTTATTTTTTCTTTTGGCGGTTCTACCGGCGCCGAAACCCAAGCTAAGAAGAACTTTGTTTATACAATTATTGCCATTTTTATAGTAGGCGGAGCCTTGATAATATTAAATGCAATTTTGTATCTTTTAGGAAACGGTGGAACCGGTACGGCCGGGAACAATAACACTACGCAAACCAACCCTGTCCAACAAAATAATCCTACCAATACCCCCGGCTCCTCCGGTAACGCTCAGTCACCTTCTCCGGGAGGAACAAATGGAAATACAGGTAGTGGTAGCGGTAATGGTGGTAGTGGTAGCGGTTCCGGTGGCGCTCCTGGGTCAACTCCGCCCGGTTCTAATGGTCCAACCTATCCGCCCAACACGCATGGTCCTTGGTGGTTGTAATTTTAAATGTTTTTTACAGAAAGAGTGCTTGTCTGTGTAAACAAAAATAGGCTTTTGAAACCAACTGCTCTGTAGCTAAAACCGGCTTTTGTTAGTCGGTTTTTTGGTGGTAACGGGCTTGGTGGTTGCGAAGTTGACAGTCGCAAGGTTGAAGTGATGATTGTTAGTTTATTTTATTGGTTTGTTTAACCGAGTTTACGGTGGACTTTTTTATTAAATGTGTTAGAATGCGAAAGCCCGGAACTCACCTAAGGTTTTCCCTTTTCAATATATAGTCAAGTAAAGAGCCTGGGAAAACAACCCTGAATGAGTTATTAAATAGAGCGGGTGTCGGTTAATGGTAAACCACAGGTCTCCAAAACCTGAACTGTAGGTTCGATTCCTACCACCCGTGCAAATTTTAAAAACTCGTTGCAAGTTTACAAAAAACCCGGCCAAGCGCCGGGTCTTTATTTTATTTTTTCATCTCCTTATGGAGAGTATGTTTGCGACATTTTTTGCAAAATTTTTTCAACTCCAGCTTGTGCTCCCTGAGTTTTTTCTTGTTTTTGTGGGAATAATAATTGATGTTTCCGCAAACCTCGCATTTAAGTTTGATAAGATTATCTTGTGACATATCCGTAGTTTACAGTTTAATTTTTATCCCCGGTCCCATGGTGGTGCTGATTGTGATTGACTTTATCAGCTGTCCTTTGACTTTGGCCGGTTTGTTTTTTTGAACAGCCTCAATTAAAACTTTTAAATTTTCCAACAACTTTTCCGGCGTAAATGAACGCCGACCGATAATTTGGTGGATATTTCCTCCCTTGTCGGTTTTAAGCTCGGCTTTCCCCTTTTTAATTTCGGCAATCATTTCCGCTATTTTTGTCCCGACTGTGCCGGCTTTGGGGTTGGGCATTAAACCACGAGGACCGAGAATTTTGGCAATCTTTGAAAGTTTAGGCATCATTTCCGGAGTGGCAACGACGACATCAAAGTCAATTTTTTTATCTTTGGCAATTTTTTCTATCAATTTTTCATCTCCGATTATATCAGCGCCCGCTTTTTTAGCTTCGTCAACTTGGGTTTCGGTGAAAGCGACTATTTTTTGCGCCTTGGCGCCGGTGCCGTGGGGCAAGCTGACAAACCCTCTAATGTGTTGATCCGTTTTACGTGGGTCAATGTTCAAATGCAGATGAACCTCCACCGATTCATCAAACTTGACCGGAGGAAGTTGGTTGATGATCTCCAGCGCTTCTTCTGGAGTATACTTCTTTGTTTTCTCAATTTTTTCTATTGCTGCGCGATATCTTTTACTTTTTTTCATAATATTGTTTGGTGGTAATGACGAGAATTGTCCGTTTTAACTTTAATTCTCTCCCACTTTTAATTATTATTTGATAAAAATTTAGTCTTCAACTTTGATTCCCATGGAACGGGCGGTGCCGGCGATGATTTTTACAGCCTGCTCCTTGTCGTAGGCGTTAAGATCATTTTTTTTCTTTTCCACTATTTCCTCCAATTGGGCTCTTGTAACAGTGCCAACCTTGTTGGTAAGTGGATTGTCAGAGCCTTTTTTAATGCCGGCGGCTTTTTTTAACAATTCGGAAGCCGGCGGTGATTTTAGGATGAAGCTAAAACTACGATCATCATTAACCGTAATCTCAACCGGGATTACTTCACCCATCATTTCCTTCGTTTTTTCGTTGAACTGGTTACAGAAATCTTGAATATTGATTCCGTGTTGACCAAGAGCCGGTCCCACCGGCGGAGCCGGATTAGCTTGCCCGGCTTTAATTTGTAATTTTATAACAGTTGCCATTTTGTTGGTTATCAGTTATCAGTTATCGGTTTACAGTGATTGATAATTGATGACTGATTTTATTGTGTTAGTGATTACTTATTTTAGTTATCAGTTTAATGGTTTATAACCGTGAACCGTACCTGCCCCACGAGGCCTTGGCGAAATGGGGAACCGTGAATTAGGAACTGGGATTCTAGCTTTTTTTAACTTGCAAAAAATCCAGTTCCACCGGAGTTTCTCGCCCAAATATATCCACCAGAGCTTTTATTCGGCCTCGGTTTTGATCCACTTCCTGAACTTTGCCCTCAAAATTTTTGAAAGGGCCATCAACAATTTTTACCAAATCCCCAACTTTAACATCCATAGCGTACTTGGGCGCCTCTTCACCCATTTTCTTTTTAATGCCTAACATCTCGTCCTTGTTGACCGGTGTTGGAGTGGTGTCCACTCCGATAAAACCGGTAACATTGGGGGTGTTTCTGACTACATACCAGGAATCATCGGTAACAATCATTTCCACCAAAACATAGCCGGGAAAAATTCTTTCTTCTACGGAATATCTCTTGCCATTCTTAATTTTAATCTTCTTTTCTTTGGGAACAACCACGTCAAAAATCTTGTCTTCCATATGCATTGATTTGATTCTTTGACGAAGATTGCGGGCCACATTTTCTTCGTAGCCACTGTAAGTATGGATGACATACCATTGTCGTCCGTAATCGGTTGTTTGTTTTGCCATATTTTTGATTGTTTAAGTGGAAATCAGCGCCAAAAAAGCGACGCTTTAAAAAATTCATCTCGCTTTTAACTTATAAATTTGCTGATAAAGCTGGAAAACAACATATCCAGTAATCCTAAAAACAGAGCCACGGCTACACTGATGACAATAACGGCAATAGTGTAGTTGACCACCTGTTCCTTGCTGGGCCAAGTAACTCTCCGTAACTCCAAATACGATTCTTTGATGAAGTTAATGAGCTTGTTCATTTTTCTTGTTTTAAAAAACAGCCTGACGGCGGTTTATGTTTACGGTGTTATTATACTTGTTTTTTATCGGATTGTCAAATTAAAAGTGCTGAACTTGATTTTAGAAAATTGCTTTTAGAGGAGCTTTTTCTTTTTGAGAATAAAAATGGAAAGAGAAACCGTGCTGAGAAAAAAGAAAATCATCAGGGCTAAAATAACTTTAAAAGCCGTTTCTGAGTTTTCCAAACCGTTTTTGATGTTCATTCCATATAATCCGGTAATTAATGTTAGGATTGAGATTATCAAAACAACCACGGTGGCGAATAGATCTATTTTCACTACAGCCGTTCTTCTTTGACTGAATTTCAAATCTATAAATTCGTGAACATCTTCCAGATACTCCTCCAGTTTGAAAATTTGTCCGGATTGGTCTTCAATTTGCTCCAAAAAATTTTCCAGGATTGATTCCGCCTCTCCACTGTTGTTGTATTTTCCTTCCACCAGGACCAACTCGGTAAAATCATCCTCTTCATCCAAAACTTCTTTAATAGCGGAAATAATTTCCTGCAGTCTTATTTTTAAACGAGAAATTTTTTTTCTTAGGAAAAGCAATTCTTCCAATTTTTCTTCGGAAAAATTTTTTTTAATCGCCCCGACGGTATTTTCCACCCTGCTTTTCATTTTTTCTATTTTTGCCTGCATTTGGGCAACCTTTTGGTCAAGTATGTTTTCCAAAACGGATAAATAAAATTGTTCCGTTTTTTTGTTTTTTATCTTTTCTTGAATTCTCTGGATTGTTTGATTTAACTTTTTTTCATTTTCGCCAAATAAATAAGCTTTGTCTTTTGTGAGAATAGCTTTGATGGAGCCAAAATTAACTATTAAGCAATTTTTTCTGGGAAGAATAGTTACCACCTGCAAAGGAGAAAAAATGGGGCGCAGGTCGCGAATATTCAAATCAAAAAGAGAGACAAAATAATTTTTGTCTTTGTTGATTCGCTGAATTTTTCCGTTTTTATCTATGGAAAAGGTTTTCATTCTCTGTTGTTTAATTACTCCAGTCGGAAGTTATTATAAACGGTTTGTTTTATTTGGCAAATATTGTTTCCAATAATTTTGGCACGCCCCGACCGGTTTTGGCGCTAACGGGAATAATTTTTTTCTCCTCTTTTAATTCTTGTTTGATAATTTTTAGGTTTTGGTAAAGTTTCTTTTGACTGAGTTTGTCAATTTTATTAACGGCGATTAGAAAGTCATAATTGTATTTGGGGGCATATTCTTGCAAAACAGCCATCATTTCTCGGTCAAATTCTTTTAATCCGGCTTTGACATCAATTATCAGGATTACTTTGTTAATTTTCGGCTCTCCGCTAATAAAATACCAAAGAATCATTTTACGCATCTTTTCTCTTTGTTTTTGGGACATTTTAGCAAAACCGTAGCCGGGCAAATCAACAAAGTATATTTTTTTATTAACCAAGAAAAAATTTATCTCCTTGGTTTTGCCGGGCTGGGCCGAAGTTTTAACCAAATTTTTTTGTCCCAATAATTTGTTTATCAAGCTTGACTTGCCGACATTGGAGCGACCAATAAAAGCAAACTGTGGTCGTTTGCTTTTCAGAATGGGGTCGGTCCCGGTGATGCCTTTGATAAATTTTACTTCTTTGATTTCCATTATTAAAAGAATAATTGAAAAAATTTTCTGTATCAAATAAACAACCCCACTATTTTATCCTTTATGTCAATTTTGGCAGGGTTATTTTTAACCTTGTTGTCAATTATAGCAGGGTTGTTTTGGTTTGTCAGTTAATTTTAAAGTGTTAATTGAGCTAATTAACTGTATAATCACTGAATTACGGTATTATTTTTAATGCTTTATTAAGAAAGCTTTTGGTGTCATTTTAAATAATTTAATGCCGGAGGTTTGACAAATAATTTTTATTAGGATAGAATATTAAATAGGAATTATTATTATTTAGAAGTTATTTACTGTCGGAAATGAAACGAATGACAAATCAGAAAAAATTAGTGCTTGATTTTCTGCGTCGGGATACTTCCCACCCTACGGCGGAAGCAGTCTGGGAAAACGTTAAAAAACAGTTGCCACAAATTAGCCGAGCGACTGTCTATCGTATTTTGGATAATTTTCAAAAAGAGGGTGTGATTAGGGTGTTGGAAACTAAGCCAACCAGATTTGACGGACAAATTGAACCTCACCAACATTTTATTTGCAATAATTGTGGGAAGATTTTTGATTTAAAAGAAGAAAAAGTTTGTCGGTGTTTGAGAGATGGCAGTAATATGGTTAGTGTGGGAAAAGTTCATTCTTTTAATGTTAATTTTTACGGTTTATGTCAAAACTGTCAGACCGAGTCGGATGATAATTTAAATAATAAACTGTAAAAGGACAAATCAGAAAAATAATTAATTAAAAAATAAATAAATGAAAATTTATACTAGAAAGCGAGGTGATATTTATGGCTTGTAAATCAAAAGGAAAGAAAAAGAAGAAAAAATAAGTATTTATAACGAAATGGATTTTTTGTTAGTCTAACAATTAAATTTATTAATAATTAAAAAATAAAAAATGATGTTTGAAGAAGAAAATGGATTACCGTTGTTAGGAGATGCGTTTCCGGAGATGGAAGTACAAACCACTCACGGAAAAATGACTTTTCCTAAAGATTTAAAAGGAAAATGGACGGTGTTATTTAGTCATCCGGCCGATTTTACGCCGGTTTGCACCACCGAGTTTGTGGCTTTTAACAAAAGATTTAACAAGTTTAAAAAGCTGAACTGTCAACTGATTGGTTTATCCATTGATCAAGTTTTCTCTCACATTAAATGGACGGAGTGGATAGAAGAGAATTTGGGAGAAAAAATTAAATTTCCAATCATTGCCGATGATATGGGTCTAACCGCTGAAAAATTGGGAATGATTCAGCCGGCTAAAGGAACCAATACCGTCAGGGCCGTCTTTATTATTGACCCAAAAGCGGTCATCAGAACGATTTTGTACTACCCGCAGGAGGTGGGACGAAGTGTGGACGAAATCTTACGTACGGTAAACGCTTTGCAGGTTTCCGACGCTAATGGTGTGGCTTGTCCGGAAAATTATCCTGACAATGAGTTGGTTGGCAAAGATGTCATTATTCCTCCGGCTACCGACGAAAAGACCGCCAAGAAACGCAAGAAACAAAAAGGTTGTTTTGATTGGTGGTTTTGTCACAAGCCTTTGAAAAAATAGCGATTTTGTTGGTTGACTTGATTTGATTTTACAGTTTGAGGAACTCCGGTAAATAATAACTAGCTGTTAAAACCCCGGCGACAAGCCGGGGTTTTTGTTGGTGTAGATGTTGGTCGGGTTAGTGACATGGAAAAACTTTACGAAAAAGCACTGCGCTTAGCGCAGTGCTTGTTGTTTTTAGAGAATTTTAGGTTTTTTTGGTGGGAAGAAATATCTCCACCAAGTTTGCTAAGAACAAGAATAGAAAAATGTAAATGCCATTTTGAATAATTAGAGCGAGAAGCTCTAATTTTACTCCGGCGCTGTTGGTATAATAAACCACAACTGGAGTCAGCACTATAGCAGCAGCCAAGAAACCTTCTCCCGCTTCTTCCAACTTGCTATCACTTTTCAGTTCCGGCCATCTCCGGAACCAGCGATGAGCCAGCCAGTCCATCAGACCGAATTTTAGATAAATAACGACCAGTGCTGTGTAAGCCAACTCCCGAATAAAAAAGGAGAGCTCCAAGCTGCTTGCCCACGTGGTTAAAAACACAAACACAACGTAGGTAAGCATAAACTCCAAAAATCCCCAGGCCGGAATGTTGTGCTTGAGTAATATTAATGCCAAGCACCCCAGTCCCAAAAGAACTGCCTGCGCCAGAAAAAGGCCTCCCCACCACTTCTCTTTGTGTGGCCGGGATTTTTTTATAATTCCTCCCGGTTGGGAAAGGTAATAATAATCTTCGGTACAATTTTTTTCGGCCACAACTTTTGGCAAAAAATGCCAAAAGTTTTTCTTACAATCACGCAAATGCGTGATTGAGATTTTTTCGCCGGAATACAGTTGCGCGGCTTCTTCCGCAATTAGCCCTTTCGGAAGAGATTGTTCAGGGACGATGGTCCAAAAACCGGCGCCGTGGTCAATAAATACCGCTTTATCAACAAAAATCTCGGCATTGGCATTATTGATAAAAATTATTACAGAAAAAATCATTACTGCTGTTGCTATAAAACTTCTCATACCCTTTCTCCTTTCCTTTTCTATATTTTTTATTTTTTAACCTAAAAATTTCTATTTCAAAGAACAGCCTCTTATTTTCGCCCGAAAATTACTTTTTGTCAAGATTTTTTAGTCATCCAATTTAAAATCCCTACGCCATTATAGATGTCCCACCCTAGTTATTACTAGCGGATCGTTATCACCGGATTAAAAGTACAAAACAACAATCGGATATCGATTGAGATGAAATTCAAGATATTTAACCCCCAGTTTGTTACCGGGGTTTTAAAGTGGGAAGAAATTTTTGGTGCAAGTAAGAAAAGGATTTTTTTGGAAAAGATTTTTTTGCTTAACAACCTTTTTATCTTACTCTAATCAAGACAAGTCTGGTTGTTTTATTACCGGCTTTGTCATAGGCTCTGACTTTCAGTAAATGCAGACCTCTCGGGGTGTTGGCGGGAATGGTGAACTTTGGATTTTTGTTTTTATATTTTTTATGGAGGAAATAAAATTTGTAACGTTTAATTCCATTTCGTCCTTTGCCAATTTTTTTCTTATCGGTTGCTTGAAAATAAACAACCTCCCCCGCTCTTTTTGTTAAAAACTTTGGCAAGTTAAATATTTTTGGTTTTTTGGTATCAACTTTTATTTTGTAACGCTTTGATTCTCCAATCAAATTTCCGTTTTGATCAAAATATTTAAACTTTATTTTATAACGCCCGTTCTTTTTTATTTTTTTACCAACTTTCCATTTTCCGTCACTCCTAATGGTTGCTTCATCCTTAAGTTTCCCATCAATAAATAATTTCACTTTCCCTCCGGCCAATCCTTCCGCTTGAGAGCTAAATGCTAATTTTTTACTCTTTAAGTAAACGGTTTTCTTTTTGTTCAACCGATATTTTTTTCGATGATATTTTATTCTAACATCAGGATCTATGTCATTTATGGCTGAGTCTGTTGTATTATTATAAACACAATCTTCCTCCAGCACCGGAGACCCCCCCGACACATCCATCCGGTGAACTGGAAATTACAGTTCTTGTTTTTTTGTTATTTTGTTGGCATTCGCTCCATTCCGAATAAGTGAAATCCGTGCAAGTGGGAAGACTGGTATCAACTGTAAAACTGTTTACATTCAGAGGACTGGATTGATTGCCGGCTTCATCGGTAACGGTGATGGTACAATTGGAATGTGCCCCATTGTCCAAATGATTGAAAGTGATGGTGTTGTTACCGACAACTGCGTTAGTTGTGGAAGATGAACAATCTCCGGCATAAGTAATCGCACCGGCCTCGGTTGAATTAAATGTGTAGTCAGGTGTATCATCGTTGGTGGGATTATCAACGGGAGTAACCTCGTTAAGAGTCGGCGTAACAGTGTCTATTCTGAATGGACTAACGGAGATAGTGGAAGACAGACCGGTGCCGGAATCTGTGACGGTTAAAGAACAATCATTATAATCGCCATCAGGCATGGGGTTGCTGGCGGTTGCACTGTTGTTACCGGCTCCCACACTGTTGTGTGTCTCCGAAAAATAACCATCACAAGCTCCTCCCCAATCGGGTGTACCTAAGTCAACATTGTTACTGTAACTGAAAACATAAGTGGGGGTGTTATTATTGGTTGGGGTGGGAACGGGGGTTACTTCTGTAATCACCGGTGGTGAATCGTTTTGATGGGTAACAGTGGCGCCGGTTAACGTGCCAGTATTAATATCCCCCTCGGAATTCTCGCTCATTTCATTAACCCTGATGCTTAGTTGCGTGCTACCGGGAGTGAAAGTGGCGGTTGTTTTCAAATGTATTGTGATTATATTTTGGTTTGGACCCATGGTGCCATTATCAGCTATCATACCGGCGAAACGAAAATGACCGGCGGCAATATCATCAACATTTGAACCCATGGTATAATCTTGAGTATCATCACCTTTGTGAAAGCCCTTGCCGTCATCGGCATTAGGGTCTTCTCCTTGACTGGTATCAACAGTAATATAGGCTGGATCAAAATCGAGATACATATTAAAACTGTTTAGATGTTTGCTACCGGTGTCAACATAAACCTTTACATCAAAATTCTGATTTTCCGGTTGATTTTGGTTAGCCGGTATAATCCAAACATCACCTTCAGCGGCCAAGGAAGTACCGGCAGCAATGATGAAGGTCACTGTAGCTACAACGATGATATTCAAAAATTTGAGTACTTTGTTTTTCATTTGTTTTTACTTTAATTTAATCAATTCAATAACTTTAATTAATTGGGTAACAATCTTAGTATCTGGAAAATCTGGCAAATTTGGCGAAAACAGCTATATTGTATTGTTCATCGTCGCCTTGATTCTGCATAGCCGTACGAATGTAATGCAATATACTTTCCCTTGAGGAGGAATGAGAGTACTCTTGTAATTCCAACCATTCATAGAGAGTGGCCGCATCATCATTATAAACCCCACCGCTACCATCTATATAATTGGAAAATGTTATGTTATTGGGGTCAATAACCGCCCCACTGGTAAAAGTATTAGCTAAGTATTGTAATTTTTCCTCGGTCCATTGGTTTCTTAAACCGGCATCATACAAGGAGAAAACAAATTCTGCCAGACGCGCTCCGTGATTTACATCTTCCATTCTATCTTGAGAATTGGGATCAACATCGGCCGGCCAATAATACCAAGTTAAAAAATGATCGTTTTGGCCGGAAGTTTGTTGGGTGGTGTTCCACCAAATATAGTTGCCAACTTGGGTAACGATATCTCGATAAGTATCATTAGCGTGTCCGTCAGCTATGCTGGCTCGATACATTTCAACCAAAGGTTCGGCAATTATGACCGTTAAATTAATAGGGGCTTCTCGGTTGGAATAATCCAAACTATCCTCTATATGACCGTTGGGATATTGATAATATGTACCTGTTGTGCCATCGCCGTAGGGCGAATCACCATCGTTAACGAAGGGATTTTGAATACTGTAAAGTTGTTCAACCATATCATAATATCTGTCTGCGTGTGCTCCGAATTCGGGCTGAAGATTGGGATCTTCCTTAACAATTCTGGCAAAAGCGGCCAGTGGGTAGGCATATAAAGCGTTTGCCAACATTTCAGAATAGCGAGCCTGTCCATCTTGACCAAAACTTTCTCTAAATCCCCAACCGGGCAAAACCGTACCGGTGCGATCATCAATCCTGTTGGTGAGAATATCATTGCCATCGGCCACAATTTCCAACAGTTCATCCAATTTGCGAAGGAGGCGAACATCATAGGAAGCTTCATACATATCAATGTAAGCTCTCATATAGGCGCCGTGATCCCAACCACTGGGATGATCATCAACGCCAAACTTTCCGACGAAATAATCGTTCTTAAGATCTTCATGTTGGCCGAGAAACCATTGTACCTCTTGCGTCAGATCGGGAAAATTGTTGTCGCACCAACCATTGTCGTCAACCGGTAATCCCAAGGAATAACGGAAAAGAAGTTGGGCATCGGTTTGGTTGATCTGATTGTCGCAGTTGACATCGCCGGTGGTAGCTGTGTCTACCCAGTTTGTGCCGGATAAATCATTATTTAAGATTTTACGCATGGTTAAGCTGGCATCAAGAACACTTATTTTTCCGGAATTATTAACATCGGCACGAATGGTGTTGTCCGCTTGGGCAACAGAAGTAAAAAGTAAAAGAAATAGAATTATAATTAATGTTTTTTTCATTTATTTTTTGTTTTTTAAAGTATGTTAATATCTTCATTGGTAGTATATTCCTTTTGGAGGTGAATGTAAATTCAATTCCAATTTAAATTTTAGTTGAATAAAGAAAGTGTTGTGATTTTCTGGACAAACCTTGTTTTTTGTATTATTTTGAAGACACAATTTTAAAACCCTTTGACGGCGACTATCATCGCCGGAGTGTTGGTTGGACAGACATTATAAAGTTTGTACCGAGAAACCCAAACAACACAGGGTGCGGAAAGAAAGGTTTAGGTTTCAGGACAGTTGACGGTTTAAACGCTACACCAAAACAAATACCTTGTTATTCTGGGATTGCAACAAAACAGATAGTTCAACTGCTACAGTTTAAACCGAGTAGAATCCGTCGGTGGGCGCCCGTAAGCGTCAAAACGAAGAGCGTTTTGTTTAGACGCTGAAGTAAGGTGGTACCACGGTTTTAATCGTCCTTAGACAAGTTTTGTTTAAGGCGTTTTTTAGTTACCACGAATTTACAAATAAGCTACAAATCTACGAATTTTAATTTGGTTTTAAATTTTAGTGTTGACTGTAGTCGTTGTTGATTTGTTTATGCTTAGAAACAGTAAAAAATCTGATGCAAATTTATGAAAGGAAAAATTATCTATAAAGAATTGAGCTATCAAGTAATGGGAGTTGTTTTTGAGGTGTACAATGAGCTTGGTTATGGTTATCAAGAAAAATATTATGAAAAAGCAATTGCCAAAGCTTTTGATAAAAAAGGGATTGCTTATAAGCGACAAGTGGCTTATAAAATCAAATTTAAAGGGGGATTTATTGGGATACAATATCTTGATTTTTTGATTGACGACAAAATCGTACTAGAGCTTAAGAAGGGAAACTACTTCCCGAAGAGAAATATTGAACAAGTTAAAAGATATTTAAATGTAACAAATAAACAATTGGCTATTTTAGTAAATTTTACATCTACAAATGTAAAATCATTAAGAGTATTAAATATTAATAATAAATCTTAAATCTTCTGCATTTGTAAATTTGTAGTAGATTTGTAGATTCGCGGTAAATATGAAAAAAGAAAAACATACACCATTCAAACCCGTTGATTCTTCCAGAAAACTTCCGGAGATGGAAGAAGAAATTTTGAAGTTTTGGAATGAACACAAAATTTTTGAAAAGTCGGTGGAAAACAGAAAAACCGGTGATGATGACAATTTGTATAGTTTTTATGACGGACCGCCTTTTGCCACCGGCCTGCCTCACTACGGACATATTGTGGGGACTTTTATCAAGGACACCGTTCCTCGCTATTGGACAATGAAAGGGAGATACATCCCTCGCAAGTGGGGCTGGGATTGTCACGGTTTACCAATTGAAAATTTGGTGGAAAAAGAACTGGGTAGCAAAACCAAAAAGGAAATAGAGGAGCTGGGAGTAGAGAAATTCAACAATCTTTGTCGCTCCAAGGTTTTAGAGTTTGCCGACGAGTGGAAAAAAATTATAAATCGTTTGGGTCGTTGGGTGGATATGGAACATCCTTACCGCACTATGGATAGAGATTTTATGGAGAGCGTTTGGTGGGTTTTTAAGGAATTGTGGCAGAGAGATTTGATTTACTATGATTATCGCTCTATGCATATTTGTCCTCGTTGCGAGACTACGCTTTCCCAGTCGGAAGTAAGCGAGGGTTATAAGAATGTGAAGGATTTGTCGGTGATTGCTAAGTTCGAACTAGAAGAAGGACAAAAAATAAATGGGGAGGATGTTGAAAAAAATACGTATGTTTTAGCCTGGACAACAACTCCTTGGACCCTTCCGGGAAATGTTGCTTTGGCGGTGGGAAAGGATATTGATTATGTTTTAGTAGAGAAAAAAAATGAGAATACCGACAAACCGGAACAATTTATTTTGGCGGAAAACAGATTGAAAGAGGTTTTTGGAGATGAAAATCAGGAATATAAAGTTATTGACGAATTTAAAGGAAAAGATTTAATCGGGCTAAAATACAAACCACTGTGGGATATTTATGCCAATGACAAAAATTTAGAAAATAGAAAAAATGGTTGGCAGGTTTATGATGCTGATTTTGTAACAACTGACGAAGGAACGGGTGTGGTGCATATTGCTCCGGCGTTTGGGGAAGACGATATGAATTTGGGTAAAGAAAAAAATCTTCCCTTCGTGCAACATGTGGCGATGAATGGAGTGGTGGATGAAAAAGTGGAAGCCATCGGCGGACTAAATGTTAAACCGATTGATAATCCGCAAGCAACCGATGTGGAAGTGATTAAATATTTGGCCGGCAAGGGATTATTGTTCGCCAAAGAAAAATACGAACACAGCTATCCTCACTGTTGGCGTTGCGATACGCCGTTGATTAATTACGCGACGGGGAGTTGGTTTGTGGCGGTAACTAAAATTAAAAAGCAACTTTTGGAGAATGCCAAAGATATTAATTGGACGCCAAAACATATTAAAGAAGGTCGTTTTGGCAAGTGGTTGGCAGGCGCCCGAGATTGGTCTATTTCCCGGCAACGTTTTTGGGCCAGTGTAATTCCCGTTTGGACCTGTGAAAAATGTGGGCAACGAGAGGTTTTTGGTTCTGTGGCAGAAGTGGAAAGTAAGTTGAAATCATTTTTTCTTCTGCGCCACGGCGAAGCGGAGCATAATATTCATGATATACTATCCGGAAAGGTCGGCGACCGTTATTTTTTAACTGAAAAGGGCATAGCTGATGTGAAAAAGGCAGCGCAAAGACTAAAAAAAACAGGGGTTGATTTAATTATTGCTTCCGATTTAGATCGCACCAAACAAACCGCTGAGATTGTGGCAGAAATAACCGGGGCAAAAATTGTTTTTGACAAAAGACTGAGAGAAATTGATTTTGGCGAATATGAAGGCAAGAAAGAAAGTGATTTAAAAGATTTTATTGCTGATTGGTATAAAGTGCGAGAAGATTTTGCTTTTCCCAAGGGAGAGAGCTGGGAGAGTCTGTTTGAGCGCGCCAAAGATTTTTATGAACATATGATGGCCAACTACTATGACAAGAGGGTGGTTGTTGTTTCTCACGGGGACACCTTGGTTGCCTTGGAAGCTGTTTTGGAAAATAAAGATGACATTTATTCCGCCATAAGAAAAATCTTGAAAAGCGCCTACCCGCAGAAAGCGGAATTGATTGAAAAATCTTATCGTCTAACTGATTTACACAAACACATTGTTGACAAGATTGGTTTCGCTTGTTCAGAGTGTGACGGAACAATGAAGCGGGTGCCGGATGTTTTGGATACTTGGTTTGATAGTGGTTCTATGCCCTATGGACAACAACACTACCCTTTTGATAACAAGGAGACTTTTGAAAAAGGTTTTCCGGCGGATTTTATTGCCGAGGGAATTGACCAGACACGAGCTTGGTTTTACTACTTACATGTAGTCGCCGGAGGAATCTTTAATAAAAAGGCTTTTAAGAATGTAATTGTTAACGGCATTGTTTTGGCGGAGGATGGACAAAAAATGTCCAAAAAATTGAAGAATTATCCGGATCCGATGGAGATGGTACAAAAATATGGTTCCGATCCGCTACGATTTTATTTAATGCAATCTCCAGTGATTAATGCCAATGATTTAAATTTTAGCGAAAAAGATTTGGCGGAAATTGCCCGGGGAATGTTTAGAATGCTTTGGCAAAGCTATAGTTTTTTTGTGATGTATGCCAATATTGATAAGTTCACAGTTCCCCACTTCGCCAAGGCTTCGTGGGGCAAGCGCGGTTTACAGTTCACGGAAAGTAAAAATATCTTGGACCGGTGGCTGGTTTCAGAGTTACATCAGTTGATTAAAGAAGTAAATAAACGAATGGAGAATTATGAGTTGATGCAGGCCACTCGTTTGTTTGCGCCATTTATAGACAATTTATCCAATTGGTATATTCGTCGCTCCCGAAAACGATTTTGGAAGAGTGAAAATGATACTGACAAAAACCAGGCTTATGCCACTTTGTATTATGTCTTAGTGGAGCTGGCAAAGACGATCGCTCCTTTTGCGCCGTTTATTGCTGAAGAGATTTACCGGAATTTGGTTCACGGTTCCCCACTTCGCCAAGGCTTCGTGGGGCAGGAACAGTTCACAGTTCACGGTAACAAAAAATTAGTTCACAGTTCACAGTTCGCGGTTCATAGTAATAAAAAAAGTGGAAGCTCAGGCGAGGTGATGGAGCGAGGTGTTAGCCAATCTAACGAGTCGTTAACCGATATATCTGTGCATTTGGCGGATTACCCAGTGGCTGATGATGATTTAATTGACGATGAATTGAATAAAAAAATGGGCTTGGTGCGGGAAATTATCAGTGAGGGATTAAAATTGCGGGCCAGAACACAAATTAAAGTGCGACAACCTTTGGCGCGACTGTCTATTGCAACGGCAGGCACTGACGCTGACTTTCTGCAAACTGAGGTTGAGTTAATGGAAATCATTAAGGAAGAGCTAAATGTTAAAGAAGTGGCTCAAGAGAAATTTATTTTTAATAAAGACGCAAAAAATATGGGCGAAGTAGGTGGAATAAAGATTGCTTTGGTTACCGAGATTACACCGGCGTTAAAATTGGAAGGACAAGCGCGAGAAATTATTCGCTTCATTCAGCAAATGCGTAAAGAAGCGGATTATCAATTAGATGATCGGATTGAAGTAAGCTATCAGGGTTTGAATGAAGTTTTTGAAAAATTTGGCGATCTAATCAGCCATGAAACCTTGGCTAAAAATCTTTCATCTCGGCCTTTAAACGGTTTTGACTTAGAAAAAGAAATTGAAATTGACAAAACAATAGTTAAGTTACAAATAAGAAAGAAGTAAACACTTTTTTTACCCATTTTATTGTTTATACCGATACCGGTTATTTATACCGATACCGGTGGGCGTTTGGCGACTAAAGTCTAATGTTATACAAAATTTATTATTATTATGATTTATTATTATGCTTGACATGCTCGATATTGACGATCGTCAACATCGAGCATTTTTTGTTCTTTTTGTTCCTTTTATTCTTTTTGTTCTTTTTTATTCTTTTTTGTTTTTTCATTTTCTTTGGTTTTTGTTTTGCCTCTAATTTTTTATTTGTTTTTTGTTTGTTTTTATTTTCTTATGTTTTAGTTTTGTGCTTTAATTTCTGTTTTAATTCAAATTTATTTTATATTTTCATGACAATTTTGTGTCTCGTTTTCTGTGACAATTTTATAGCCTTATAAATTTTGTAATTTTGCGAACGCAGGCTTTGTATATTTGCAACATTTTGTCTTTTTGCAATAGCAATAACAAGCAATAATAGAGTTAAATAAAATATAAAAAAGTACAAAAAAACAGCCTCTCGGCAGTCTTTCTCTCTTTTATTTTTTAATTCTTTATATCCGGTGTTTTTGATATCCTTTTAACTTTCTCAACTTCTCAACTTATCAGTTTTCTAAATTTCTAGTTTTTAAAACAAATTGGATACCGGGGCGGTGAACGCCCAAAATTTTCTTTGGTGGCGCACCGCCACCGGATTTATTCCGACAAAGACATTTTGAAGGGTGATTCAAAAACGTTGGTCCTTGTCGGGAGGTGAACCGTCTGGTCGGTTCAAAATTTTCTTCCGCCGTAGGGACTTACGCCCTTTTGATGTTTTGTTTTTGTTTTTATTATTTTTGTTTTTGTTTTAAAAACTCTGAGACTCAGCCAGATACGGTGCGTTGACCGCAAAAAGAATCTCAGCACAGCAGAAGAATTTCAGTCACAAATAGGGGGAAATTGTGACTGAAAGTCTTCTGCTGTAAACGGCGGATTTGTGAAAGAACTTTACTTGTCTGCAACTATTATACCATTTTTTAAGTGCTGAGTCAAAACTGTTAATTACTTGTGAATTTCTTTCTAACTACGGAGAAGGGCTTTTGTTTTGGGTGTTTGTGGCCCAAAAATTATCAACAAGTTATTCACAACCCTATTTACCGGCATTTTGGACTAAATTGAAGAAGTATTTGGTCAATGTCTCCGCCTCTTTTTTAGACGTGGCAAAATAGAGAATGCGTCCGGCCCCCAAATCAATAATATTCCAGTCAACGGAAGCGGTCGGGTCGCCGGGTTGATAATTTACATATCTGGCATTGTAGTTGTTGGGGTTTACTTTAAAAACATATTTTTCTTGTAGGGCTGGACGGTTATTCAATGGGAACAGTTTGAGGAGTTTGGCTGGGAGTTGATCTTCGGCAGATAATATCTTATCTTTTAAAACTTTCTGGTCAGCCTTTTCTTTTAATTCAAAAACGGCAGCCACTCTCATTTTCCCGCTATCTTTCATTACAAAAACACTACAAATGTCTTTAATATTCTCCGGGGAAATGATTTCATTTAATCCCAGGATACTTAAGAATTGAGGCGCCGGCAAATAATTTCCGCTAGCATCATGAACTGTCAGCAAAAATCCTTTATTTAAATCGTCTTCGCTAACGTTGGTTTTTAGATAACTTAGCGAATTATTGAAGCTTTGCTCAAAGTTGTTGGGGTCTATAGTAAATTTAACCCTTTCTTCTTTTTTTACGTTTTGAGTTTTATTTGTTTCTTGACTGTTGGCACCACCCCACTCTGCAGGAGTAACATTGTCATTGTTTTCTTCCCCGTTTGGTAATTTTTCCGCCTCAAGTTCTTGATTGAAGTTTTCCTGATTGAAATTACCTTCGGCGGCCTGCTTTCCCGCTTCTTTCATATCATTAACAGAAGGCTCTTCGTTTAGATTTTCTTTTTTGTTGAATTTGTTCTTGATCGCTTTAACCAAATCTCCGTTATTCATATATAAGAAATAGCCTCCCAAGAGAAAGCTGGCTAAAATTAAAATAAAAACAATAACGAAAATAAAGCGTCCTCCACCCCTCTTTGTTTGTGTTTTTGTGATTTCAGGCGGAAAAGTGGGAATTTCCTTCGCTTTGATTTTTTCCACTTTTTCTTTCAAATCATCGTAAGGGTTACCCGTCGTTGTTTGACCGGTATTGGTTTGTGTGTTGCCGGTTGGCGGATAGCTGGACTTATTAAGTTGAGAACTAAGAGATTTTTCTTTTTTGTTGAATAGAGGACTTTTCTCTCCATTATAAATATTTTTTTGCAGAGCTTGTGGTGGAGCGCTAACTTTGTTAAGGTTATCTGTTGCTTTGTTGCTGGAAAAAGTTTCTGTTTTTTTCTCAGCAGAACTTCCAATGGAGGGAGAAGGAAAATCTGCTCCTGCTGTCTGTTGGGGTTTTTGATTTATTTGCTTGGTTTCGGTTTTTCCTTGCGGTGATTGCTTGTTTTGATTTTGCGCTTGATTGTTGTCCGAAACTTCATATTCAACTTGCTTTGTTCTACCCGCTGAACCATTGAGGTTGTCTTTCATAGTCTCAATGGTAATGGTTGTCTTTTTCTTTTGGTTTTTTTTGCCGGAGCCGAACACTTTTTTGTTTTTATTTTGTTAGAAAGTTTTTAAAAGCTAAAGTTTTCCCGATTTTTGTCGGTTTTGTCAGATTTTTCTTTTTTCATGATAGCATAAAAACATTAAAAAAGAAAATTGGAAGATAGAATGTTAATTTTAATTTGATTTTTTACCTTTTTGGGGTTATAATTAAGGCTTGATAGATGATTTTTAAATCCATAAATTTTAAATCCTTTGCAATGTTTAAAAAGAGAACCAAAATTGTGGCTACTGTCGGACCGGCCAGTGAGAGCAAAACAAAATTGCAACAGTTGGTGAAAGCCGGGGTAAATGTTTTTCGTCTTAATTTTTCCCACGGTGATTTTGCGGAGCATGGGCGAAGAATAAAGAGAATTAGGGAACTTGAGAAGAAACTAGCCGTTAAAACCGCTATTTTACAAGACTTGGGTGGGGTAAAGTTGCGTATTGGTGATTTTAAAAATGGTGAAATTGTCTTAAAAAAGGGACAAAATTTTATTCTGACCACCAAAAAAATCATCGGGAACAATGAAAGAGTATATATTAATTACAAAAAACTTCCCAAAGAAGTGGCAGTAGGACAAAAGATTTTGTTGGATGACGGCACCAAGGAACTGAGGGTTGTTAAAATTGACGGTGATGAGGTTTTGACTAAAGTGGTTGCCGGCGGGTTAATTCGTTCCCGGCGAGGAGTAAATATTCCCAACGCCAGATTAAGCGCCAGCGCTCTGACTAAAAAAGATAAAGAGGATTTGCGATTTGGTCTGGAACAGGAAGTTGATTTTGTGGCCATTTCTTTTGTGCGTTATCCGCGTGATATCAAACAATTGCGTAATATTCTGAAAAAACACAAATCTCCGGCCCAAATTGTTGCCAAAATTGAAACACCGGAAGCAGTGGAAAATATTGATGAAATTATCTCACTAACTGATGTGGTTATGATTGCTCGTGGCGACTTGGCGGTGGAAATTCCTCCTCAAGAAGTTCCCCATCTGCAAAAGATGATTATTAAAAAATGCCGAACAGCCGGCAAACCGGTTATTGTGGCTACTCAAATGATGGAATCTATGATTAAAAACCCCACGCCGACCCGGGCGGAAATCACCGATGTTTCCAATGCAATTTTGGATGGAACCGATGCCATAATGTTGAGTGCTGAAACAGCTATGGGAGAATTTCCGGTGGAGACGGTACGGATAATGAGTAAAATTGCCATCAGAACCGAACAGGAGATTCTTTATAAAAACGTTTTGACCGGTGAAAAGTGTAAACGCCAGAAGATTAACGCCTTAACCAGAAGTGTGGTACAAACCGCTTTAGATATTGATGCTAAGTATATAGTTGTTTTAACAGAGTCCGGCCTGACGGCCAGAAAAATTTCCGAATTTCGCCCTCGGCAGATCATCTTGACTTTAACGCCAAATGTTGTCACCGCCAGACAACTGAATATTTCTTATGGATGCTATCCTTATAATGTGGATAGTTTTGACACAGTAGAAAATGTTATTAAAAAAGTGAAAAGCTTCTTAAAAAAGAATCGGTTGGCAAAAAAAGGTGAAAAAATTGTTATTACCGCCGGGATACCTTTTGGAAGAGAAGGAACAGCCAATATGATGATTATTCAAGAATTGTAGTTTTTACCTCTTTGTTTTTTGTTTTTGCTCTTTTTTCTTTTTCCGCATTTTACTTCTTTATTTTTTACTTTTTTGTATTTTTTGTTTTTTACGTTTTTTATCTTTTGACAGATTTTACATATTATTTGCCCTTCGCTCTCCAAGTTGCTGGCTTTAACGCTTTTTTATTATAAGTATTATGATATTATCAATAATATCATAATAGACAAGATAAAAAGTTGTGAATAAAATTTTGTTTTTAAAAATATTTTGAAGACAGGATTTTGGTTGAGAGGAAATAATTTCTAACCAACAGATTAAAAAACAGGGTGTACCAAACATGGTTCGGAATCAGAAAGGACAAGTTGTTTGCCGAAACAATGTTTCATTTATATTATAGCCCGAATATATTGGACAAGAGTTCTGTTTTTGTTATCATAAGTAACGAGTGGAGGAAAGTAAATACTGTAAACAACAACCAATTAAAACAGAATGAAAAAAACCAACAAATAAAAGTTGAAGAACAGATGGAGAAAAAAGAAGAAAAAGAACCAAAAGACAAACAAACAAAAACAAAAAAGAGAATAAAATTGGTTTTAAAAACAATTCTGATAATTACAGCTCTTGTTTTTTCTTGGCGTTTCTATTCTTTGGTTCGTTTTGAAGGCAGATTCACTCCTTGGTACGTTTGGGGGATTTCCAATCCCTACAAGTATTGGCAAGAGCATATCGGTTTAAAGTTGATAGAACATGGAAAAAGGTATGACTTAAAACCAACCATAGATGAAAACGATCCGACAACCTACAATGTTTATCAAAACAAAAAGCATCATTTCAGGTTTAAGTATCCGAAGGGGTTTGATTTGGAGTCAGAAGAGTCGCTTGGCTATAAAGGTCAAGATAATTATATTAAGTTCTCCAAAAAGGGAGATTATTCTCGAGAAAGCCAATGTTGGGTATATATTCTATACAAAGGTTGGGGTGTAGGTAAAAATTGGTTACCAAGAAAAAGGTTACTTGTTGAACATTACATTAAAAAAGGAAGTACTCCTTTTTATTTTGTGACCAAGAATGGACAGATTGCATACATCATCAATTATCATGCTAATTCTACTGAACCTAAAAATAAAGAGGTTATGTATGTTGACCCATTGCACAATTCAAATATAATTAGAGTTAGTTCCACTTGTTATCCTGATAGTATCCAAATGATAGATGATATAATTTCCACCTTTGAATTCACTCCTTAGTTGCAATAATTACAAGTTATTCTTTCCATCATCCGCCAAACATATATGTTGAAATATATATGCTTGGCAGACGATGGAAGATTTTCTTTCATCGTGTTTCTTTGAAAACTAAATAAAAAAACAAAAAAGGAGGTCTGTTATGGCAAAGAAAATCTTGTTTATGGTTTGTTTGGTTTTCCTGTTCCCCGGTCTTGTCGGGGCGGAGAATTGGACTAGGTCGTCAATTGAAATAAAAGAGAAAGGATGGTCGGAAAATGACGGTTACAAAGTTTATGGCAAACTTGTTGAGCCACCGAGTGATAATGACAATGACTGTAATGCCAGCGAAACCATGCCGGATAAAGCCCTTCGTTTTAATGTGCAACATTTGCGTGACTTAATCGGGCCGGATTTTGATGTTAACAATATTTACGTGGATGGAGTTACAGCTGGAGGAGAATACGCTTTGAATGTTTTGCAAGCTGATAATTTGCATCATGGAAATGGTTGGCAATTTAGATATCTGTGGAGAAAAGATCATCCCCCAAAAGATTGGCACCAATACAACGGCTATGTCTACGTTTGTGTCGGTTCAACAGCGCGAGCTCTTGTTCAAGACAGTTCTTTTGAAAACATCGTTCTTTGGTATAAAAATCCAAACAAAACAACGTATCGCAATGTTGATCTTTGCAAAGATGTTGGTTCAAATTGGTTTCAAAAGATTCTCGGTGAAACACAAGCCAATTTGATAAGCGGGTTTTGCGGAAACAACAACAAGGCAAACATTACCTTTGATTTTACAAACAATACCGCCGTGGTAACTTCAAACACTCCTTTAAAATCCGATGGTTCCAAGAGAATGGATATTTCCTTTTCCCAAGCCGGAGTAACTTCCGAACAAGTGAGAAATGGTCTGGGATATAGTCATAACGGAGCTTGGCAAACCAACCCCGGGGAAAGCGAAGGAACTTATGATAATGATCCCCATACTCCTTCAGCCGATGTTCACATCGTTCACCTGAAAATCAGAAGAGAGGATCAAAGTCATTTTCACACCGAATCGGGAAAAGCTCTCTCTCCCGGAGAAAGCGTAGTAGTCTTCGCCGAAGGCAGGATTGAGAATCGTTCCAATGACATTTGTGATTACGTCAAGATGGAATACAATGTAACCACAAAAAAGAAATTCCGCCACACGGAAAAGAAAACTCTTGATGACGATGTCCTGGATGAAGACGAAAGAGAAGATGATTTCCAACCCGGAGATAAAATCAGTAAGACGATGCGCAGAACAACCATTACTCTTTCCAACGATATGCAAGCAGTGACGGTTGCCACTGAAGGGAGGAACTCTTACACCTTTCCCATCACCCAAAAGCATCTCTACGAAAAGAAAATTCCTCTCTATTTCTGGTTGGATGTCAAAGTCAGAATAGACAACAGCGAGGACAGAGATGTTTCCTGCAATCAGGGAAGCGATTGTGACGAATACGCCAAGTTTGAGGTTCTCTTGCCTTGGTTTTCGTCCAGTTTTAAAGCCGATGCCGTTCTGGGAGAATCTTCTTTAGCAGTTGCTTTTGAGAATACTTCCGAGGCCAGTTCCGGCGCTATCAGTTCCTATCATTGGGATTTCGGTGACGGAGAGACTTCAGATGAAGAAAATCCGATCCATGTCTATGAAGAAGCCGGAACCTATACTGTAAGTTTGACAACCACCAGTACTTGGGGAGAAACCAGGACTTCCCAGCAAAAGATAGCGGTGATGGCGGAGCCGGCAGATGAATACCCCAATCCGGGGAGTACGAACAAAGGAAACCTAACGGGAGTTATTTACTTGCTCCTGTTATCAGATGATTAAAAACCAAAAAACCAGAAAAAGGAGGAAAAGAAGATGAAAAGACTTTTAACCTTAACTCTGACTTTAACCATTGGAACCCTTTGTTTATTCTTCGTTACTAGTGTTC